>JAXHVJ010000194.1:0-1134 GCA_034189235.1 Pseudomonadota bacterium
TTCATTTCGATCTGCGGCTCAGCCGATAGGCCATGGGCAAGTATCGGAAGCTCAGGGGTCTGTTACAGGCGGCCCGTAGGGTAAACGGACTACGTCGGCGATGTCCGATGCTGTTTGCACATTGGGCAGGATCACGGGTAACGGTTGGATAACACGAGCCGTATGAATCGAGAGGTTCATGTACGGTTCTGTGAGAGGGATGAGGCGGCGACGCCTCACCCTACTCGATTTTTCCCGAGAAGGGTCTCGGATGCATGTTCATGTAGTATCAGGCGATGGTGAGGCCAAATTCTGGCTTGAACCCGATCTTGAGCTTGCTAAAAACTGCGACTATAGCCGGCAGCAGTTGAAAGAAATCGAATCACTGGTGGAGGATCACCGCGATGAGCTTGTCAGCGCTTGGAAACAGCACTTCAGCAGTTGAGGTGACGAATATCTCTACACACGGCGTCTGGCTTCTGGCACACGACCGTGAGTTATTCATGCCGTATAACAGTTTTCCGTGGTTTAAGGAGCAGCCTGTCCGTGCAATCGTGAACGTTGAGGAGCAGTCGCCCGGACACTTCTACTGGCCTGATCTTGGTGTAGACCTGACGGAGGAAATTATTGAGCATCCCGAGAGATTTCCGAACGTCGCTCACAGCACATAACCAACGCAGGCACGGCGACGTCTTTTCCATTGCGGCTTCGCCTCCATTTCGTAGCCGCGCGTGCTGAGCGGCGTTATGCAATCAAGGAGGACAAGTTACATGATCACCGACCGTGAAACTGAACTGGCTGAGCGACTAATCAAGCTACATGACGGAAGGAGTGCCTGAAATACTGCTGGAGCTGATCGGTGCCAAGCTGGTCGGGACAGGTATCGAAATACTCGCTGATCTGTCGCAGACAGCGGGCATACAGATCGATGGTCTTGTCGCTCTTGCCCCGCAGGGTCAGTTCGGTGAGGTAGCGTTGATACAGGGACTGGAATCGGGCATGGTCTTGAGCATTCATGGTGTTTCTCCTCGGAGGCCCTCCCGACATGGAAGGGACTCAGAGGATTACAGACGATTTGGACCGCCTCTGCCGCGTAGTGGCTTCGTCCAACATCGGCGGTTAGCAGCTACAGCTTCCTTCCAAATCTTGCGGATT
>JAXHVJ010000195.1:0-1098 GCA_034189235.1 Pseudomonadota bacterium
AGACTGCCCGTAACCTGATAAACCGTACTGAGATGAACGACCAGATGATTGCGGAAATTGCGGGTTTAGCTGTGGAAGAGGTCGGTGCCTTGAGATCCGAAATCAAACACTGATCCATTCCTGTATGTGTTGGAAGCTGGATGATGTGGATCATTGGGATCATGGACAGGCACTCGCCTTGCTCGCCTTTGCTCTTGGACAGGCACTCGCCTTTGGCGATGAGGTCAGACCCCCTGTCGTTTTTTCGGAAAATGCGCGGGGCCTGACCCCAATGCCCGTGTGTTATGATCCCGGGAGAATGATCTGGCGGAGCAAAAGGAATGACGGAGCAGGATGTACGCTGGCTGCAGCGGTTCAGTAATTACCGGAAGGCGCTCAAGCAGTTGGCGGAAGGGGTCGATCTCGCCCGGTCCCGGGAACTTAGCCGGCTTGAGAAGCAGGGGCTCATACAGGGGTTTGAGTACACCTATGAGCTCGCGTGGAATCTGCTCCGTGACTATTTGCGCTGGCAGGGCAGCACCTCAGTGACGGGCTCTCGCGATGCCATCCGGGAAGCGTTCGCGGCGGGGCTTGTCGACGACGGCGAGCGATGGATGCAGATGCTGCAGGACAGAAACCGCACCTCCCATACGTATAATGAGGAAACAGCGGAAGAGATCCTGAAAAACATCCTTGATCACTACCATCCACTATTCAGCCTGCTACACGATAAAATGACAGCGGAAGCGCAGAAACATGGCCTTGCCTGACACCCGCTCAACCGACGTCGACAAATTTGGCCTGCCCCCGTATGTAATGGAACGGCTTCTGGCGGTTATCCGCAAGTATCCCGCTGTCCGGAAAATCACTCTGTATGGTTCGCGCGCTAAAGGTAACTACCGCCACAACTCAGACATCGATATCGTCCTCAATGCTCCGCGACTTTCCTGGTCACAGTTCAACGCCATCGAGCAGGAAATCGACGACCTGCTTCTCCCCTGGAAAGTCGACCTGGCGCTTGAGCACCAGATAGAAAACCCCGATCTCCTGGACCACATTGCCAGAGTCGGCATCACCATCGATTAACAGACTGAACATGGACAGGCACTCTTTCCTCCG
>JAXHVJ010000196.1:0-1059 GCA_034189235.1 Pseudomonadota bacterium
TTGGGTGTCAGGCGCAACCAGGGTGGTGAACGGCCATTAACAAGGCAATTAAATTCGTTCCGGCCTGCGGCCTCCACCGGACGTCCCTGTCGGGCCGCCGTTTATTGCTGGCGTTGGGCGTCAAAGGCCAAGGAGTCATCTATGGATATAAATGCCGCCCCAGTTCAACTCGTTGCAGTGGTTCGGCGGCTCGCGGACGAAAAGCGGGCTGATCTGGATCGGCACAAGGAGAACCATGCCGACATTGATCGCCCAGACTTTCTCTGGCACTACTTGCTCCAGAGCTTCGCCACGATGGGTCGATCTGCTGGGTGGCACGGGCTGATCGGGAACCGAGACAACTATAGTCGCATCACCTACTCGGCCCTCTTGGATCTTCCCGACGGTGACCGGCTTCGGGAGGCGCGTGAAGTATGCCGGGCTGCCAAGGTGCGGATGCCGGACCGCAAGGGTGATTTCATTGTGGGATGCTTCGACCGCATTCGGGATATGGGTGGGCCGGAGAACGCCAAGAATCAGTTGCTCGCTCAGCCTGGCCGAGAATCAAAGATTCGATGGCTAAAGGAGATGCCAGGGATTGGAGACAAGTACGCCCGGAACATCATGATGGACGTGTATCACGAGGACTTCCGGGACAGTATCGCGGTCGATGCCCGAATTAAGTCGGTGTCGGATTGGCTAGGCCTGTCGTTTCCTTCCTACTCGGAGCATGAGGATTTCTACTTGGGCGTGGCTGAGCAGGCTGACCTCAACGGATGGGAGTTGGACCGGTTGCTGTACAACTTCCTAGACGATGTGTTGTCGGGGCTGCAGCTTGCCTCGTCGGCCGCCGAACAAGGTGCTGTACCGGACGCTCCTTCGTCGCGCCGGTAAGCTCTGCGTTAAATGCCTGGCTCCGGCGCTCTTTAGTTCGGTGTTGGGGTCAGGTTTTGCAGTTGTCATTGAGCAGAAAACAGCCTTCAGTCCGGCAACAGTTTTAGTGGCTAATCGGGTGTTCAGGTCGCGGGGCAATTCGGCGTAAACATCGGTCTGTTTCGGCTCATTCGGTGCTCTGGTTCC
>JAXHVJ010000197.1:0-1057 GCA_034189235.1 Pseudomonadota bacterium
TCCTCAAAGAACGCGGCCAGTTTCGCGTCACCGGACAGCAGGCCAGCGTCGTAGTCGTTCAGGCCATACTGCTCCCTGAAACGCGCCTTGCGGGCGTCCGGCAGCTCCGGCAGGCGGCTGCGGGCGTCTTCGATGAAGTCGTCATCGATCAACACCGGCAGCAGGTCCGGGCAGGGGAAGTAACGGTAGTCGTTGGCCTCTTCCTTGGTGCGCATGGAGCGGGACTCGTCCCGGTCGCCGTTGTACAGGCGGGTTTCCTGAATGATGCGGCCGCCGTCTTCCAGAATGTCCATCTGCCGCGCCACCTCGTGGGCGATGGCCTGCTCCATGAACCGGAAAGAGTTCAGGTTCTTGGTCTCGGTACGGGTGCCCAGCGCTTCGGAGCCTTTGGGCTTCAATGAGATATTGACGTCGAAACGCATGGAGCCCTGGGACATGTCGCCGTCACAGATACCCAGTGACGTCACGATGCTGTGCAGCTTGCGGGCAAAGGCCACGGCTTCTTCAGCGTTGGTCATGTCCGGCTCGGTGACCACCTCGATCAGCGGCGTGCCGGCGCGGTTCAGGTCGATGCCGGACATGCCGTGGTAGTCCTCGTGCAGGGACTTGCCGGCGTCCTCCTCCAGGTGGGCGTGGTGAATGCGCACGCGTTTGCTTTCGCCGCTGGCCAGGTCAATGTCCACGTATCCCGGGCCGACAATCGGGCGCTCCAGCTGGGTGGTCTGGTAGCCCTTGGGAAGGTCCGGGTAGAAGTAGTTCTTGCGCTCGAACATGGAGCGGCGGCCGATCCCGGCGTTTACCGCCAGGCCGAACATCACCGCGTAGCGGAAGGCGTTCTCATTCGGCACCGGCAGGGTGCCGGGCATGGCCAGGTCAACGGCATTGGCCTGGGTGTTGGGCTCGGCACCGTAGGCGGTGCCGGAGCCGGAAAAGATCTTGCTCCGGGTGGCGAGCTGAACGTGAATTTCCAGCCCGATCACGATATCCCACTGCATGTGTTCGTCTCCTCTGTCGGGCTTATTTCGGTTCACGCTGGTGCCAGTCGGTCACCTGCTGG
>JAXHVJ010000198.1:0-1047 GCA_034189235.1 Pseudomonadota bacterium
GCTGCTGGTAACGCCCATTTCCACCCTGGAGCTGTTCCTGGCCAAGGTCACACCGACGCTGATCATGGGCGTGCTGTCTATCTTCCCGAGCCTGGTGATTGTCAGAGTGTTTGATGTGCCCCTTCAGGGCAGTCTGCTTTTATTTCTGGTGCTGACCGCCATCTTTTTGCTCAGTGCGATTGCGCTGGGCGTACTGATTGCCGCCTACAGCCGGACCCTTCAGCAGGCGTTGCTGCTCTCCTTTTTCGGACTTTTCCCGCTGATGTTCCTGTCGGGCAGTCTGACGCCGGTAGAAGCGATGCCGGCTTTCCTGCAAAGCCTCTCCCTGCTGAGTCCACTGCGTTATTACATGGATATCACCGTCGGTATTTTCCTCAAGGGCGCCGGTCTGACGGTTCTCTGGGATGAGGCTCTGGCCATGCTGGCAATCGGTGTCACCCTGTTTCTGGTATCCCTCTGGGTTTTTCGGCGCCGGGTGCAGTAGTCATGGGGAGGATTACTGCACCGATGGTTGGCGGGATGATCAGTGCTGGGATTCTGGCTCTGTTGGTAATTCCTGTGGGTTACTACCTTTGGAGAGCCAGAGGCTTGGCTGGTGACGGGACACTAGGAAATTCAGTTTGAATTCAGCTCTTGAGCGTTAAATGGGGGTGAGTGCTTTGAACCCACGTAATGGAGAATGAAGATGGTTTCAATAAAGAAGTTTGCAGCATGCACCATACTGGCGGTCGCTCCTGTCTGGGCGTTTGCTCATGGCGAGCAAGGTAACTGGCAGGGCCATGGTCCCGGAATGATGATGGACCAGGACCAGGTGCAGCAAATGCAGCAAAACTGGTCTCGCATGAACGGATTCATGCAGCAGATGCCCGGGGCCGGATCACCGGAGGAGCGTCAGCGCTTCCTCGAAGACCACTGGGAGGCAATGGAAGACCAGATGGATTTGATGCACCGAGGCATGATGGGCCCGGGAATGATGGGAGGTTCCGGCGCCATGATGGGTGGTAATCAGGGGCAGGGCATGATGAACAATCAGCCTGGCCAGGGCAA
>JAXHVJ010000199.1:0-1017 GCA_034189235.1 Pseudomonadota bacterium
TCCTCATCCCGAACATGGCTACCGAGCATGCCTGGGTCTGCTGAACCTCAGTCGCCGCTACAGCCGTGACCGCCTGGAGCAGGCTTGTAGCCGAGCACTGGCCATCAACTCGGCCAGCTATCAGAGCATCAGTTCAATCCTGAAGCAGGGGCTGGATCAGCTCCCGTTACCCCTGGCCGAGGAAGAACCGGAACTGGCCGATCTGCCTGTTCACACCAACGTTCGCGGTCCCCACTACTACCACTGATCCCGGAGAAACTGATGCTGACTCAAAACACCCTCGATACCTTGCGACAGCTCAAGCTGACCGGCATGTGCGATGCCCTGGAACAGCAGCGGGCACAGCCCGACACCCACGACCTGGCGTTCGAGGAACGCCTGGCCTTGCTGATCGACCGGGAGGTGCTACATCGTGAAAATCGCCGTCTGGATCGGCTGCTGAAGGCTGCCCGGTTGCGGGTCCCGGCCTGCGTGGAAGACGTCGATTACCGCCATCCACGGGGGCTGGAGCGCTCCCGCATGGCGGGGCTGGCAAGCTGTGACTGGATCCGCCAATCCCTGAACCTGTGCATCACCGGCCCGACCGGTTGCGGCAAGACCTGGCTGGCCTGCGCCCTGGGCAACCAGGCCTGCCGGCAAGGGCTCTCGGTTCGCTACTTGCGCGTGCCGCGCCTGTTCGAGCAGGTACGCATCGCCCACGGCGATGGCAGCTACGCACGGCTGATGAACCAGTTGCTGAAGACCGACCTGCTGATCCTGGACGACTGGGGCATGCAGAAGGTGACGGCACAACAACGGCAAGACCTGATGGAAGTAATCGAAGACCGGCACGGGCGAGGCTCAACGCTCATAGCGAGCCAGTTACCAACCGAACACTGGCACGACTACATCGGCTCCGCCACGCTCGCCGACGCCATCCTGGATCGGCTCCTGCACGGCGCTCACCGACTCAATCTGAAGGGGGAATCACTGCGAAAAGCGAAAGCACAAAATACGGAATCGGTTGACCCATCGTGA
>JAXHVJ010000002.1:0-105518 GCA_034189235.1 Pseudomonadota bacterium
GGGCCGCAGCCGGTAATGATGCTCAGTCCGCGCAGGCCCAGCTGGTGGCCGACTTCCTTGCTGTACTGGTACTCCGCACGGCTGATGGAGTGACCGCCCCAGCACACCACCAAATCCGGCTGGCGCCCGGCTTCCAGCACGCCGGCGTTGCGCAGGATGTGAAACACCAGGTTGGTGATGTCTTCGGGATTATCCCGGCGGAACCCGGCAATGGTCTGGGGGATGGAGTGGGTGTACACGATATCCCGAAGCACTGAGAATAAGTGCTCGCGGATCGCCCGCAGCATTTCGCCATCGACAAAGGCATGACCGGGGGCATTGACCAGTTCCAGCTTCAAGCCGCGGGGCTGGGGCACCAGCCTTACATCGAAATCGGCGTGGGCCTCCATCAGGGCCTTACAGTCGTCGGTCTCCACGCCGGTGTTCAACACTGCAAGGGCGCACTGGCGGAACAGCTGGTAAAGACCGCCCTCACTCCGGTCCTTGAGACGGCTTACTTCGTGATTGGATAGAATCTCGAGGGCACCCTCCGGAGAAACGAGGGCATTCATCGTGGGTTCTGTCATTTAACGGTGAAACTCCTGAAGGTTTCGGCAAGGCCTGATTTTGAGGCATTCAGACAAAACGGTACACTAAGCGCTTTCCTCTTTGTACGCCACCCGACATGACTCCGATCTATGAAATTACTGATACGTCCCGCTCCGGAAGTTGCCATCAAAAGTAAGCCCGTTCGCCGGCAGCAGATGAAACAACTCCGTCAGAACATTCGCAAGCTCCTGGCCCGGCTCGACCACGACATTGCTGTGGAGAGCAGCTGGGACCGGGTGGATGTGGATGTCCCTGATGACCGGGGGCTCTATAGCCCGGTTATCGATATCCTGTTGCGCATCCCGGGCATTTCCAGCATCCAGGAAATCTCTGTGTATCCCCTCCGGTCCCTGGAGGATATCGGTGAAAAGGCGGTCGCCGCCTTTGCTGGCCGCCTGGATGGCAGGACCTTCGCTGTGCGTGCCAAACGCCTGGGCCGCCACGACTTCCGGTCCATCGATATCGAGCGTTCGGTGGGAGCGGCGCTGTGCCAAGCTTTCGATACCGCCGGTGTCGATCTGAAATCGCCGCAGGTGGAGGTCCGGATCGAAGTCAAGGAGGGCGGTTTTCACCTCGCCCGGCGCAAGCATCAGGGCCTGGGCGGCTACCCGCTGGGCTCCGTGGAAACCGTCATGACCCTGATTTCGGGCGGCTATGACTCCTCCGTGGCGGCCTACCTGATGATGCGCCGTGGTCTGCGCAGCCACTTCCTGTTCTTCAACCTTGGCGGCACCGCTCACGAGGTTGGCGTGCGCCAGGTGGTTCATTACCTGTGGGAGCGCTATGGCGCCTCCCACAACGTGAAGTTCATTTCCGTGCCGTTTGAGGGCGTGGTGGCGGAGATCATGCGCTCGGTGAACAACCGCCACTGGGGCGTGGTGCTCAAGCGTCAGATGCTCAAGGCGGCGGCCGAAATTGCCCGTGACCTCAACGTTGCCGGGTTGGTGATGGGAGATGCGGTGGCCCAGGTATCGAGCCAGACCCTGTCGAATCTGAACGTGGTGGACCGGGCCAGCGAGGAAGTGGTGCTGCGCCCGCTGATCGCCATGGACAAGCAGGAAATCATCCGTATTGCCCATGACATCGGCACCGAGCCTTTCGCCCGCAACATGCCGGAATACTGTGGCGTGATTTCCCGGAAGCCGGCCACCCGGGCCAGGCTGTACCGGGTCGAGGCCGATGAGGCAAACATGGACGCCGGGGTACTGGCCCGTGCCATCGGGGAGCGGACCGAAACCCCGGTCAACCGTCTGCTGGAAACCACCGTTACGCCGGAAGAAGTGGAGCTGGTGGAAACGCCGGCGGTGAACGACGTCATTATCGACGTGCGCCATCCGGCGGAAGAGGAACGGTCACCGCTGGATCTGACCAACAACCAGATCCTGAAGATCCCGTTCTATGAACTCAACCAGCAGATCGAGGAGCTGCCGCAGAGCCGCCAGTATCTGCTGTACTGTGACCGCGGCACCATGAGCCGGATGCACGCCGGCCACCTGAAGGCCGAGGGGCACGACAACATCAAGGTTTATGCCCCGGCTTCGTAACCGGTGAGCCTCAGCCTTCCAGGCCCCGGAAAAACTGCTGCACGTTGGTGCTGAGGGCCTCCAGGTCGTAACCGCCCTCCTGGACAATCAGCGCGGGCAGGCCCGACTGGCGGATGTGGGTGCTGAGCCGATGGAAGCCCTCCGAGGATACCGATACCTTGGCCTGGGGGTCGTTCTTGTAGATGTCAAAGCCCAGAGTGAGGATCAGGGCATCAGGCTGGAACAGTTTGATGGCGGCCAGAGCCTCTTCCACTCTGGCGAAGAAATCCTCCTCACTGGAGCCGTGGGGCATGGGCATGTTGATGTTGTAGCCGTAGCCTTCGCCCTCGCCACGCTCGTTCTCGAAGCCGCTGACCACCGGATAGAAGTTGGTGGGGTCGCCGTGAATGGAGATATACAGGACATCGCTGCGGTCATAGAAGATTTCCTGGATACCCTGGCCATGGTGCATATCGGTATCCAGAATCACGATTTTCGGGAACCGGGATTTCATGTGTTCGGCGGCAATGGCGGCGTTGTTCAGGTAGCAAAAACCACCGGCGGCGTCCCGGCGCGCGTGATGCCCGGGTGGCCGGCATACCGCATAGGACGTCCTGTCGCCGGCAATCAGGGCATCGGCGGCACCCAGGGCACTCTGGGCGGACCAGTAGGCCGCATGCCAGGTGTTTTCACCAATCGGACAGCTGCCATCGGCCTGGTAGCGGGCCGCCTCGGCGAGAATGCCGGTCAGGTGATTGGGCGAGCGGACGAAAATGTTCGAGATCACCTCGTCACCCCAGTCATCCATCTGTTTCCACCGTCGGTGGGCGGACTCCAGAAAGCGAAGATAGCCCAGATCATGAACCTTCGATATCGGCCCGGCACCCTGGTCTGCCGGTTGCAGAATCGGAATGCCCATCTCCTTCAGGCCATCCAGCATTTGACCCGTACGATCCGGCACTTCCTGCGGCTGACGCATCTGCCCGCGGGTAAAGTAGGTCCGGGGAATATGCTGGTCCTGTGCGGGGTGGAAAAACGCTTTCATTGTCCGGCCTCCTGGAATGGTAATGGTCCGAGTATAGGCGCAGTGGGAGGATGTTCAAAAGCCCGCCCTTGACTTTACAGGCTACGCTACAACACTCACTATGAAAGACATGAGCCACTGACGCAATGCCGTCCCGGAAGGGGCGCCGCCAGATACCGAAAGAGGAGCCGAGATGATCGAGTCACCCCTGTTGGAAAAGCTGACTGGCTACATTGGCGGTCGCTGGACAGACAACGCCGAAGGTAACACTTTTGATGTCTACAATCCGGCGACCGGCGAAGTCATCGCGCAAGTACCGTCGATGCCGGAGCGCGATGTCCAGGCTGCCGTGGCTGCCGGCAAATCGGCCCTGAAGCTCACCAGCCCCTATTCCCTTGAAACCCGCCGAAAATGGCTGGAAGACATCCGGGACGCGCTCAAGGCCAACAAGGAAGAGGTGGGCCGCATTCTCTGCATGGAACACGGTAAACCGCTGCAGGAGGCCCAGGGTGAAGTAGATTATGCCGCTGGCTTCTTCGATTATTGTTCTAAGCATATTCAGGCTCTGGACGCGCACACCATCCCGGAGAAGCCGAAGGGTTGCACCTGGACCGTCCATTACCGGCCTATCGGCGTCACCGGCCTGATTACGCCCTGGAACTTCCCCATTGGCATGATCGCCAAAAAGCTTTCTGCGGCGCTGGCGGCGGGCTGCCCGTCGGTCATCAAACCGGCCAGCGAAACCCCGCTGACCATGATTGCCCTGTTCAGTCTGATGGACAAACACACCGATATGCCCGACGGCATGGTCAACCTGGTAATGGGCAAGGCCAGTGTGATCGGTAAGGTCCTGTGCGAAAGCCCGGACGTGCCCATGCTCAGCTTCACCGGTTCCACCGAAGTGGGCCGCAAACTCATCGTCGACACCGCCGACCAGGTCAAGAAACTGGCCCTGGAGTTGGGTGGCAACGCTCCGTTCATCGTATTTGAAGACGCTGACCTGGATGCTGCAGCGGACAATCTCATTGCCAACAAATTCCGTGGCGGCGGCCAGACCTGCGTCTGCGCCAACCGGATCTTCGTGCACGAGAAAGTGGCCGATGCCTTCGGTGAAAAGCTGGCCGGGCGGGTCAACAAGATGACCGTCGGTGATGGTATTAATGGCGATGTGGATCTGGGCCCGCTGATCAATCAGGCTGGTTTCGATAAGGTCAAGCGCCATCTTGAGGATGCCCTGGAGAAAGGCGCGAAACTGGTCGCCGGCAAACAGCCCGATGAATTGACTGATGGCCTGTTCTTCCCGCCCACAGTGGTACAGGGCGTAAACCGGGATATGTGCTGCTACCAGGAAGAAACCTTCGGCCCGCTGGTACCCATGGCCCTGTTCCGGACCGAAGAGGAAGTCATCGACGCCGGTAACGACACCGAATTCGGCCTGGCCTCCTATGTGTTCACGGCAGACGCTGACCGCGCCCAGCGCGTCGCCGCCGGCCTCCGGTTTGGCCACGTCGGCTGGAACACCGGCACCGGCCCGACCCCGGAAGCGCCATTCGGTGGCATGAAAGCGTCCGGTATCGGCCGCGAGGGTGGCCTCGAGGGCCTGTTCGAGTTTGTGGAGCCGCAAACCGTCCCCAGAGGCTTTTGACGAAAAGCCCTCTCCCAAGCGCGAATAGCGCGAGGGCGGGGCCCCTTCCAGGACTGTCTGTGGCCAAGGATGGCCACAGTCAAGCGCACAGGGACGTGCTTGTAGCGTGTCCTGGAAGGGGTCCCGCCCTCGTGCGTTCCCCCTGTACAACGAGGGCTATCCCAGGCCCGACAAGCCCCGCCATACCCTGTTATACTTCCAGACCTGTTTATTTAACCAGTAGCGAACCGAATCTCTATGGACGTCTCCCACATCATCGACCCCCTGAACGATGCCCAGCGTGAAGCTGTCACCGCCCGGAATGACCACCTGCTCGTATTGGCCGGCGCCGGCAGTGGCAAGACCCGGGTACTGGTGCACCGGATTGCCTGGCTGATGACGGTGGACCGGGTGCCGCCGACGGCTATCCTGGCGGTGACCTTCACCAACAAGGCGGCGAAGGAGATGCGCTACCGGGTTGAGCAGATGATGCAGATCCCGACCCGGGGACTGTGGATCGGGACCTTCCACGGAATTGCCCACCGTTTGCTGCGGGCGCACTGGCAGGATGCCGGTCTGCCGGAGAACTTCCAGGTACTGGACAGTGACGACCAGCTGCGGCTGATCAAGCGGGTGATGCGGGAGAACCGGATTGACGAGAGCCGGTGGCCACCGAAGCAGGCCCGGTGGTTCATCAACAGCCAGAAGGATGAAGGCCTGCGGGCGGACCACATCCAGGAGAATCCCGGCGACCACTTCACCTCCACCATGCTGAAAATCTACCGACAGTACGAGAAACTGTGTCAGCAGGGTGGGCTGGTGGATTTCGGCGAATTGCTGCTGCGTTCCCATGAACTCTGGCTGCACAAGCCAGAGCTTCTGGCTCACTACCAGCAGCGCTTCCAGCATATGCTGGTGGATGAGTTCCAGGACACCAACACCATCCAGTACGCCTGGCTGCAGGTATTGGCCGGCAACCGGGTGCCGTTGACGGTGGTGGGCGATGACGACCAGTCCATTTACGGCTGGCGTGGTGCCAGGATCGAGAACATTCAGCAGTACCAGCGGGATTTTCCCAACGCCCGGTTGGTACGGCTGGAACAGAATTACCGCTCAACCCGGACCATCCTCAAGGCCGCCAACGCGGTGATTGCCAACAACCAGGGGCGGCTTGGCAAGGAATTGTGGACCGACGGGCCCGAGGGCGAGCCGATCAGCCTGTACGCCGCGTTCAACGAACAGGATGAGGCCAACTATATCGCCGATTCCATCAGTGCCTGGGTGGACCAGGGCAACCTGCGCAGCGAAGTGGCGATCCTCTACCGCTCCAACGCCCAGTCCCGGGTGCTGGAAGAAGCACTGATGCGCCAGGGGATTCCCTACCGGGTCTATGGTGGCCTGCGATTCTATGATCGCCAGGAAATCCGCAACGCTCTGGCCTATCTGCGTCTGGTGCATTATCACCGGGACGATGCCGCTTTCGAGCGGGTGGTGAACGTGCCCACTCGAGGCATCGGTGCCAAGAGTCTGGCGGAACTGAGGGAATACGCCACCGACCAGGGCATTTCCCTGTGGGAATCCGCCGAGCGGCTGCTGGCGGCGGGTCAGGTAAAGGGACGGGCGAAAACCGGTTTGCGGTCGTTCCTGGACATCATCAACGGCCTGTCGGAGATGGTGGATCATTCCTCCCTGCAGGGACTGATGAAACAGGCGATCGAGGTGAGCGGGCTGAAGGACTATCACGCCAGTGAAAAAGGCGAGAAAGGCCAGGCCCGGGTGGAGAACCTGGAAGAACTGGTCAGCGCCCTGTCGGACTTCGAGGTGGAAGAGGGCGTGGACCCGCTGGCGGAATTCATCACCCAGGCCGCTCTGGACGCCGGCGAATCCCAGGCCGATGCCGATGAGGACAGTGTCCAGCTGATGACCCTGCATTCGGCCAAGGGCCTGGAGTTTCCACTGGTGTTCATGGCCGGGGTAGAAGAGGGTTTGTTCCCCCACAGCATGTCCCTGGAAGAGCCCGGCCGTATGGAAGAAGAGCGCCGCCTGGCCTACGTGGGCATTACCCGGGCGATGAAGAAGCTGGTGCTCACTTACGCTGAATCCCGCCGACTGTACGGCCAGGAGAAATTCCACGCCCTGTCCCGGTTCGTGCGGGAAATTCCCGGAGATTGCCTTCAGGAAGTCCGGTTACGCAACACGGTGACTCGCCCGGCCATGGTCGGGCGACCTAACGAAAGTCTGTTCGCGCAGGATTCAGCCAGGCAGTCCGGGTTCAGCCTCGGCCAGCGGGTTCGCCACCCGAAGTTTGGCGAGGGTATTGTTTTGAATTCAGAGGGAACCGGGCATCATACCCGGGTTCAGGTGAATTTTGACGACGGCGCCAAATGGCTGGTCCTGGCCTATGCGCCGCTGGAAGCCTGCTGATCGATTTTTCCCTGTTTCTGCAACTGGAGCTTGAAAACATGATTGAAGTGTTGGTGCTGGCTGTGGCACTGAGTATGGACGCGTTCGCAGTGTCGATAGGCCTGGGTTCAAAGCACAAGAAAAAAGCATCGTTGCTTGCCGTCATGGCGGGATTGTATTTCGGGTTGTTCCAGGGACTGATGCCACTGATCGGCTACCTGGGCGGCCAGGGTGTGCTGGGCTGGGTTGAGGCCTATGCGCCCTGGATTGCCTTTATCCTGCTGGCACTGATCGGTGGCAAGATGATTTATGAGGCCTTTTCCGAAGGGGTGGAGGAGGACATCGCCATCATCACCCATCGGGTTATGCTGATGCTGGCCATCGCCACCAGCATTGATGCCATGGCGGCCGGGTTCGCCCTGACCCTGCTGGATGTTGCGCCCTTGCTGGCTTGCCTGATCATTGGTGTAACCACGCTGGTTTTCAGTGTGGCCGGCGTTTATATCGGCACCCGCAGTGGCACCTTCCTGGAGGGCAAAGCGGAATTTGTCGGCGGGCTGGTGATTGTGCTGATCGGGCTCAGGATTCTGCTCATGTAAGCCCGCACGTTCATCAGCAAGGGCTCTGTGCTGAGTAGCGCGGGCAGGAGACTACAGCCAGCCCTTCCGCTTGAAATACCAGTAGGGCGCAATGCCGGCCAGTATCATAAGGCCAATTGCCCAAGGATAGCCCAACAGCCATTGCAGTTCCGGCATGTACTCGAAGTTCATGCCGTAAATGCTGGCAATCAGCGTGGGAGGCAGGAACACCACCGCGGCAATCGAGAAGATCTTGATGATCTGGTTCTGCTCGATGTTGATGAAACCCTGGGTGGAATCCATCAGGAAGTTGATCTTGTCGAACAGGAAGGTGGTGTGCGACATCAGAGTTTCGATATCCCGGTTGATCTCCCGGAGCGTTTCCCGATGCTCACCCTCGTTGCGCAAGTGACGAAGCAGAAAGGAAATGTTTCGTTGGGTGTCCATCAGACACAACCGGGCCTTTCCGTTGCTGTCTTCCAGGCGCGCCAGGCGATTGATCGCCTCGTCCAGTTCAGCTTCCTCATCTTCCAGCACCAGATAGCTGACATCCTCAAGCTGTCGGTGCAGGTCCTCCAGCCCATCGGCGAGGTTCTCTACTTTCTGCTCCAGCAGAGTGACCAGCATTTCGGCCGGATCCCGGGCTTCTACCTGCCCCCGGCGGGCCCGCATCCGCAATAGCCGGAAATCCGCCAGCTCGATTTCCCGGATCGTAATAAGGCAGTCGTTCTGAAGTATGCAGGCGACAGAGACGGTGTTGTGACGACCTTCGGCCAGGTTCAGGAAGAGTGAATGAACATGGACACCGGCCTGATCGACGAAGCAGCGTGCCGAAGCTTCAATTTCCTCGACATCGTCGAACTCGGGAATGTCGGTTTCCAGGAGTCTCTGGAGGATCTTCCGCTCATCGTCGTCCGGTTCGCAGGCGTCTATCCAGTCGGCTTGCGTCAACAGTGCTGTCGGACCGCCCTCCGGAATGGGCAGTTCCTTGATAAACCCGTCAACAATCCTGAAAAACCTTAGCATCGGCAGACTCCAAACAGTTTTAGTGTCTCAGAAAGCAGTCTAGTGCATCAGAACTGCATAGATGACAATGGCCAGTATCACCCGGTAAATCACATACGGCCACATGCCCACCTTGTTCAGCCACTTCAGAAAAAAGTGGATGGCGGTAATCGCCATCACGAATGACGTTACCCCACCAATCAGAAACCCGCTCCAGTCCACGACCACATCCGAGGTCGCCACTTCCAGTAACTTCACCGCCGAGGCAAGCACGATGATCGGAATCGCCAGCAGGAACGAGAACCGGGAGGCGGTTTCCCGGGTCATGCCCAGGAACAGGCCGGCGGTGATGGTGACGCCGGAGCGGGAGGTGCCGGGCACCAGGGCCATGGCCTGGGCGATGCCGACGAGGGCGGCGTCTTTCCAGTTGAGTTTGTCCAGGGTGCGCTGGCGTTTGGGGAGCCAGTCTGCAACGCCCAGGAGCAGTCCGAAGAACAGGGTGGTGAAGAAGATGACTTCCACGGCCCGCAGTTCGTTGTCGATCATATCCAGCAACGCCATGCCCGCCAGACCCGCGGGGATGGTGCCGATTACCAGGTACCAGGCGAGGGCTCCCTGGCCAACGAGCTTTCGGCGACCGACGGAAATGAGGCCGTCCCGGGCGATACCGAAGACGTCCCGCCGGAAGTACAGCACGACGGCAAGCAAGGTTCCGACGTGGACAGACAGATCGAAACCCACACCCTGGTCGGTCCAGCCGAACAGAGCCGGAGTCAGGATCAGGTGAGCGGAGCTGGAAATCGGCAGGAATTCGGTCAGTCCCTGGAGAAGGCCAAGGAAAAGAGCCTGGAAAAGATCCATTCTATGGGTTCCGTTCGGTTCAGTGCTTCCAATGTGGGCGAGATATTAGCAGGGTGGGGGTGGACTGAACAGATTACCGGTTTGATACCAGCAGCCTGTCGGGCTTAAGGCCGCAGTGTCCCGTCTGGTTAATTCGCAGGAGATCAGCGAATTAACCAGACGGGACACTGACCCCTGTATCAGTCAGGGAAGCGGTCCCGGGTTTTATTGGCGATGCGCACCAGAACCAGCATCAGCGGCACCTCCACCAGAACCCCGACCACCGTGGCCAGCGCTGCTCCCGATTGCAGACCGAACAGCGAGATAGCCGCGGCGACAGCCAGTTCAAAGAAGTTGCTGGCACCGATCATGGCCCCGGGTGCGGCAATGCAGTGGCGTACTTTCCAGAGCCGGGCCCAGCCATAGGCCAGGAAGAAGATCAGGAAGGTCTGAACGATCAATGGCACCGCAATCAACAGGATGTGCAAGGGATTGTTCAGGATCACCTCACCCTGGAAGGCGAACAGCAGCACCAGGGTGACAATCAGCGCCGCCGGCGTGACCGGACTGAGCCGCTTCATAAAGACGTCGTCGTACCATTGCTGACCGTGGCGCGAGATCAGGACGCGGCGGGTCAGGTAGCCAGCGGTAAGCGGAATGACAATATACAGCACCACCGACAGCAGCACGGTATCCCAGGGCACCTGGATGTCGGAAATGCCCAGCAGGAAAACCACAATCGGCGCGAAGGCAAACAGCATGATGATGTCGTTCAGGGACACCTGCACCAGGGTGTAGGCGGCATCACCTTTGGTCAGGTAACTCCAGACAAATACCATGGCAGTACAAGGCGCTGCGCCCAACAGAATCGCGCCGGCAAGGTATTCGCGGGCCAGTTGTGGCGAGATCAGCGGCTCGAACACCACGGTCAGGAAAAACCAGGCAATGGCAAACATGGTGAATGGTTTGATCAGCCAGTTCACGGTCGTGGTGATGGCCAGTCCCCTGGGCTCTTTGCGTACGCCCACCACCGCACTGAAATCGATCTGCGCCATCATCGGGAAGATCATCGCCCAGATCAGAATGGCAATAGGGATGGAGACCTGTGCATATTCGAAACGGGACAGGGTCTCGGGTACCTCAGGCGCGAGCTGGCCGAGGGTCACGCCGGCGATGATGGCGAGGGCCACCCAGACCGACAGGTACTTGCCAAAGAGGTCCATGCCACCGCCGGTGTCTTCAGCCCGGTTAGTTTCTGTATTGCTGCTCATTGCCTGACCCTCACATGGACCGCTGGTTGACGCGTCTGGACACTTCCTCGGCACTCTCCACCCGCTCGGAATACCGGTCGGTCAGGTAGTCGCTCCGGTCCCGGATCAGCAGGGTAAATTTCACCAGCTCCTCCATCACATCGACGATGCGGTTGTAATAGGGCGAGGGCTTCATACGGTCGTTATCGTCAAACTCCAGAAAAGCCTTGGGTACCGAAGACTGGTTGGGGATGGTCACCATACGCATCCATCGACCCAGAACTCTCAGTTGATTGACCGTGTTGAAGGACTGGGAGCCGCCGCAGACCTGCATCACAGCAAGGGTCTTGCCCTGGGTGGGGCGCATGCCGCCAACAGACAGCGGGATCCAGTCAATCTGGGTTTTCATGATGCCGGTCATGGCACCGTGACGCTCAGGTGAACACCAGACCATGCCTTCAGACCACTCCGCAAGATCGCGCAATTCCTGCACTTTCGGGTGGCAGGCGTCTTCCGCGTCGGCCAGTGGCAGACTGCGGGGGTTAAATATCCGGGTTTCAGCGCCCATGGTTTCGAGCAATCGGGCGGCCTCTTCCACCGCAAGCCGACTGAATGAGCGTTCCCGCAGGGAGCCGTACAGCAACAGAATTCTTGGCGCATGCGACGAAGGCCCCGTCTTGAATAACTGGTCGCCTGTGGGTGCGCTGAACAGTTCCGGGTCGATGTTGGGGAGGTCCTGGGTGCTCATTTGGTTGGCGGATTCCTTTACTCGTGCAAGTGTTGATTTTATTATGCACAAAAAATGATATTCACAAAACCGAATATACGGAAATTCAGATATGAAGCGCCGCGTTTTGTTTGTCTGTACCGCCAACAGTGCCCGTTCTCTGATGGCAGAAGCGTTACTCCGGGACATGGCCGGAGACCGGTTTGAAGTGGCCAGCGCAGGTACCGAGCCAACCAGGCCCCATCCGAAGGCACTACAGGTTCTTGAAGAAGCTGGTATCCCCACCGAAGGCTTACACAGCAAGCGATTGGCGGATGTTCGGGAGCAATACTGGGATTACGTGATCACCCTGTGCGAGAAAGCCGCCAGTGAGTGCGGTACGGTCTGCCAACCGGCCCAGCAGATTGCCTGGGATTTTGCCGATCCGGTACCGGCAAACCGCCACGCCATTTTTGCCCTTACTCTCAAGGAAATCAGAAAGCGCATTGCTCTCTTCGCACTGGTGCATCAGAAAGAGACCGGGCGGAAACCCGCCAGCTATGACCCGGTCACGGTGTTCAAGGCATTGGCCGACGACTTCCGCCTTGCGGCACTGTTACTCATCCGCAGCCAGGAACAACTCTGTGTCTGCGAGCTTACCGAAGCCTTTGGGGCACCCCAGCCAAGGGTCAGCCGGCATCTGGCGACGTTACGGGATGCCGGCCTGCTGACAACGGAGCGTCGGGGCCAGTGGATCTACTATTCCCTGGATCCGGGTATTCCGCAGTGGCTGGCCAGGGTGCTGGATGAAACCGCCAGTCATAGCGTCCGATTGCTGGAGAACCCGCTTGCCCGGTTGCAGGCCATGGCAGACCGTCCGTCTGTCCCATGCCTGTAATGCCCGCGCGGTTTAATGTCCGGAACAGGTTTATCAGGAGCAGATCATGAGCAAGATCAAGATAGGTATTAACGGATTTGGCCGGATTGGTCGTTTGGCGTTGCGGGCTGCCTGGCAGTGGCCGGACATGGAGTTTGTGACCATCAACGACCCGGGCGGAGACGCCGCCACCCTGGCGCACCTGCTGAACTTTGACAGCATTCATGGCCGCTGGAGCCATGAGGCGGCCGCGGATGGCAAGGATATGGTCATCGAAGGCCAGCGCATCCGGCTGACCCGTAACAAGGGCATCGATGAGACCGACTGGTCCGGTTGCGATCTGGTGATCGAGGCCAGTGGCGTCAACAGGAAGGTCAGCGCCTTGCAGGCCTATCTGGACCAGGGCGTGAAGCGTGTGGTGGTTACCGCGCCGGTCAGGGAAGCGGGCGTCAAGAATATCGTGATTGGTGTGAACGACGAGATTTTTGACCCGGCCAATGATCGGATCGTCACCGCCGCCTCCTGCACCACCAACTGCCTGGCGCCGGTGGTCAAGGTGATTCACGAAAAGCTGGGCATCAAGCACGGCTCCATCACCACCATTCACAGCCTGACCAATACCCAGACCATCCTCGATGCCCCCCATAAGGACCTGCGCCGGGCCCGTGCCTGTGGCAGCTCGCTGATTCCCACTTCCACCGGCTCGGCCACTGCCATTATCGAGATTTTCCCGGAGCTCAGGGGCCGGCTCGATGGCCACGCCGTGCGGGTGCCGCTGACCAATGCCTCGCTCACCGATTGCGTGTTCGAGGTCAATCAGCCCACCGACAGGGACACTGTCAACCAACTGTTGAAAGAAGCAGCGGAAGGCGAACTCAAAGGTATCCTCGGTTACGAGGAGCGCCCCCTGGTCTCCATCGACTACAAGACGGACCCCCGTTCTTCCATTATCGACGCACCATCCACTTTGGTGGTCAACGCCAGTCAGGTAAAAATCTACGCCTGGTACGACAACGAGTGGGGTTACGCCAACCGCACCGTCGACCTGGCGCGAAAGGTAGGCTCTGTCTGATATGACGGCCGCTATCCGCCAGTATCTGGTCATCACGGGTAACTACTGGGCCTTTACTCTTACGGACGGCGCCCTGCGGATGCTGGTGGTGCTGCATTTTTACCAGCTCGGCTACTCGCCTCTGGAAATCGCTCTGCTGTTCATCTTCTACGAGTTCTTCGGGGTGGTGACCAACCTGGTGGGCGGCTACCTGGGTGCCCGCGTGGGGCTGAACCGCACCATGAATATCGGGCTGTTCCTGCAGGTTGTGGCGCTGGGTATGCTGGCGGTACCGGCAGCCATGCTGACGGTACCCTGGGTGATGGCGGCGCAGGCGCTGTCCGGCATTGCCAAGGACCTGAACAAGATGTCCGCCAAGAGCGGTATCAAGTTGCTGGTGCCGGATGAGCAGCAGGGCACCCTGTACAAGTGGGTGGCCATTCTGACCGGCTCCAAGAATACCCTGAAGGGTGTCGGCTTCTTCCTGGGCGGCGTGCTGCTGATGGCGGCCGGCTTCAGGGGCGCGGTGCTACTCATGGCGGTAGTGCTGGGGCTGGTATGGCTGGCCAGCCTGTTCCTGCTGGGGCAGGACCTGGGCAAGAGCAAGGCCAGGCCAAAGTTCAGCGAGATTCTCTCCAAAAGCCGGGCCATCAATGTACTCTCGGCGGCGCGGATGTTTCTGTTCGGTGCCCGGGATGTGTGGTTTGTGGTGGCACTGCCGGTGTACATGGCCACCGTGTTCGGTTGGGACCACTGGCAGGTGGGCGGCTTCATGGCCAGTTGGATTATCGGCTATGGCTTTATCCAGGCCATAGCCCCGAAAATTACCGGCCACTCCAATGGCAAATCCGGTGCCGTGCTCTGGGCGGCAGGCCTGGCGCTGATTCCAGCAGCCATCGCCGGTGCTTTGGTGGCAGGCTGGCCGGCGCAAACAGTGGTCATTGGCGGCCTGCTGCTGTTCGGGGTACTGTTCGCCATCAACTCTTCCCTCCACAGCTACCTGATTGTCAGTTATGCCCGGGGCGATGGCGTATCGCTGGATGTGGGCTTCTACTACATGTCCAATGCCGCCGGGCGTTTGCTGGGTACCATCCTTTCCGGCTGGGTGTATCAGGCCTACGGGCTGGAAGCCTGCCTGTGGATATCCGCCGGACTGGTGGCCACGGCGGCGCTGCTGTCGTGTCTCCTGCCAGAGCGCGAGGAAGCGACAATCTGACGGTTGTCCATGGCACATCAGGTCGGTCAAAGGGCTATCTGAGCGTGGCCGCTTCCGAGTAGCCTCGGCGTTTGAGATCGTTGACCAGTTCTATGGCTCTCAACAGGCTGTTACTGATGCCGTTTCGGCCTATGTTGTGGTAGTAGGCAGCCTGGTCAGTAAGGCGGTCTGCCTTTCGATACTGGCGTATGTGCGAGCAGACGTCGCTCAGGTGGGTGTGCAGTTTCATGAGCGATGAAACCATGATCGGGTCCATATACTCCGAGTATTTCATATTCAGTATGTCCCACAGATCCCGGGCTTTTTCCTGAAAGTACTCATAGCTGCTGTCGGTAAACAGATTCTTGTCGCTGAGCCTGGCGACCAGCTCCTCCGCCGGCAGTCTTTCCAGATCCTGCAGGAAACGGGCACGCTCTGCCCGAATCCGTTCCTGTTGGTCGGCGTCTGGTAAGCTGTCAGTGATCTCTGGATCAAAGCCAAATGCCCTGCCCGCGATGCCGTCCCGTAAACGGTTGACGTGTCTGGAAATCAGGTAATCGATGTGTGTCCGTACCACTTTCCAGCGGTTGGCCTTGGAGCGCACCAGCAGGGAGTCGATGATGAACAGGGTGAATGCCGCCCCCAAAAGCTCGGTAAACAGCCCCAGTGTCAGATCGGGATGAATGGCCTGAAAGACCCACAGCAATGCCATGGTGGCAAAGATGACGGCATATACGGTCAGCGGAATTTCGGTGCTCTCCAGGGCGGTCGTCAGCTTTTTTAGGGTTCCCGGGGAGTTTTTTGGGTTGTCCGTTTGAGTCATACAGCCTCCGGATGGTTTAGGCTGGGGCCATGCTGGCCTGGAATGAGTTGAGGGAGTGCAATGGCGTATTTCAGTAAACACTACCACAATCCCGGTACGGCACCGGGGACCCTGGTGGCGCCGGCGGAAAAGCAACGCCCGGTTAACCTCCACTTGATCGACTACAGCGAGGATCACGTGGAGGAAGTGAGCCTTGCCAATGCGGCCGATTGCCGTGATTACCTGGACCGTGAAACCCGCACTTGGGTGCAGGTCAACGGCCAGGCAGACCCGGAAACGCTGAGAAATCTGGGTGACCTGTTCGATCTGCACGATCTGGCGTTGGAAGATGTGCTCAATTCCGGGCAACGGCCAAAGGTTGAAATCTATGATGATCAACTGTTCATCATCGCTGCGATGCCGTTTTACGATGGCGAAACCCTGGATATCGTGCAGGTCAGCCTGTTCGTGGGTCGCGACTACCTGATTTGCCTGTGTCCGCTGGAAGAGGATCCCTTCGAGCCCGTTCGTAAACGCATGCGACAGCCGAACAATCGTCGCTTTGCGAGTCGTGGCATCGATTATCTGCTATACGCGTTGCTGGACCTGATCACCGATTCGGGTTTCCCGGTGCTTGAGCAATTCGGCTATCAGCTTGAGGAGATGGAAACAGCCTTACTGGAAAACCCGAGCCATAAAATCCTCGCTGACATTCACGGTCTCAAACGAGAGCTCTTGTTGCTCAGGCGCGTGCTGTGGCCTCAAAGGGAACTGTTGACCAGTCTGATGCGAACAGAAGACCAACTGATCACCGGCGACACTCAGATTTACTTCCGTGACTGCCACGACCATGCCGTGCAGATTATCGAGCTGCTTGAGAGTTTCCGGGAAATGGCCACCAGCATGGTGGATATTTACCTTTCCAGCATCAGCCAGCGCACCAACGAAACGATGCGGATGCTGACGATCATCGCGACGATTTTCATTCCGCTTACCTTTGTAGTGGGTGTGTACGGCATGAACTTTGAAAACTCGGACAGCCCCTGGGCCATGCCAGAACTGGGCTGGTACTTCGGTTATCCGCTCATCTGGGGCGTCATGATTGCCATCGCAGCCGGGTTGATCTGGTTCTTTAAGCGCCGGGGTTGGATGTAGGGCGCTCTGATAAAAGGCAACAATAATGATCGACCTGCTAAAACGTTACCCCCTGCCCGTCACTGTGCTGGCCCAGCTCTTCGCCACGTCGCTCTGGTTCAGCATCAATGGCGTCTGGCTGTCTCTCTCGGCCCAGTTGGGTCTGACCGAAACCGATCTGGGCCGGCTGACCCTGGCAGTTCAGGCCGGCTTTATCACGGGTACGCTGACCATCGCGGTGACCGGTCTGGCGGACCGCTTTGGCGCCAGCCGGATATTTGCGGTGGCCAGTTTGCTGGGTGCCCTGGTCAATGGCGGATTTGTTTTCGCGGCCGGCCAGCCACCCCTGGATTTCCTGCTGCGCTTCGCCACCGGGCTGTGCCTGGCCGGCATTTACCCCCTCGGGATGAAAATGGTGATTGCCTGGACGCCGAAATACGCTGGTGCAGCGCTGGCGTGGCTGGTAGGCATGCTCACTCTGGGCACGGCGCTGCCGCATCTGATGCGGGGTGCGACCCTGGGGATGCCCTGGGAGCTGCCCCTGTTGGCGGCGTCGATGCTCGCTCTGGTGGGCGGAGGCCTGGGGTTACTTCGGCCACATGTGGGAACTCTATGCGTTCTGGACACTCACGCCCTTATTGATTGGTCGGGAGCTGGAGCGTCTGGGGGAAGGGGATGGTCTGATTCCCTGGCTGGCTTTTGCCGTGATCGGTATCGGTGGTCTGGGCTGCGTGGGCGGTGGCAGGCTCAGTCACAGTAAGGGTAGTGAATGGGTGGCCCGGCGCGCGCTGACGATGTCCGGTCCGGTGCTGGGGCTCTGGTCCCTGGCCAGGGGGGCGCATCCGGCCTTCCCAATGAATACCTGAAAGATTTCTGAAATGACAGATTCCAGATTACAGAGCCCTGACCACTGGGGCAGAATCCTGCTGTTGTCAGGCTATGACGCGACCAGTCACAGGCGCTGGCGGAATCAGCTCACCGGTATGTTAAGTGACTACCACTGGCAAACCCTGGCGTTGCCGCCGCGGTTTTTCCGCTGGCGTATCCGGGGCAACCCGTTGAGCTGGCTGAACGAGCCTTGCCTGCAGGAGCGTTGGGACTTGGTGATTGCCACTTCCATGGTTGACCTGGCGTCAATCCGGAGCTTTCATCCGCACCTGGCGCACACGCCGTGTGTTCTCTATATGCATGAAAACCAGTTTGCGTTCCCGGTCTCCAGTAAACAGAATTCCAGTGCCGAACCCCAGATGGTGAACCTCTATAGTGCTATATCAGCGGACGCTGTGGTGTTCAACAGCAATTGGAATCGAGGCAGCTTTCTCAATGGTGCCCGGGAATTTCTCGACAAGATGCCCGACGGGGTACCGGACGGACTGATCGACGCTCTTCGGGAGAAATCCCGGGTGATTCCGGTGCCGATTGAAGACCGTTTGTTTACCGATGATCGTGATGCTGTGAACTGGGCCCGGCCACACCTGCTCTGGAACCATCGCTGGGAATACGACAAGGGGCCGGAACGCCTGTTGAAATTCCTGCAGGTGCTGGACGGGCGCTCGGTTCCGTTTCGGCTCAGCGTTGTCGGCGAGAGTTTCAGGAACCAGCCTCCGGCATTCAACCGGATCCGTGAGGCGTTCGGTGGCCGGATAGAGCAGTGGGGGTTCCTCGAAAGCCGGGATGACTATGACCGGTTGCTCCTTCAGGCGGACATTGTTCTCTCCACCGCCCTACACGATTTCCAGGGGCTGTCGATGCTGGAAGCCATGGCATCGGGGTGTGTTCCTCTGGCCCCGGACCGGCTTGCCTACCCGGAGTATGTGCCGGAGGCCTGCCGATACGACAGCCACGAACAGGCCGCCGGCCTGGAAGCGGAAGCTGCCGCAGACTGCCTGGAGCGGCTGATGCGACGCCAGCCCCATACTGGCAAGCCGGATGCCTGGCGGGCGTCGGTGCTGGCAGGACAGTACCAGAAGCTCTTTGATGATCTGATCCATGCCGGGAAGACCGATCTTACTTTTCAATCCCGGCTCTGCTAGACTTCGCGCCCTCTTTTCGGCCGATGCCTGATTTTCATCAAAGATACTGAAACCAGACTGTGACGATCCTTCCACCCTGGCATTCAGACTTCCCCTCTCCCTCGATAGTCCAGCAAGGCTTGAGCATCCAGCCGGTGTGCCGTCATCGGCCAGGTGGATTCGTTACGCTCGATATCTTGCTCGCGGAACCGCGATTGTCATGGTTTTTCTCCAGACTCTGGCTTCACAGGAATCGGCCTGGTGTCTGTTGCCCGGCTTTTGAAACCTTTAATCGGATTACACGAATATGCTCAGCAGTATACGAAACAACTGGTTCTCCAATGTTCGCGGCGATCTGCTCGCCGGTATCGTGGTAGCCCTCGCCCTGATTCCCGAGGCCATCGCCTTCTCCATCATTGCAGGTGTGGATCCGAAAGTGGGTCTTTATGCTTCCTTCTGTATTGCTGTGGTGATCGCGTTCGTGGGCGGTCGCCCCGGGATGATCTCAGCCGCGACCGGTGCCATGGCGTTGCTTATGGTCACACTGGTGAAGGAACATGGTCTCGAATACCTGCTCGCCGCGACCCTGCTCACCGGTGTGCTGCAGATCGTTGCCGGCTACCTCAAGCTGGGGGCATTGATGCGCTTTGTCTCCCGCTCGGTGGTGACCGGGTTCGTCAATGCTCTGGCGATCCTGATCTTCATGGCGCAGCTTCCCGAACTGACTAATGTCATTTGGCATGTCTACGCCATGACCGCTGCGGGTCTGGCGATCATCTACCTGTTCCCGCTGGTTCCGGTGGTCGGCAAGATCCTGCCGTCACCGCTGGTGTGCATCATCTCGCTCACAGCGGTTGCCATGGTCCTGGGCCTGGATATCCGAACCGTGGGCGATATGGGTGAACTGCCCGATACCCTGCCGATGTTCCTGTGGCCGGATGTGCCGCTCAACCTCGAGACGCTGATGATTATCCTGCCGTATTCCCTGGGGCTTGCCGTGGTCGGCCTGCTGGAATCCATGATGACCGCGACCATAGTGGACGACCTGACCGACACCACAAGCGACCGTAATCGCGAATGCAAGGGTCAGGGTGTGGCCAACATCGGGGCCGGGCTGCTTGGTGGCATGGCCGGTTGCGCGATGATTGGTCAGTCCATCATCAACATCAAATCCGGCGGCCGTACCCGTCTTTCCAGCCTGGCTGCCGGGGTATTCCTGCTGGTGATGGTTCTGGTGCTGGATCAATGGCTGGTGCAAATTCCCATGGCGGCCCTGGTTGCAGTAATGATCATGGTGTCGATCGGTACCTTCAGTTGGGGTTCTATCAAGAACCTGAAGGAGCATCCGCTCTCAACCAATATCGTGATGGTGGTGACGGTAATTGTGGTGGTTGCCACCCACAACCTGGCATTCGGCGTTCTGGCGGGTGTATTGCTCGCGGCCCTGTTCTTTGCCAACAAAGTGGGCCATTACATGCTCATCACCTCGGAGTTCGATGAGGAATCGGATACGCGTACTTATAACGTGGTTGGCCAGGTGTTCTTCAGCTCCTCCGAGAAATTCATCGAATCCTTTGATTTCAAGGAAGCGGTGGATAACGTGGTCATCGATCTGAGTCGTGCCCACTTCTGGGACATTACCGCCGTTGCCGCACTGGACAAGGCTGTGGTCAAGTTCCGCCGGGAAGGTGCGGATGTTGAGGTGATCGGGCTGAATGAAGCCAGCGCCACAATCGTGGATCGGTTTGGCGTCCACGACAAACCCGATGCCGTAGAACGCTTGATGGCCCACTGACGGAGAAAATGCGATGACAACTGACAATCTCGGAGTGTTCACCGGCCTGTTTTTCTGGTTCCGGACGAGTTCGAGGCACCGAAAAGCGCCATGCTGACGTTCGATGGCAGCCCGACGGCCTTCCGAAGCATCGACTTGCTGATCATGGGCGCCTATGGCCATTCCCGTATTCGTCGGTTCCTGGTGGGCAGTACCACCACAAGAATGCTGGAAACCGCGAAGAAACCGTTGGTGATTCTGCGCTGACCGGCGAAAGGAACGCCTGCCCGTTTGCGACGATTGCTTAAGTCCGACAGGCTGCTAGACTCATGACTGTTGGACGGTTATGACAGGGAGAAGTAGCAATGGTGTTCCAGACCCTTGATGGCAACGAAGCTGTGGCCTCGGTGGCCTATCGCCTGAGTGAGACCATTGCCATCTATCCGATCACCCCGGCGTCGGTGATGGGCGAACATGCCGACGACTGGGCGGCTCTTGGCCGACCCAATCTCTGGGGGCAGGTTCCCAGCGTGGTGGAAATGCAGTCCGAAGCCGGAGCCGCCGGGGCCGTGCACGGGGCCCTGCAGGCGGGTTCGCTGGTGACCACCTTCACTGCTTCTCAGGGGCTGCTGTTGATGCTGCCCAACCTGTTCAAGATTGCCGGCGAGCTCTCGCCGTTCTGCATGCACATTGCCGCCCGCAGTGTTGCCACCCATGCGCTGTCGATTTTCTGCGACCATTCCGATGTGATGACCGCCCGCGGCACCGGTTTCGGGCTGCTGGCCTCCGGGTCGGTTCAGGAAGCCCAGGATCTCGCCGCCATCGGCCACGCGGTCACCCTGGAGGCACGGGTGCCGGTGATGCATTTCTTTGACGGCTTCCGGACCTCCCATGAAATCTCCAAGATTTCCGCCCTGAGCGATGAGGAACTGCAGGGCCTGGTGTTCCATGAAGGGGTGGAGGCCCATCGCAAGCGACGCATGACCCCGGACCGGCCGGTGGTCCGGGGTACCTCCCAGAATCCCGATGCTTTTTTCCAGTCCCGGGAAGCCACAAACCCGTTTTACCAGACCTTCCCGGAGAAGCTGGAATCGGTGATGGAGCGATTTGCCGAGGTCACTGGGCGGCGGTACCGGCTGTTTGATTATGCAGGGCATCCCGAGGCGGAGCGGGTGGTCATCCTGATGGGGTCCGGGGCCGAATGCGCCCACGAGACGGTGGACTGGCTGCTCGGGCAGGGGGAGAAGGTCGGTGTGCTCAAGGTGCGCCTGTTCCGGCCCTTTGCTACCGACCGTTTCCTGGCGGCGCTGCCCGATACCGTGAAGCATCTGGCAGTGCTGGACCGGACCAAGGAGCCCGGAGCCCAGGGCGAGCCGCTGTTGCTGGAGGTCAGTGGAGCGCTGATGGAAGCCTGGAGCCGGGGCGAGCGGCAGACCCTGCCCCGGGTGATCGGTGGTCGCTATGGCCTGTCCTCCCGGGAGTTTACCCCCGCCATGGTGTGCGCCGTTTTCGACGAACTGAAGGCTGACGAACCGAAAACCCGCTTTACGGTGGGTGTCCGGGACGATGTCACCCAGCTGTCGCTGGAGGTGAATAGCGAGCTGGATATTGAGTCGCCGAAAACCCGCCGGGCCCTGTTCTTCGGCCTGGGGGCGGACGGCACGGTCAGCAGCAACAAGGCCAGCATCAAGATCCTGGGCGAGGGCACGGACCTGTTTGCCCAGGGGCATTTTGTCTATGACTCCAAGAAGTCCGGGGCCACCACGGTTTCCCATTTGCGGTTCGGCCCCTTGCCAATCCGTTCCAGTTACCAGATCCGCAAAGCCCAGTTTGTGGCCATTCACGCGCCCCAGTTCCTCGAGCGCTTCGATGTCCTGGATCATGCTGCCGAGGGTGCAACGGTACTGCTGAATGTTCCCTGGTCAAAGGATGAGGTCTGGGACCGTTTATCGGTCGAAGTCCAGCGGGTGCTGGTGGAGCGCAAGGCCCGCCTGTACGTTATCGACGCAGCGGATGTGGCGGAGAAAGCCGGACTGGAGCGGCGTATCAATACAGTCATGCAGGTATGCTTCTTTGCCCTGGCCGACATCCTGCCTCAGGACGAGGCCATCACCCGGATCAAGGACGCCATTCGCGAGACCTGGGGCCGTCGCGGGCCGGAGGTGGTTCGCCGTAACGTGGAGGCGGTGGATTCCGCGCTGGACAACTTGCATGAGGTGACGGTGCCGGACGAGGTTACAGCCACACGAACCCGGCCACCCAGGGTGCCGGAGGATGCGCCTGACTTCGTACAGAAAGTCACGCGGCTGTTGATGGACGGCCAAGGCGACAAGCTGCCGGTGAGCGCCTTCCCCCCGGATGGCACCTGGCCTAGCGGGACCAGCCAGTACGAGAAGCGCAGCATCGCCCAGGAGATTCCGGTCTGGGAATCGGACCTGTGTGTGCAATGTAACTTCTGCGCGATGATCTGCCCGCATACTGCCATCACCAGCAAGGTCTTTGAACCCGGGGCGGTCCGTAACGCGCCGGAAACCTTCGAGGCCGTCCCCGAAACCCACACTGCGGAACTGGAAGGCCTGGACTACCGGATTCAGGTGGCACCGGAGGACTGTACGGGTTGTGGCCTGTGTGTGGAAGTATGTCCTGCCAAGGACCGCACCCAGCCCAAGCGCAAGGCTATCAACATGCAGCCTGCGGAGGAGCATCGTGAGGCGGAGGCGGAAAATCTGAAGTTCCTGCGCAGCTTGCCGGATGTTCCCAGGGATCGTATTCCCCGGGATTTCAAATCGCTGCCGCTGCTGATCCCGTTGTTCGAATATTCCGGCGCCTGCGCCGGCTGCGGTGAAACCCCATACATCCGACTGCTGACCCAGTTGTTGGGCGACCGGTTACTGATTGCCAATGCCACCGGTTGTTCCTCCATTTATGGCGGCAACCTTCCCACCACACCGTATACGGTGAATGCCGACGGCCGGGGGCCAACCTGGAACAATTCGTTGTTCGAGGACGCGGCGGAACTGGGCCTGGGTATGCGCCTGGGGCTGGACAAGCTGGTGGGACGGGCCCGACAGTTGCTGGATGGCATGAGGGAACGTCTGCCTCAGGAACTCTACAGCGACCTGACCGGCCCCTGCGTCACCCTCGACGAGACGGCCATGGCGGCACGGCGCGGGGCGGTCGCAAGATTGCGGGACTGGCTGGCGGATCAGCAGGGCGAGGAGGTGCAGGAACTGGCCAGCCTGGCCGATGAACTGTGCCCCAAGAGCGTGTGGGTGATCGGTGGTGATGGCTGGGCCTACGATATTGGTTATGGTGGCCTGGACCACGTCCTGGCCTCCGGACAGAACATCAAGCTGCTGGTGCTGGATACCGAGGTGTATTCCAACACCGGCGGTCAGCAGTCAAAGGCCACTCCCATGGGCGCGATTGCCAAGTTTGCGGCTGCCGGCAAGGAAACCCGCAAGAAAGATCTGGGCTTGCTGGCCATGAGTTATGGCCACGTCTACGTGGCCCAGATTGCCATGCAGTCCCACAGTAACCAGACCACCAAAGCCCTGCAGGAGGCTGAAAGCTTCGATGGCCCCGCGCTGATCATTGCCCACAGCCCGTGCATCGCCCATGGCTACGACCTGGTGTATTCACCTGCACAGCAAAAGCGGGCGGTGGACAGCTGGGCCTGGCCGATCTACCGCTTCGATCCCCGTCGCGTTGACGAGGGCCTGCCGCCCCTGCAGCTGGATTCGTTGCGCCGGAAAGTCTCCATGAAAACCTACATGCAGGAGGAAGCCCGCTTCCGAATGCTCGAATTGCGGGATCCGGAAAGGTATGAGCAGCTGGTCGCCGCCGCCACCGAGGCGGCGCAGGACCAGCGGGAACTCTATAGGCAACTGGCGGGCATCCATTTTGAGCCCCACGAGCAACCGGAATCCGGACAGGGAAAGGGGGAATCACATGACTGAGTTGACAACCCGATGGCTCGGGCTGGACCTGCACTCGCCCCTGGTGGTGGGTGCCAGCCCGCTGACTGATGATCTTGATGCCCTGAAGGCCTGTGTCGACGCGGGCGCCGGTGCCGTGGTGATGCATTCGCTGTTCGAAGAGCAACTGGTGGCGGAGCAGATGGCGGCCCATCGCTTCATCGATTCCCGGATTAATATGGACGCCGAGGCGCGCTCGTTCTTTCCCGGATCGGAGATGTTCGAGATGGGTTCCGGCAGTTACCTCAAACGTCTGGAACTATTGCAGGGCGCGCTGAATGTTCCGGTGATTGCCTCGCTTAATGGCATTTCCCCTGGCGGCTGGATCGAGCATACGAGGGAACTGGAAAGCGCCGGTGCGTCGGCCATCGAACTCAATCTCTACGATCTGGCCACGGACCCTGCCGATACCGCCGCGACGCTGGAACAACGCCAGCTGGAAGTGGTGCGCTCGGTAGTCGAGCAGGTCAGCATCCCGGTCAGCGTCAAACTGTCGCCTTTCTATTCCGCACTACCGGCCTTTGTGGCCGGCGTGGAAGCGGCCGGAGCCCGGGGACTGGTTTTGTTCAATCGATTCTATCAGCCGGATATGGATCTGGATGAGCTGGCATTGAGCCGGGACGTGGTGTTGTCGTCCAGTGCCGAACTGCCACTGCGCCTACACGGAATTGCCACGCTGTTTGGCCGAACCGGGCTTGAAATGGCCGTTTCGGGTGGAGTCCACAGTGGTGACGATGCGGCAAAAGCGATCCTGTCGGGCGCCACGGCTGTGCAGGTGGTCTCGGCCTTGCTGGCTGAAGGGCCCGGGGCTCTGGTCAGGATCACTGAAGAGATGAAGTGCAGACTGTCGGCAATGGGCTACGAATCACTGGCCGAGGCCCGGGGCGTTCTTTCCCTGGAAAACGCCCCGAACGCTCAAACGTGGGAACGATTGAACTACGCCCGCCTGTTACACGGCTGGCGATGACGGTCAGAGGCCCTGCTCGGGCACTTCCCGGATCCGGCCATGCTCATCGATCGCCACGTAGACAAACAGCCCCTCGGTGACTTTTCTGGGGCTTTTGGCGTTACGGTCCAGGGTCCAGACTTCCACATTGATTTTCATGGAGCTGCGGCCGATATCCACCAGCTCACAGTAACAGCCCACCTGGGAGCCCACCCGCAACGGCGACAGAAACTCCATCCGGTCCATGGCGACGGTGGCATTGCGGCCCTGGGAAATCCTGCCCGCCATGGTGGCGGCAGCCAGATCCATCTGCTTTACCAGCCAGCCGGCAAACACGTCACCGTTGGCGTTGGTGTCGGCGGGAAGGGGAATTACCTGGAGCGTGAGTTCGCCCCGGGGGGCGGGTTTGTCATCGTCAAAAGCGGTCATGGAGTCTGCCTGTATAAGTGCTGGAATTGTTTTAACCCCGCATGTTAATGGTCTGAACGCGGGCTGCAAGAAATTTTGTGGGTTGGCGACTATATTCCAAGGGTTGTAACAAAGTTGTCACAGAGCATCCCTAGGATGCAGTCATCGGTAAAGCACATCCGACACAACGTCCAAACCGAATAATGGAGACTCGACGTGATGAAACTGAACAAAGCATTCGCCACTGTTGCACTGGCAGGCTCCGTAGCCGCTATGTCTGCACCGGCCATGGCCCGTGATACCATAAGCATCGTGGGCTCTTCCACTGTTTACCCGTTCGCGACCGTGGTGGCCGAGCGTTTCGGTACCAAGACCGACTTCAGCACGCCGAAGCTGGAATCCACCGGTTCTGGCGGCGGCATGAAGCTGTTCTGTCAGGGTATCGGTACCCAGCACCCGGACATTACCAACGCTTCCCGCCGCATGAAGCTGTCTGAATATGACTTGTGCCAGAAGAACGGCGTCACCGAGATCACCGAGTTCCGCATCGGTTCTGACGGCATCGTGATTGCCAGCTCCAGGAAAGCTGATAACCTGGATATCACTCTCGAGCAGCTGTTCCTGGCACTGGGCAAGGAAGTGCCCGATCCGAAAAACGAGAAGGAGCTGATCCCGAACCCGTACAAGAAGTGGAGCGAGATCGATTCCGACCTGCCGAACGTTGCCATTCGTGTGATGGGGCCGCCCCCGACTTCCGGCACCCGTGACTCCTTCAACGAGCTGGCCCTGCAGGGTGGCTGTGAAGATCTGCCCGCCGTCGCCGACATGAGCGAAGACGACATGGAAGCCGTTTGCCAGAGCATCCGTGAAGACGGCGCCTTCATCGAAGCGGGTGAGAACGACAACCTGATCGTGCAGAAGCTGATCGACGACAAAGGCATGTATGGTGTGTTCGGCTACAGCTTCCTGGAAGAAAATGCGGATCGTCTGCAGGCCGCGACTCTGAACGGCAAGGTGCCGACCGCCGAGGCAATCGCGGCTGATGAATACCCGCTTGCCCGTTCACTGTATTTCTACGTGAAGAAAGCACACATTGGCGTAATTCCGGGTATTCAGGACTACATCAACGAGTTCGTCAGCCCGGCTGCCATGGGTCCGAACGGCTACCTCAAGAGCGTCGGCCTGATCGTTCCGCCTCGTGACGCTTTGATGAAACTGCAGAACAAGGCAGCCAAAATGCCGAACCTGCAGAGAAAAGAGTTGATGTAAGTAAGCCTCAGTTGCACAGGTAAGTAACTGACAAGGGTGCGAGTCCTCACGGGCCCGCGCCCTTTCGTACGTAAAAAGCACCAAGTGCGAAACACATTTGACATTTATAATGTTTACACTTGTTGCCTATTTGAAGCGTCAGACAGGATAATCCATGCAACCTGCCAACCTCCTTCTACTGACTCTGGTCCTGGCTCTGGCGGCCTACGGTCTCGGCTATGCCCGGTCCAGGTCGCTGGCGATGCCCCTGGGCGGGATTCGTCACCTCAAGTCCCTGCCATTCTACTATGGTGCCCGTGCGGCCCTGTGGTGCGCCCTTCCCGCCCTGGTGGTGCTGGCGTTGTGGGCGGCTTTCCAGGGTAAGGTTATTCAGATCCTTGTGATCGGCTCCCTGCCGCCGGAGATGATTCCGGCCGATGAAGGCCGTGCCAGCCTGCTTTTAAGCAAGATCAGCAACGTGGCCAGTGGTGCCTTGCCGTCGGATTTTGTTGCGGCCCCGATTGTGGAGGCCGCCGAGCGATTGAAGGTATTGCGGGGGCGGAGCCAGATGCTGATGACTGCCCTGGTGGTTTCGGTGGCGGTGCTGGCCGGTTTCCTTGGCTGGCTGCGTATTCGTCCGAGGATCAATGCCCGGGAACAGGTGGAGTCGATTCTCAAGTGGTTGTTTTTTGCCTGTGCCAGCCTGGCCATTCTGACCACGCTAGGCATCATCTTCTCGGTTGCTATCGAAACCTTCCGCTTCTTCGAGAAGGTTCCTTTCCTTGAGTTTTTCTTTGGGACCAGCTGGAGCCCGCAAACAGCGTTGAGGGCGGATCAGGTTGCCGCCGAGGGTGCCTTCGGCATGATCCCTCTGTTTACCGGTACCCTGCTGATTTCTGCCATTGCGATGCTGGTGGCCGTGCCGGTGGGACTGCTGTCGGCGATTTATCTGTCCGAGTATGCCAACAAGCGGGTTCGCAGCATCGTCAAACCATTGCTGGAGATGCTGGCCGGTATCCCTACCGTTGTTTATGGCTTCTTTGCAGCCCTGACCGTGGCGCCATTCATAAGTAACCTGGCGGCTTCCCTGGGCATTGAGGCCTCGTCCCAGAGTGCCCTGGCCGCAGGTGGCGTAATGGGTATCATGATCATTCCTCTGGTGTCCTCGCTCTCGGATGACGTGATCAATGCGGTGCCACAGGCCATGCGGGATGGCTCCCTGGCGCTGGGTGCCACCCAGTCGGAAACCATGAAGAAGGTTATTTTCCCGGCCGCGCTGCCGGGTATCATGGGTGGTATCCTGCTGGCAGTGTCCCGAGCGATTGGCGAAACCATGATCGTGGTGATGGCAGCCGGCCTTGCGGCCAACCTCACCGCCAATCCTCTGGAAACGGTGACCACCGTGACCGTGCAGATCGTGACCTTGCTGACCGGTGACCAGGAATTCGACAGTGCCAAGACACTGGCCGCCTTCGCTCTGGGGGCCATGCTGTTCCTGGCCACGCTGCTGCTTAACGTGATTGCCCTGAAAATTGTACATAAATATCGGGAACAGTATGACTGACCAACGCTCGCAGGCGGAGATCGTCCGCCAGTCACTCAAGCCCCGCTACCGCAAGGAACGGCGGTTCCGGGCCTATGGCATCATGGCGATCGCGATTGCCCTCGCCGCCCTGGTGATTCTTTTCGCCGACATCATCGGCAAGGGCTCTACCGGGTTCCTGAAGACGGCACTGACACTGGACGTTCAGCTTGATGGCCAGATGATGTATCTGGATGATGCCACCGACGAACGTCAGCTGAAAATGGCTGACTTCGTCGAGCCGCTGGTTCAGGCATTGATCCGGGAAATCCCGTCTGCGACCGAGTCGGACCGGGACGCGGTGCGCGGTCTGATTAACCCCTATGCCTCTGTAACCCTCCGGGACGCCCTGAAAGCCAACCCGGAATGGCTCAATACCACCCGGACCATGACGTTCCTGGCCCATACCAACGTCGATGTCTACGTCAAGCACGCCGGCAATGAGGCCTATTCCATCAAATTGAGCGAACAGCAGCGGGCCTGGGTGGATCAGTTGCAGGAAAAAGGCGTGATAGAAACCTCGTTCAACGATGTCTTCTTTCGGAACGGTGATTCCCGGGATCCCTCCAAAGCGGGTATTCTCGGTGCCGTGGTGGGCTCCCTGCTGACCATGTTTGTGACTCTGATCCTGTCCTTCCCGATCGGTGTGGCGGCGGCCATCTATCTGGAGGAGTTCGCGCCCCATAACAAGCTCACGGATTTCATCGAGGTGAACATCAACAACCTGGCGGCGGTGCCGTCCATCATCTTCGGTCTGCTGGGCCTGGCGGTGTTCATCAACCTGTTCGGCATGCCGCGTTCGGTGCCGGTGGTGGGCGGTCTGGTGCTGACCCTGATGACCCTGCCGACCATCATTATTTCCAGCCGGGCGGCGATCAAGAGTGTGCCACCGTCGATCCGTGAGGCGGCGGAGGGCGTCGGCGCCTCCAAGATGCAGGTGGTTCTGCACCACGTACTGCCGCTGGCGATGCCGGGTATGCTGACCGGTTCCATCATCGGAATGGCCCAGGCGCTGGGCGAGACCGCGCCGCTGCTGCTGATCGGCATGGTGGCCTTCATCGTGGATGTGCCGGATGGTTTCTTTGACTCGGCCACGGTTCTGCCCGTACAGGTCTTTCTCTGGTCCGGCAGTCCGGAGCTGGCCTTTATCGAACGTGCGTCGGCTGCCATTATGGTGCTGTTGGCCTTCCTGATGAGTATGAATGCATTGGCCATCTGGATGCGCAAGCGTCTTGAGCGCAGGTGGTAAGGAGAGTCTCCATGAATACCCTGAATACAATGGTAACCGGTGAAGCCCAAATGCCCGAAGAAAGTGTTATTCCTGCCCAGGAAGATAAGCCGGAGGAAACCGTGATCGAGGAGGGCAAGACAGTGGGCCGTCCCTTCACGGACGATCCAAAGTTCAAGCTGCGTAATGTCGAGGTGTTCTACGGCCAGGACCGTGCCATCAAGAACGTCAGTCTGGACATAGCGCGCAACGAGGTCATCGCCTTTATCGGTCCGTCCGGATGCGGCAAGTCCACCTTACTGCGTTGCCTGAACCGGATGAACGACAGCATTGATATCTGTCGGGTCAAGGGCTCCTTGCAGCTGGACGGACAGGATATCTACGACCCCAGGCGGGATGTGGTAGAGCTGCGTGCCCGGGTGGGCATGGTGTTCCAGAAGCCCAACCCGTTCCCGAAGTCGGTCTACGACAACGTGGCCTATGGTCCGCGTATCCATGGTCTCGCCAACCGGAAATCGGATCTGGACCAGATCGTAGAGAGCAGCCTGCGTAAAGCGGGTCTGTGGGAAGAGGTCAAGGATCGCCTGGATGCCACTGCGACCGGTATGTCCGGTGGTCAGCAACAGCGTCTGTGCATTGCCCGGGCCATTGCGGTCAGCCCGGAGGTGGTCTTGATGGATGAGCCCTGCTCGGCGCTGGACCCCATCGCCACTGCCAAGGTCGAAGAGCTGATCGCCGAGCTGTCCGAGAGCTATACTATAGTAATTGTGACTCACTCCATGCAGCAGGCGGCCCGGGTGTCCCATCGCACGGCCTACTTCCACCTCGGTCATCTGGTGGAAGTGAACGAGACCAAAAAGGTATTCACTTCGCCGGAACATGAACTGACCGAATCCTACATCACCGGTCGCTTCGGCTGATTCCGGATCTGAGTGATTTTGGAGAAAGATAGTATGCCTACCCAGAAGGACGATGTTTACGGAGATCATATCTCCCACAATTTCAATGACGAGCTCATGGAGCTCAAGACCGAATTCCTGAAAATGGGCGGTATGGTTGAAGCCCAGTTGGAAAATGCCATCCAGTCCCTGGTGGACGGCGACGGTCACCTGGCTGAACAGATCCGCGCCAAGGACAAGCAAGTGGACAAGATGGAGATGGACCTGGACGAGGAAGCGACGCTGATCATCGCCCGTCGCCAGCCCACCGCCCGGGATCTGCGCCTGGTCATTTCCGTAATCAAGATGGTGGCGGACCTGGAGCGGGTCGGCGATGAAGCCAAGAAGATTGCCAAGCTGACGATCAAGCTGTCCGAGGAGGGTCAGGCGCCCCGGGGCTATGTGGAAGTGCGCCACATCGGCACCCATGTGCTCGGCATGCTGCACGACTCTCTGGATGCTTTCGCCCGGCTTGACTCCGAGCAAGCGCTGCGCATCATGAAGGAAGACAAGCGGGTGGATGAAGAATACCAGGCCGCGGCCCGCACCCTGCTGACCTTCATGATGGAAGACACGCGTAACATCTCGCGCTGCATGTCTGTGATGTGGGTACTCCGCGCCCTCGAGCGGGTAGGGGACCACGCCTGCAACATCGCCGAGAACGTGATCTTCATGGCCAAGGGCGAGGATGTGCGCCACACGCCGGTGGAGGAGGCCGAGCGCGTGGTTGGCCGCTGAAATAGGGGGTGCCCCAAACCCGGGGTCAGATGAACGCGTTCATCTGACCCCCGTCTTCATGCTTCTGATTCCCTGTTCAGCCCTCAGGCCTGCTTCATCTTGTCGGTATACGGCGGCCAGCCAAACGGCTTACCAGCCAGCAGGTGCAGGTGGATATGGAATACCGTCTGCCCGGCATTCTCCCCGCAGTTCATCACCGTCCGGTAGCCATCCCCGGCAAAGCCCATTTCCTTCGCCAGCTTGCCGGCCACGTAATACAGGTGCCCAACCAGCTCCCGATCACCTTCCTCGATGTCGTTGATGGAGGCAATCTCCTTCTTGGGGATCACCAGCAGGTGCACCGGCGCCTGGGGGTTGATGTCCTTGAAGGCCAGGCTGATATCGTCTTCGTAGACGATGTCGGCGGGGATTTCGCGGTTGATGATCTTGGAGAAAATCGTCTCTGCCATGGTGGCTCCTTGTTTGCTTTCAGTAGTGATCGGTCAAAGCTGGCCCAGGCCCGGAAACCGTTGGGCAAACTGCCTCAGGACTGCCGGCAACTGGTCATCAATGCCCATGGCGTAGCGGGCAACCCGATTGCGGGCAAACGGCAGGGCGCGGGCCGTACCCAGGCCCAGGTTACGCAGCAGGTGGACCGGTGGAATGCGGTTGCTGAACAGGTGATAAAACAGATCCATGGTCATCATCATCCGCCGGTTGGCGGGACGACGTTCCTGCTCGTAGCGGGTGAGCCAGTGCGGATTGGCGGGATCGCCATGGGTACGGATGGCTTCCCGGACCATGGCCTGTAGGCTACGGGCATCCTGGAATCCGAGATTCACGCCCTGGCCTGCCAGCGGGTTGATGGTGTGGGCTGCATCGCCGGCCAGGACTATTCTTCCGGCAAAATATTGCTTTGCATGCTGGCGGGCAATGGGAAAGCCGGCCCGCGCATCAATGTGGGTCAGCACTGGCAGATCTTCGGGGAAGGCACTCCGGATCTCGGCCATCAGGGTATCGTCGTCCAGGCTTTTCAGGCGTGCCAGCTGCCCGGGAGAATCATACCAGACCAGTGACGCCCAGCTTTCCCCGGGGAAGGCCACGCCGGCACTGTGCAGCGGCAGGAAGGCCCGGGGGCCGGAGGGATAGAAACCCTGCCAGGTGATGTCTTCCACCGCTCCGCGGTAACGCACCGAAATGACCATGGCCTGCTGGCCGTACTGGTCGCGGGTGACTCCAATTCCGGCCATATCGCGGATGCGGGATTGGGCACCATCGGCACCGATCACCAGCCTGGCGCTCAGGGTCTGGCCATCGTCCAGGGTGATCGTCGCCTGATCCTCACCCTGTACTACACTGGCAACACCAGCGCCTGCCAGGATGGAAACGCCCGGCTCGGCCCCGGCAGCCTGCCAGAGTGCCTGCTGGGTGACGGAGTTTTCCACGATGTGCCCCAGGTGTGGCGCACCCAGATCCGTGGCGTCGAAGGTCACTGCCGTCAACCGGGGAGGCGCCAGGCCGCTGAGGGGGTGCGGAGTCTCGTCCCAGACCGCAAGCCGACGGTAGGGTGTGGCCCGCATGTCGAGAATGCGGGGCCAGGCGCCCAGGCTGTCCAGATAGCGTTCGCTACCGACACTCAGGGCCGATACACGGATATCGGGGGCTGTCCGGGGGTTGAACGCCGGTGCGGCAGCCCGGTCGATCATGGCGACCGATAGGCCCTCACGGCCGAGCCCGGTGGCAAGTGCAGCACCGACCATGCCGGCGCCGACAATGACAATATCAAATGCTTGGGTCATAGCGGGTTCCTGTCTGATGCCCTCAGTTTACGCGATAGAGGCATTCAGGCAAGCGACCCGGATCAACCCGGGGCCGGGTTGTCAGTAGCCGGCGGCTCCGGGCACCCGTTCTTCGTCCGGCTCCCGATGCGAACGGCGTTTCACCAGCCAGGCCGGCTTGCGGGCACCGGGTTTCACGAAGCCCTGGTTCAGTACCATCGGCTGCACCAGGTTCAGGAAGTCCGAGGTCTTCATATGCACTGATTCGGTGTGGTTGCCGGCTGCGAAGGCCAGCTCTGGCTGTTCCGTCAGGGACTCGGCGCAATAGACGGTCATGCCGAACAGCTTGCCAAACGGTGGCATGGCACCCAATTCACAGTCCGGGAAGCGATCCCGGAATTCCTGTTCATCGGCCAGATCGACAAAATCGGTATCCAGAACCTGTGACAGGCGGTCCCAGCGGATACGCCAGGTGGCGGGCATCACCAGCATGGCCATCTTGCCATCGAGTTCGATGATGACGGTCTTGACGACCCGGTCGCCTGCGATCCTGACGTGGTGGGCCAGTTCCCGGGCCGTGAACGCCGGTGGGTGGGACAGGCACATGTATTCGACACCTGCCTGGTCGAGGAAATCCTTCAACTGCTGTACCGGCATAGTGCCAATCTCCTACCAGCAATGACAGCGTCCCGGAGCCGTTGAGCGTTTTGGAACCCGGCTCCGCCGGGGCCGGGCAGGGTGCCGGTTCAACACCCTGCCGTTACTGCTCATCTTAGTTGAGGTTACGGACTTTGCGAGTAACCGGATGTGTCAATTGCGATACGGTTCACTCCGCCTTGTAGAGGTGGACGTCGCGCTGAGGAAAGGGGATGCTGATGCCCTCCGCGTCGAACGCCTTCTTCACGCGTTCCTGCATGTCCCAGTAATAGGGCCAGAGATCGGCGGATCTTGTCCAGGCCCGAACGGTCAGGTCCACGGAATTCTCTCCCAGCGCTCCGACCACGATAAGCGGCTTGGGGTCCTTGAGTGAGCGCTCGTCCTCCTCGATCAGACGCTTGCAGATGTCCTTGGCCTTGTCGATGTCGTCGGCATAGCCGATACCGAAGGTCATGTCGCAGCGACGGGTCTCGTAGGCACTGAGATTGGTCAGGCTGGCGTTGGCCAACTGGCCGTTGGGGATGACAATTCGGCGGTTATCGAAGGTGTCGACAATGGTATACAGGATGCTGATTTCCCGCACCGAGCCCAGGTAGCCCTGGGCATCGATCACATCGCCAACCTTGAACGGCTTGAAGATCAGAATCAGCACGCCACCGGCGAAATTGGCCAGGCTGCCCTGCAGGGCCAGACCGACCGCCAGTCCGGCCGCACCGATAATGGCGATGAACGAGGTGGTGGCAATGCCCACCATGGACGCCACGGAAATCAACAGCAGGATCTTGAGGACCACCGCGACCAGGCCGCAGAGGAACCTGTTGAGGGTGGGGTCTTTCTGGCCGAGTTTGGCATCCAGTACGCCTACCAGTTTGTTGATCAGCCACATGCCGATCACCAGGGTGATGATCGCCAGCACCACCTTGGGGCTATACGTCATCACCAGGGCCAGTGCCTGGTCCAGCAGTTCGGATGTGTGCCCGTTGGCGCTAATGAGGTCTTCCATCAAGGGGCTCCTTGTTCCTTGAAATTTTTCAGAGTGAGTTCAGGCTTTGGAAAAATCTGATAAAACCGGTACGTTCCTGCCTTGGTTATAGCAGACGTTTGCGTCAGGCGTATAACAGCGGGGAAAACCGGTAAGGCCGTAGTTCTACGCAGACCGCGCCAGGCTGGTTTGCCCGGTGATGACTCCCGGGCTTCCACGGACAAGAATCCGCCCCTCTTTCTGGCTGAGCTGGTAGTCGTACATGGGGTCGTAGTAGTCGGTCAGGAGCGCTTCGATCCAGGCATCGTGGCCGTGCAGGTCGCCTTGCTGTTCCTGGGTCGACAGGGCGGCTTCCATCAGCGCCCGGAGTTGCTTGTGGCGCTCGCCGCCGAGGCGTTTGCGGATGCGGTCCATGGCGGACAGCAGGTAGTCGCGGAAGTTCAGCCAACCGGCTTCCTCGCCGTCCCGGCCCACGTAGTCGGCATGCATGTTTTCCACGTAGTCCTTGCGGATGATGGCGATACGCTCTTCCAGTGGTCGCTCCAGTACCAGCACGGGCGCGCTGGCCATACGTTGCCGCAGGCCTCCCGGCAGCACACAGCGGCCGATGAGGCGGCTCTCGTCTTCCAGGTAAACCGGGCCGCCGCCCTTCAGGTGATGGGCCTTGAGCATGGCCACCGACAGGCGGTTCTCGAAATCGATCTGGGAAGGTTGGGGTGTGACCCTGCGGCCGAAACTCGAGCCACGATGGTTGGCCAGACCCTCCAGGTCCACCGGGTTGGGCAACTGGTGCAGAATCCGGGTCTTGCCGGTGCCGGTGCGACCACTGAGCACCCGGAACTCGCTCCTTTCGATCAGTTCCTCGAGGCTGTCGATCAGGAACCGGCGCAGGGCCTTGTAGCCACCCTTGACCAGCGGGTAATCGATCCCGGATTCCCTGATCCATTGCTGGGTGAGGCGGGAACGTAGTCCACCACGGAAACAGAACAGGTAACCGTCCGGATGGCGGGCAACAAACCGTTTCCAGGCCTCGATGCGCTGGGCCTTGATATCGCCGGAGACCAGCTGGTGGCCCAGTTCAATGGCCTTGTCCTGGCCCTTTTCCTTGTAGCAGATTCCGACCCGGTGCCGTTCCTCATCGTTCATCAGTGGCGCATTCTCGGCACTGGGAAAGCTGCCCCTGGCAAACTCCGCCGGTGCCCGTACATCCATCAGTGGCACGTCGTTGAGGAACAGGGACAGGTAGTCGTCGGTGTCGGGTCGGGTCGCCATTGCACGGACCTGGAGGTTGAAAGTGTGAGGCGAGAGTATAACGGATCCGGTGTCTTTCTGCCCATTGGGCGCTGCCTCCAGACCTTCGGGCGGGTACAATAGCCGGCCTTTTGGATCCGGAGTCGGAGGGAGGATGTCACCGGAACGCCTGAACGAACACTTGCGCAAGACCCTGAGCCGCGGTCGGGTGGCAGAGACCCGGCCCGCAGGCTGCCCGGAAATCTCCCTGTACCTGTTTGACCCGGCGGTGCTGGAGGGTCCCCTGTCCCATGACGAGGCCCAGGCGGTGGTGGCGGAGCCGGCCTACTGGTCGTTCTGCTGGGCCAGCGGTCAGGTACTGGCGCAATGGATCCTCCAGCATCCCGAGGTCGTACGGGGTAAGGTGATGCTGGACTTCGGGACCGGGTCGGGGGTGGTTGCGGTGGCGGCGGCGCTGGCCGGTGCGGAGCGGGTGATCGCTTGTGACCTGGATCCGGCGGCGCTTGATGCGGCGGCTGCCAATGCTGCGCTCAACGGCGTAATGCTGGAGTTTTGCGATGACTGGGGCCGGCGCCCCGAGGGCATCGATCTGGTGACGGCGGCAGACGTACTCTATGATCCGGAAAACCGCCCTTTGCTGGAGGTGTTTCTGGCGGCGGCGCCAGAGGTCCTGCTGGCGGATTCCCGGGTCAGTGATCTTGGTAACGACTGTTATGAAAAACAGGCAGTGATCGAAGCCAGAACCTGGCCGGATCTCAACGAATTCGAGGAATTCAACAGGGTGAGGATCTATCGGGCAAAAGCCGGTGGCTGAAAAAAACAAAGGGTGACCACTCGGCCACCCTTTCGGAACAGGTCGGCGCGTCCATGCGCTGGGGCAACTGCCTTGTTGCTGGTCCCTGGTTTCCGCTCCCTGGCGCCAGCATCCTGGCCGGCTTTCCGGTCAATTATCCCTCAAGCGAGGCGTCCCTGTGTCCTTGCCTCTCCCCGCGCTCCGTGCCGGGGTGCGTCCGGTGCGTCGTCCACTTCCCTGTCATCCCTGACGAAATCACTATAGCAAGGGAACCTTGACAAACGTGTGACGGGGGCGGGTTTCACCTTTTGAGTGCTGTGTCACTTCCGGGTGTGGCTGGTAAGATCAATGGGTTAGCGACAGCTCGGAGAGGTTCGCCTATACCGGCGCACTTACTGCTGCTGAAAACTCTCACATCAATGCAGGAAATATCTCACAAGGATCCAGGCGAATCTCTCAAATCCAGTTTTCCAGCCCTGGGCAGCCCGGGCCAGGGCAACAGGCCAATGGTGATGCCGACGCCATCGGCAAGCAGGTCTTTCAGGGAAAAATCCCGGTAGGGCAGGGTTGTCTGCACCAGTTCAATACCCAAACCAAACAGCAACAGCGCCGGTACGTACCAGAGTGTCCGGAGTCCGGGCCAGGCCAGGCGTGTCAGGATGGTCAGCTCCAGGAACGCGATCAGGTGGTTGATCTTGTCGCTGGAGGTGGACGGCATGGGGTAGCGGGTGTCCATGGTGGCCAGCACCACGATGGCGATGAGGGATGTAGCCAGCGCCAACCGCCAGAGTGTCCGGTTTTGAAGCAGGGCCTGACCGTGTTGTTTCAATGATGCCATGGGGAGTTTCCGAGAGTCCTTCCGGGCTGTGGGATGTTTGCCGACATGATATGCTTTGCGCCCCGTCACTGTCATCGAAGCGGAGGATCAGCCAGCCATGCTCAAGGGTAACTTTTTTCGCGGACTGGGTTACCTGGGGGAGGGGTTCCGTCTGATTCGACAGCCCGGTCTTCGCTTGTTCGTCGTCATCCCCATTGTTATCAACGTCTTCCTGTTCGCCATCCTGTTCTATTTCATGGCGGAGGGCTTTGCGGCGCTGATTGCCACGGCCATGGGGTTCCTGCCGGACTGGGCCTGGTTGCAGGCTCTCGACTGGCTGTTCTGGATACTGTACGGCGCGGTGATCCTGCTGATGCTGGCCTACGGCTTCGTCATTGTCGCCAACCTGATCGGTTCCCCGTTCTATGGTTACCTGGCAGAGCTTACCGAGAAGCATCTCACCGGCCAGGAAATCAATACCGATGACAGCTGGGCGGTAATCATCAAGGACATTCCCCGTGCCCTGTGGCGGGAGGTCCAGAAAATCCTGTATTACCTGCCGCGGGCCATCGGCCTGTTCATCATCGGGCTTGTTCCCGTGGTAAACGTGGTGGCGGCGGTGCTGTGGTTCCTGTTCAACTGCTGGATGATGGCCCTGCAATACGTGGATTTCCCCGCGGATAACCACAAGGTCAGTTTTTCCACCCTGCGCCGGCTGTTGGGTGAAACCCGGCTCTCGGCCCTGGGGTTCGGGTTGCCGGTGGCGCTGGCGGCGATGGTGCCGGTACTGAACCTGGTGGTGGTGCCGGCAGCGGTTTGCGGCGCGACAGCTTACTGGGTGCGGGAAAACGGCTCGGCTCTCAAATAGGTTCTGCAAATAGTTTCTGCAAAAATTTCGGCAAGTAATTTCGGTTTGGAGGCTTCTTGGAAACATCGGATTTTGTCATTGGTCAACGCTGGGTCAGTCACAGCGACACCGGGCTGGGCCTGGGGATCGTCACGGATGTTTCCGGGCGTCGGGTCACCCTGGGCTTCCCGGCGGCGGATGAGGAGCGTACCTATGCCATCGACAACGCGCCCCTGTCCCGCATCGTGTTCCAGATCGGCGAGAACATAGAGACCTTTGACGGCGACCGCTACATCGTCCGGGCCGTGGAAGATATCGGCGGTGTGCTCATGTACCACGCCGATGACGGTGAGAACATCCACCAGATCTCCGAAGTGAAGCTGGCCGGCTCGGTCAATTTTTCGGCCCCGCACCAACGTCTGTTTGCCGGCCAGTTTGACCGTAACGGGGCGTTCCGGCTGCGTTACGCCACCGTTCAGCACCAGGATCGTCTCCGGGCTTCGCCCGCCCGGGGGCTGATCGGTGCGCGCACCCGGCACCTGCCGCACCAGATCTATATCGCCCAGGAAGTGGCCCGGCGCCACGCCCCGAGGGTCCTGCTGGCGGATGAGGTGGGCCTGGGCAAGACCATCGAGGCCGGCCTGATCCTGCATTACCAGTTACATACCGGTCGCGCCAGGCGGGCGCTGATCGTGGTGCCGGATTCCCTGATTCACCAGTGGCTGGTGGAAATGCTGCGCCGGTTCAACCTGCGCTTTTCCATCATCGACCAGGAACGTTATGACGCCCTCAAGGATGACGAGGATGACATCGACGCCCTGGTGAACCACATCTTTGGTGACGAGAACTCGGAAAACCCGTTCGAGACCGACCAGCTGGCCCTGTGCAGTCTCGATTTCCTGACCAGAAACGCCAGCGCCCGCGAGGACGCCCTGGCCGCCGGCTGGGACCTGATGATTGTTGATGAGGCCCATCACCTGGCCTGGGCACCGGAGGCGGCGAGCCCGGAATACGAGGTGGTGGAATCCCTGTCGGCCCGGACCCGGGGTTTGCTGCTGCTTACCGCCACGCCGGAGCAGGTGGGTATCGCCAGCCACTTCGCCCGCCTGCGGTTGCTGGATCCGGCCCGTTTCCACGACCTGGAGACGTTCCGGGAAGAGGAAGCGCACTACGAAACCATCAACCAGGTGGTGCGTCGCCTGCAGCAGGACGAAGCGATCAGTGATGCCGACCGTGAGGCTCTGCGGGGCTGGCTCGGCGAGGAACTGGACCAGCTGGAGCAGGAGACTAATGCCCGGCAGGCGATCATCGACGCGTTGCTCGACCGCCACGGCACCGGCCGGATCCTGTTCCGCAATACCCGTGCGGCGATCCGGGGGTTTCCCGAACGCCAGCCGGAGCCAGTCCCCCTGCCATGCCCGGAACTCTATGACGGCCTCGATGTGGGGCTGGAGGGGCTGAGCCCCGAGCACGGCCGCGCGGAGGAGCGCTGGCTGGCCGAGGACCCGCGCGTCGCCTGGCTGGAGAAGACCCTGCCGGGTCTGCGTCCGGCCAAGGTGGTGGTGATCTGTGCCCACGCCGAAACGGCCATGGCGCTGGAACATTATCTGCAGTTGCGGGCCGGTATCCGCAGCGCGGCGTTCCATGAACATCTGAGCCTGGTGGAACGGGACCGTGCGGCGGCCTATTTCTCTGACAGCGAGCAGGGAGCCCAGGCGTTGATCTGCTCCGAGATCGGCAGCGAGGGCCGGAATTTCCAGTTTGCCCATCACCTGGTGCTGTTCGACCTGCCGGCCAATCCGGACCTGCTGGAGCAGCGGATCGGGCGACTGGACCGCATTGGCCAGACTGACACCATCCGGATTCATATCCCCTATCTGGCGGGTACCAGCCAGGAAGTCCAGTACCGTTGGTTCCATGAGGGACTGAATGCCTTTGCCGAGAGCTGCGCCGTGGGGGTGGCCGTTCAGGAGGCGGTGCAAAACCGATGGCAGCAAGCCATCGATGGCGACACCGGTGTACTGGACGAGTTGATCGAGGCTTCTGCCCGGGAAACCGTGCGGCTCAAGACCATGCTGCAGAACGGCCGGGACGCCCTGATCGAGCTGAATTCCTGCCGCCGGGACGTGGCCGAGGAACTGATCGGCCGGATCGAGGAGGAAGAAGCCTCCGCCCATGTCCGGGATTACATGATCGAGGCCTTCGACATCCTCGGTGTGGACGTGGAAGACCATGGCGAGCATTCGGATGTGCTCAAACCGGGCGAGCATTACCACGCCGGCCACGTTACCGATCTGCCGGAAGACGGCCTGACCGTGACCTGGAGCCGGGAGCAGGCCCTGGAGCGGGAAGATCTGGCGTTCATGAGCTGGGAGCACCCGATGGTGACCGGCGTGATGGATTCGGTCACCAGCTCCGGTCTGGGCAAGGCCGCACTGGCCAGTCTCTCGGTGAAGGCGCTGCCGCCAGGAACCCTGCTGATGGAGGCCCTGTTCACCGTGCACTGCCCGGCACCCGAATCTTTACAACTGACCCGTTACCTGCCGGTGTCGCCCCTGCGTCTGCTGGTGGACGTCAATGGCAAGGAGCTCTCTGCCGCCTTGCCCCACGACCGGCTGAATGAGCTATGCTCCAACATCCGCCGACGGACCGCACAGGCGATCGTTCCCCGGATCCGGCCTCAGGTGGAGACCATGGTGGATCACGCCGAGCGCCTGTCCGAGCCGCACCTGGAACCCATGAAGGAAAAGGCCCTGGACGGTGTCGAGGCCGTGTTCGGGCCGGAAATCCGCAGGCTTGAGGCCTTGCAGAAGGTCAATCCGGCCATCCGGAATGAGGAAATCGATTATTTCCGCAACCAGCTGGCTGCGGCCCGGGAGGCAGTCGGCCATGCCAGTCTGGCGCTGGAGGGGATTCGCGTGATTGTTACCGCTTGATGGCAGTAACTCCCTGAGTGGGAAGCAATTGCTGGCCAGTCCTCATCTGATGAGGTACCGTGAACGTAACGCAATGTAATCTTGGTGCTCCGCGACCGGCTGGCAGCCGCCAGCCGCCGGAGTTCTCGCAATCCATGGAGGACGACAGAGGAAACCTGTGATGACTTTCATTCTGTTTGTGGTAGCGCTGGCGGGCCTGCTGATCGTCATGCGTCGTGAGGCCGGGGCCAAACCGGCCATCGGTGTGATGGTGGTGGTCGGGTTCCTGTCCTGGATCTTCGCCTCCGGCTGGCTGGCCCTGATACTGTTTCTCGGCGCTGCTGCCACGGCCGCAGCCGGCTTGCCGGGCTTTCGCCAGGGTTGGCTGACACCCCGTATCTTCGCCATGTTCAAGAAGGTGGCGCCGAAAGTCTCCGATACCGAAAAGGTGGCTCTGGAAGCCGGTACCGTCGGCTGGGACGGCGAGCTGTTCACCGGCCGCCCGGACTGGCACAGCCTGCTGGTCAATCGCCACAACGGCCTGAGTGAGGAAGAGCAGGCGTTCGTGGATAACCAGTGCACCCACGCCATCTCCATGTGCAACGCCTGGGATATTGCGGTGGAACGGGCCGACCTTCCGAAAGAGCTTTGGGACTTCCTGAAGAAAGAGAAGTTTTTCGGCATGATCATTCCCAGGGAATACGGCGGCCTGGAGTTTTCCGCCAAGGCACAGACCGCGGTACTGCAGAAGCTGGCGGCGAACGAGATGCTGATGGTCACCGTCGGCGTGCCGAATTCCCTTGGCCCCGGCGAGTTGCTGGTCAAGTACGGTACTGAAGAACAGAAAAAGTATTACCTGCCGCGCCTGGCTGATGGCCGGGAAATTCCCTGCTTCGGCCTGACCGGCCCCCGCGCGGGTTCGGACGCCACCTCGCTGCCGGATACCGGTATCGTCTGCAAACAGGAGGTGGACGGCAAGGAAGTGCTGGGCATCCGCCTCAACTTCGAGAAACGCTGGATTACCCTGGCACCGGTGGCGACCGTCGTCGGCCTGGCGTTCCGCATGTTTGATCCGGATGGTCTGCTCGGTGGCACCGAAGACTACGGCATTACCTGTGCCCTGATCCCCCGGGACACCAACGGCATGGAAATCGGTCGCCGCCATTGCCCCATCGGTGCCCCGTTCCTCAACGGCCCGATCCGTGGCAAGGATGTCTTCATCCCGCTGGACTACATCATCGGTGGCCAGAAGATGGCCGGTGAGGGCTGGCGCATGCTGGTCGAATGCCTGTCGGTTGGCCGCTGCATCACCCTGCCTTCCGGTGCAGCGGGCGTTGCGGCCTATTCGGCGGGGACCGCCGGTGGCTTCACCCGTATCCGCCGCCAGTTCAATACGCCGGTGGCCGAGATGGAAGGCGTGCAGGAGCCCCTGGCCCGTATTGCCGCCAAGACCTACATCGCCCGGGCCGCGGTGAATCACACTGCCAATATGATCGACAACGGCCAGAAACCGGCGGTGCCGTCAGCCATCCTGAAATACCACCTGACCGAGTTCCAGCGCGGCATCCTCACCGACGCCATGGATGTCCATGGCGGCAAGACCGTCACCCTGGGCCCCCGCAATTACCTGGGCATCGGCTACAGCGGGGCCGCGGTATCGATCACCGTGGAAGGCGCCAACATCATGACCCGCAGCCTGATGATCTTCGGCCAGGGCGCGATCCGCTGCCATCCGTACGTTCTGGAGGAACTGGCGGCCAAGGACAACGACGACATCCGGGCCTTCGACAAGGCGTTTTTTGGCCACGCCGGTCTGATCTTCGGCAACGCGTCCAGGGCCTTTACCCAGGCGCTGGGGCTGGGCCGTGCCGATGTGCCTTTTGACAGCTCCAGCCGTCGCTACGCCCAGGCGGTGGCCCGGTTCAGCGCCGCGTTTGGTCTGTGCGCCGATGCCGCCATGACCACCCTTGGCAGTGAGCTGAAGATGCGTGAGCTGATTTCCGCCCGCCTGGGAGATATGCTGTCCAACCTGTACCTGGCGTCCATGGTGCTGAAAAACTGGCACGAGACCCAGCCGGTCGAAGGTGAGCGGGAGGTGATGGAATACAGCATGGAGCTTCTTATCAACCGCACCGAGAACGCTCTGGACGAATTTCTGCAGAACCTACCGAACCGGCCGGTGGCCATGGCGCTCCGGGCCATCACCATGCCCCTGGGGCGCCGGCGGAATGCGCCCCGCGACAGCCTGACCCGCAAACTGGCCAGAGCCATCTCCACCGATAGCCCGATCCGCCACAAGCTGCTGGCCGGTATCTGGAGCACCGACGGTGAGGGCACGGTCGAGAACCCGGTGGCGCGCTATAACGCTCTGCTGAAGGATTACGACAAGGCCGAGCAACTGTACCGCAAGGCAACCAGGGCGTATGCCAGGGGTGAGTTGCCAATGACCGCTCTGCATCCCGAGGAGCGCTTTGAAGAGGCCCTCAAGGCGGGCATCTATACCAGGGAGGAAGCGGACTTCATGCGGCAGTACGAGGAGGTTGTCCTTGAAATGCTGACCGTGGACGATTTCCCGTTTGATGCCTTTGCCCGAAACCAGGAATCCGTGATCGACCACAATCCCGCTTGATCCTCGCCGGATATTCCGTAGTGTAATGGAAGGCGCCCCCGTCGGGCGCCTTCTGTGTTCAGGGTGGAGTGAACAGGCATGTGGCTATCGGTTCTGGCGGTAAGCGTGGGTGCGGCGATCGGTGCCAACCTGAGGTGGGCACTGGGGCTCTGGCTCAACACCACCTACCATGCCATTCCTTATGGAACACTGATCGCCAATCTCAGTGGGGGCTGGCTGATTGGCCTGCTCATGGGGTACTTCACCCATGGCACGTCGCTCCCGCCCGAGTGGCGACTGTTTGCCATCACCGGCCTGTGCGGGGCTCTGACCACTTTTTCCACGTTTTCCCTGGAAATGTTTGCGGCGCTCCAGGATGGGAAGTGGGGCATGGCGATGGCCGGAATTCTCGCCCACGTGGTGGGTTCTATCCTGATGACCGCCCTCGGTTTTTACACTTTTGCGCTGATCAGGGGCTGACTCCCTGGCGGTGGGTATCTTTACCTACATGAATCTTTGAAATTTCGCTTGGCATTCCCGGGATTCCCGCGTAGAGTTGGATCTCAAGGAAAGAGTCAGTAAAGCGTTTCATGAATAAGACGTACGTGTAGTCAGTAGTGCCGTCCTGTTTTTGATTAAGCGAGTTCTGTATTTCCGTAAACGCTGACCAAGCGTCACTGTGGCGTGAGGCAGTAGAGTAAATGATTGATTTCAGGAAATTTTAGTATGTCTACTACTACCGGTACTGTTAAGTTCTTCAACGAAGCCAAAGGCTTTGGCTTTATCACTCGTGAAGGCGGCCCGGACGTATTCGTTCACTACAGCGCCATCCAGGGCTCTGGTTTCAAGACCCTGGCTGAAGGCCAGCAGGTCGAGTTCACCGTAACTCAGGGCCAGAAGGGTCCTCAGGCGGAGAACGTTGTTGCTCTGTAATCCCTGACGGATTCAGCAACACGCAAAAAAAGGCAGCTTCGGCTGCCTTTTTTGTGATTTTCGCCGCGATATGTAATGTTTGTCCCCCTGTTGCTCATTTAATCGGTTGTCGAGAAATACAGGGATTCCCTCCATGCTGTTCCGAATTCTGAAAGCCACCTGGATCCTGTTCTGGGCGGTCCTGCTTACCCTGATCCTGTTCCTGCCCATCGTGATTGCTGCGCTCGCCGGCAAACGGGGTGATGCCGCCTTTCACGGCACACAGATCTATGCCTGGATCATCCTGAAGGTATGCGGCATCCGCCTGAGAGTCACCGGCAAGGAGCACATCCAGTCGGGCCAGCGTTACGTCATTCTCAGCAACCACGCTTCCTATTTCGATCCGCCCGCCCTGGTGCTCGCCCTTGGCCTGCAGTACCGGTGGGTGATCAAGAAGGAGTTGCGCAAGGTGCCCCTGTTCGGCCTGGCGCTGGAGGCCTCCCGTAACCTGTTCATCGACCGGTCAAAAGGGGCGGACGCCCTCGAAAGCATCAAACAGGGCGTCGCCCAGCTGCCTGATGGTACCAGTATCCTTCTGTTTCCGGAGGGAACCCGCTCTTGGGATGGCAAATTGCTACCCTTCAAGCGAGGCGGGTTTGTGATTGCCCGGGATGGCGGTTTGCCAATCCTCCCGGTGACCATCGTGGGCTCCCATGAACGGCTGCCCAAGGGGCATGCCGCCTTTACCAGTGGCGAAATCCACATTGTCATCCATCCCCCGGTGAGCGCATCGGACAAGCCGGTGGAGGTATTGATGGACGAGGTGCGGGCGACGATCGCTGGCGCCCTGGAGCAGAAAGGGTAGGGCGCGCCCCGGTGATTCCGGGACGCGCACCGGTTGGCGCTTATTGGGCGAAGATACGTTGGTAGAACGCCATGGTGCCTTCCCAGGAGCGGGTGGCAGCCTCTTCGTCATAGCCGATGGGCATGTTGAATTCCTCGGCTATCCTGTCGGCACCGGGGTTGGTGAAGGAATGCCGGACACCCGGAAAGCTCACCAGGGTCAGGTCCACTTCGGCATCCTGCATTTCCTTGACCAGTCCGGCGACCTGGTCGGAGGGGACCATCTGGTCGGCGCCACCGGTGTAGACCTGGACCGGGGCCTTCACCTCACCGGCCCTGGCCTTGATCGGGCTGCCCAGGGCGCCGTGGAAACTCACCACACCATCAAGATCGACGCCCAGCCGGGCCATGTTCAGCACCACTGCACCACCGAAGCAGTAACCCTGGGCGGCAATGCGCTCGCCATCGACGCTTTCATGGTTCTGCAGCAGTTCCCTGGCCTTGAGGAAGCGTGCCTTCATCTGATCCATATCCCTGGTGGCTTCCTGCATGAATTTCTGGGCCGTGTCGGGGTGCCCGGCGACCTTACCCGAGCCGTACATGTCCAGCGCCAGGGCGGTGTAGCCGGCCTCCGCGAGTTTTTCCGCCTGGTCCCGGGCGAACTCGTTATGGCCCCACCATTCGTGAACCACCAGCACACCGGGGCGTTGGCCCTCATGCTTATCGTCCCAGGCCAGATAACCGGTGAAGGTGGTGTCGCCAATGGTGTATTCGATGGTTTCGGTCTGCATTTCGGCGAGAACTCCTGTGCTGGCCAGGGAGAGGCCAAGAGTGGTTGCCAGGGCTGTCGTTTTTATCGGGTTCATGTTTCCTCCTGTTCCTTCCGGTTCTGGTTTTCTTGTTCCGTTTGATACGGCCATGGCCGGAAAACCGATGCATTCAATTGCGTCATCCGGACTACCGTCCTTTTTACTACACTTGAGCCAGAGACTCACGGATTCACTTTGGCACAGTGCAGGAGGTTGTCCATGAAAGTCGGGGTTCCGAAGGAGATCAAAAACCATGAGTACCGGGTCGGCATGATTCCGGCCTCGGTTCATGAAGTGTGTGGCCATGGTCATGAGGTGTATGTGCAGGAAGGAGCCGGAACGGCCATCGGCTTTTCCGATGACGATTACCGGCAGGCCGGTGCCCGGTTGGTGGCTACCGCAGAGGAGGTGTTCGAACAGGCGGAGCTGATCGTCAAGGTCAAGGAACCCCAGGCCGGCGAGCGGGCCATGCTCCGGCCGGAACACACCCTGTTTACCTACCTGCACCTGGCTCCGGACCAGGCGCAGACCGATGACCTGGTGAAATCCGGGGCTACCTGTATCGCCTATGAGACCGTGACCGATCACGCCGGCCGGCTGCCGCTGCTGGCCCCCATGTCCGAAGTGGCCGGCCGTATGTCGATCCAGGCGGGTGCCCATTGTCTGGAGAAATACCTCGGCGGGCGGGGAGTTCTGCTCGGTGGTGTGCCGGGGGTCAATCCGGCCCGGGTCACCATCATTGGCGGTGGTGTGGTGGGGCAGAATGCCGCCGCCATGGCTGTCGGCCTGGGCGCCCACGTGACCGTGGTGGACCGCAACATGGAGGTGCTCCGGCACCTGGACCACCGTTTCGGTAACCAGATTTCCACCCTGTTCTCCACGGCTCACACCCTGGACCAGGCAGTTATCGAGTCGGACCTGGTGATTGGCAGTGTGCTGATTCCCGGAGCCTCGGCACCCAGGCTGATTACCCGGGACATGGTCCGGCGCATGCCCGAGGGCAGTGTCATCGTGGATGTGGCCATCGACCAGGGCGGCTGTGCCGAGACTTCGAAACCCACCACCCATGACAATCCCACGTACGTGGTCGATGGTGTGGTACATTACTGTGTGGCAAACATGCCCGGTGCCGTGGCTCGAACGTCCACCCTGGCCCTGAATAACGTTACCCTGCCATTCGTCGCGGCCCTCGCGAACAAGGAGCCGAGGCAGGCACTACGGGATGATCCACACTTGCGGGCGGGCCTGAACGTGATGGCCGGCAAGGTGACCTACAGGGAAGTGGCGGAAGCCACCGGGTATACCTACACCAACACTGAATCCCTGCTGGGAGCCTGACAATCGGAGCAGATATGAAGCTGATTGGATCCACCACTTCTCCCTACGTGCGCCGAATCCGCATCCTCCTGGACGGGGAACCCTACGAGTTCATCAACCTGGATATCTACGGGGAAGGCAGGGACGAGCTGCGGCGCAAAAATCCGGCTCTGAAAATTCCCATGCTTGAGGATGAAGGGCAGGAAATCTATGACTCCCGGATCATTGCCCGCTACCTGAGTGCCAAACAGAACCATGACCCGCTGACCTGGAACCAGCAGAACCAGCTGACGTTGATCGATGCCGCCAATGATTCCGCGGTCACGCTGTTGCTATCCAGGCGCTCGGGCATTGATGTTGATGCCGACGTGATGTTTTTCAATCTTCAGCGGGAACGGATCATGACCACGCTGCGTACCCTGGCCGCCCGGGTCGAGGAAGGACAGTTCGAGGCCTGGAATTACCCGGCAATCTGCCTGTACTGTCTGGTGGACTGGCTTGATTTCCGGGATCTGGTGGACTTCACCGGTGTCGAGGGCCTGCTCGCGTTCCGGGACAGTCGCAAGGACAGGCCCTGGGTGGCCCAGACCGATCCCCGCCGGTCCTGATAGTTCTGGTCCCCTGAAAGGGTCAGGGGATCTTTCAGAACCAAAGGATATGAAAGTCTTTTCTGAATGATAAAAACGCATTAAACCTGCCTTTCCACCCCCTCATTCCTGACTATGGTTAACTTCAGGGGTTTCTAGTCACCGTCGTCGATCCGGAGTCCCGAGCTGGCCGAGCCCATCTTGCCTTGTTCAAGACGGATGGCAACTTCCAGATTGTGTCTTGAGTCTGCATTGGCGAAGGCCTCGTCCCTGGTAATTTTACCCTGGTGGTAAAGATCCAGGATGGCCTGATCGAAGGCCTGCATGCCAAGATACCGGAAAGGTGCTGACCAGTTGCCCTCACCCGGCTCAGGCAGTGGGCAGTCCCCGGGTAATGACCGAAGGATCTCCCCGGCCTTCCACGGCAGCCAGTTCTTCACTCGACAACCATTCGCCCGGCGGCTGCTCCATGACCTGGGCACAGGCGGCCAGCGCGTGACCCCAGGAACACTGGTTGGCAAACAACATACCGGCCACGTTCAGTGTGCCACCCTCATTGATGTAGCCCAATGCCCGGGAGTGGGCAGGCTCCGGAAACAGGGTATGCAGGTGCCCGCGGAAGACTTCCGGGCGCATGTGGGTCAGGCAGACCCGGCGCTTCAGACGGTGGGGGAAGAGCCGTTCCCGCTCGAATTCGGAGGCGCAGACGGCGGCCTCATAAGCGTCCCGGGGCTGGCGGAAACGGCCGGGTTCCTGCACATAGACCAGACGGAAGGGGGTTCCGGTCTCCCTAAGTCGCTCGCAGGCCCGGATTGCCTCGGACAGCTGATAGGCCCCGTTGGCGATCAGCAGCAGGGGCTCCCCGGCACAGGTGTCCTCATCCACCACCAGGGCGCCGTGCCGGGCCAGGGAGTCGGCCTCACTGGCGTCAAAGACACAGGGCCGCTCGCGCTCGGGCACCACCATGCAGGTCAGGCGCCCGCGGTCGGTATAGACCGAGGGCAGCGCGGCCAGGGTACTGTTATAGTCGGCCGGGAAGATCACCCGGGAGACATCGTTCATCTCGCCCAGCAGGCTCTCGCAGAAGGTGGTGTCCTGGTGTGACCGTTCATTCTTGCTGTTCTCCCAGGTGTGTGAGCTGGCAATGACCGGAAAGCCGAGCCAGCGCGCGGGCCGGCCCACGGCTCGCTGGTGCCGGGCGAAAACCAGTTCCTGGCGGATCGCCCCCAGCATCTTGACGCAGAAAGCCTCATAGCTGGCCACCAGGTTGATCCCGGACTTGTTGGCCAGGCACGCGGAAATCACCGCTTCCTCATTCAGCACGGTGATGATCTTGCCGTGGATATCTTCCTGGTCACTCTCGGGATCATTCACCCGGTGTTTGAGCGTTTTCAGGATACCGGTCAGCTGGTTGCTGGTGAGTTGGTCCGGGTTGCCGACCCGTGCCCGAAGGGCCGGGTTCTCATCCACCAGGGCCCGGAAAAATCGGTCCACCGCCTTCATGGGTGATGACGCCGGCTGCCGGCACGGCGCCAGCCGGGGGATGACCGGATCCTCCGGGTTACGGCGTGCCAGGGGATGATCGCGCTCCAGGGGCCGGTTCTGAAGGCTGTGTTCACCCAGTTTCCGGACTGCGTCTTGCAGTTCGTCCGGGCTGACCCACAGTGGCGTGATATGGGTCTGGAACAGTTCCCGGGCCCGGGCGTCTATCCGGGGGTTGCCGGGCAGGGGCAGGTTGTGGGCGGTATTGCTGCCGGCGCCATAGAAGCCGTAACCCTTGACGGTTTCGGCGATGCCGTAAGGGATGCGCACCGGATAGCGTATCTCGCCCCTGACCGCGGCTTGCCCGTGATCCTTCAGTGCCTCCTCCATGGAGAACAGGGCACAGACAAAGGCGGCCGGGTCGCGGCCGTCGAAACGGACCGGATCAAAGCCCCGGTGGGTCAGGTGTGCCTCGAACCTTTCGAGCCCCTCCCGGGTGCGCTGCTCGATCCGCCGGCTGTTGGCAATCATGATTGGCAGAATCAGCCCGCAGTCCTCCTGGCGCCACCAACGGGGAATCCAGTCACTGCCACGCTGTTCCTCGGCGGCGCCATCAGAGAGAAACGCCACCAGGGATTCGCCCGGCAAGGGCATGTGGGCGTACTGGAGTTCCGCGAAACCCGGGTAGCCACCTTCAATGATGCCCCCGGCGGTATGCGGGTTGACGTGGCTGCCGATCGGCGCTGCCATGGAACCATCGGGTTTCTGGCGGTAACTGTAGAAATCCTCGGCCAGCCGCGACAGGCCCTCGGCGCCCCGGTAACGCTCTTGCTGTTCCGGATGGAGATTACCGGTCAGGACGTTGAGTGCGTCCACCGCGGCCACGCAATGGCCCTGGCCCATCAACCAGCTCCGGGTCTCGCCGGTCAGGCTGTTGAGGGCTATGTAGGCGGCGTAGGCCGGGACCATGTTGAGTGCACCACCGGTGTGGCCTTCCGGGCTGGTTTTGAAATCCTGGGGGGTAAGGGGCGCTCCGGTGGTGTCCACACGTCGGGTGTAGGTCATGTGTACCACCAGCCACAGGCCGGCGCTGGTCAGGCGGTCCAGTGCCGCCAGTTTGTGATAGACCGCTTCTGTGTCCGGTTGCAGTCCTCGCTGCACCAGGCACTCGGCCATCGACTGAACCTGTGCGCAGGTGGCCTCTGAATGCCGGATGACCCCGTAGCCACGGCGCCACAGATTGAATGCCGGACGGGAATGACCGGTGCCCGGCACCGGCTGGGATTGTGTTGGCGAGGACATCGGACGCCTCCGCGGCTGGAAAGATCTGTCAACGATTGTAAAAGCTGGCAGACCGGAACCCATTGATGCAGGTCATTCGGCACAGCATATTGTTTTCGGCCGGTATTTTGAGGTTAACCGCCGAATCTGAGATCCTGAGCGGATCATTCCCGAGGATCTGGAGGCTGCCATGACAGACGACAAACGCCGTCAATACTCATCTCCGGTGGTGGATGGCATTGGCAAGTCCGCCAGTCGTGCCATGCTCCGGGCCGTGGGCTTTACCGATGAGGATTTCCGCAAGCCGCAGGTGGGCATTGCCTCGACCTGGAGCAATCTCACGCCCTGTAACATGCACATCAACCGGCTGGCCGAGGAATCCGCCGCCGGTGCCGATGAGGCGGGCGGCAAGTCTCTGATCTTCAATACCATCACCGTGTCCGATGGCATCGCCAATGGCACCGAGGGCATGAAGTACTCCCTGGTTTCCCGTGAGGTGATTGCCGATTCCATCGAGACCACCGCCGGCTGCGAGGGCTTTGACGGTCTGGTGGCCATCGGCGGCTGCGACAAGAACATGCCCGGTTGCATGATGGGGATGGCCCGGCTGAACCGGCCATCGGTGTTCGTCTATGGCGGCACCATCATGCCCGGCAAGAACCACACCGACATCATCTCCGTGTTCGAGGCGGTCGGCGCCCATGCCCGGGGCGACCTGGACCTGATCGAGGTTAAGCAGATCGAGGAGACCGCCATACCTGGTCCGGGCTCCTGCGGAGGGATGTATACCGCCAACACTATGGCATCGGCCATTGAGGCCATGGGCATGAGCCTGCCCGGAAGTTCGGCCCAGAATGCGGTCTCCGAAACCAAGGCGGAGGATTGCCGGGCGGCTGGTGCGGCGGTGCTGAACCTGCTGGAACAGGGTATCCGGCCCTCGGACATCATGACCCGCAAGGCGTTCGAGAATGCCATCACCGTGGTCATCACTCTGGGCGGCTCTACCAATGCGGTGCTGCACCTGCTGGCGATGGCCAGCACCATCGGTGTGGAGCTGGATCTGGAGGACTTCACCGAGATCGGCAAACGGGTACCCGTGCTGGCGGACCTGAGGCCCAGCGGCCACTACATGATGTCCGAGCTGGTGGCCATTGGCGGTATCCAGCCCTTGATGAAGATGTTGCTGGAGCGGGGACTGCTGCACGGTGACTGCCTGACGGTGACCGGCCGGACGCTGGCGGAGAACCTGGCGGACGTTGAGCCCTATCCCGAGGGCCAGGACATCATTCATGCCTTCGGGGATCCCATCAAGGCCGACAGCCACCTGCGTATCCTCTACGGTAACCTGGCGCCCACAGGGGCGGTGGCCAAAATTACCGGCAAGGAGGGTACTCATTTCACCGGTCGCGCCCGGGTGTTCCATTCCGAGGAGGAGGCCCAGGCACGGATTCTTGACGGCACGGTGGTGGCCGGGGATGTGCTGGTGATCCGCTATGAAGGCCCGAAAGGCGGCCCCGGCATGCGGGAAATGCTCAGCCCCACGTCAGCGATCATGGGCAAGGGGCTCGGCAGTGACGTGGCGCTGATCACCGATGGCCGTTTTTCCGGCGGAAGCCACGGCTTCGTGGTTGGCCATATCACCCCGGAGGCGGCGGAAGGCGGCCCCATCGCGCTGGTGGAGGATGGCGACACCGTGACCATCGACGCGGTCAGCAACCGTATCGAGCTGGACGTATCCGAGGCGGAGATGGAGCGTCGGCGACAGGCCTGGCGGGCGCCAGCGCCGAGGGTGACTCGCGGAGTGTTGGCCAAATATGCCCGAACCGTCACTTCGGCATCCAAAGGCGCGGTCACAGACCTTCCCTGACCTGTCAGACATTGGTCTCCGCTGATATAGTGGGGAGCTATCACCGAGGCTCGATACAGGGGGCATTGACAGGTATGATCGGGAAACGAATGGATACCGGAGAGCCCGGCAGCGTCGCAAAGCCGGCTCGGCGCTATGAGCACGAAAAGAACGCTGCCTATGCGGTTGCCGACAACGGCCCCTCCACAGTGAGCTGACAGGGACAACTCCGGCCATGATCGAGATCTTTACCACCGGCGGCACCATCGACAAGGTGTATTTCGACGCCAGCAGTCAGTTCGAGATCGGCGACTCCCTGTTACCCCAACTGTTGACGGAAGCCAATATCCACGATGGCTATCGTATCCATGAGGTGTTGCGAAAAGACAGCCTGGATATGACCGAGGACGACCGGGACAGGGTATTCGATGCGGTGGCCGGTTGTGAGGGGCAGAAGATCCTGATTACCCATGGCACCGATACCATGGCCGAGACGGCGGAACGGCTGTCGTCCCTGACCGGCCGGACCATCGTGCTGTTCGGAGCCATGCAGCCGGCCCGGATGCGCCATACTGATGCCGTGTTCAATCTGGGCTTTGCCTGGTCGGCGGTACAGCTGCTGCCGCCGGGAGCCTACATCGCCATGAACGGCGAGGTGTTCGAAGCCGGGGCGGTCCGCAAGAACCTCGAGGCCAAACGGTTCGAGCGGGCCTGATCAGCCCTGGCTGACGCTGTCGATTTCCTGCCCGGTCAGTGCGCGATACTCGCCGGGTGCGAGTTGCGGGTCCAGGACGATGTCTCCGATCCGGGTGCGATGCAGCGCCTTCACGTGGTTGCCCACGGCGGCCAGCATGCGTTTGACCTGGTGGTAGCGCCCTTCGGAAATAGTCAGCTCAATCACGGTGTCATCCACTCGTCTGACTGTCGCCGGCCGGGTTTCTCTGTCTTCATTACGTAACACCACGCCGGTAACCAATGCCTGCTTCGCCGTGTCCGTCAGTGGTTCCCCGAGAGTGACCCGGTAGGTCTTCGGGCAATCGGTCCGGGGTGAGGTGACGCGGTGCGACCACTGGCCGTCGGTGGTCAGCAGCAACAGGCCGGTGGTGTCCAGATCCAGTCGTCCGGCGATGTGCAGGTCCCGGGCCAGCCCTGGAGGTAGCAGGTCCAGAGCGGTAGGGTGTTCACTGTCAGTGGTGGCACTGACCACGCCTGAAGGTTTGTTCATCATCAGGTAGCGATCACCGGGCAGGGCCAGGAGTTCGCCATCCAGAGTGACGCGGGCGCCGTCGGGAATTTTCCGGTTTGCGCTTTTGCACATGGCACCATCGACAGTGACGGTACCGGCACCGATCACCCGCTTGGCGTCCTTGCGGGACAATTCAGTACAGTTGGCAATGAACTGGTCCAGGCGAAGGCTCATCAGCAGGCCTGTCCCGGTGCCGGCGTGGTCAGGGTGGCGAGACAGAGCACCTTGCTCTGGCCCGTCACCCGAGCCCACAGCTGTGCCAGGGCCTGATCGCTGATGGAGGGTCTCGCCAGCCGACGGCTGGTGGTGGGCAGGAATTCGCCGCCGTTGTGACGCGCCACCACGAAGGTGAACGGATGGGCGCCGGGCAGACCAAGACGGATATCCGTGGCGGTAACCCGGTTACCGTCCGACGCATAATCCAGAAAACCCCCGGTGAACCATTCCAGGCGGCGTACTTCCGGCAGACCGGCCAGCAGCGGCAGTGTTCCGAGCGCACCGCCGATCAGGAGTGCCGTGCGGCCCAGGGTCCTGCCCGCGACTGCACCGGCAACGGACGCTCCGAGGGCAACCTGGGTTATGGAATCCATGGTGTTTTCCGACCTCTATTCTATGTATCGAATCAGTTGCCGGTAGATACGTTCAGTCTGGCCAGAACGGCTTGCCCGGGGTAGCCGTCGGCAACCATGCCGGAGGCTGCCTGGAACTTGCGAATGGCCGAGCGTGTGGCCGGGCCGAGGATGCCGTCGGGCTTGCCGGTATCGTAGCCGCGATCAGTCAGGGCCTCCTGCAGTTCCATGATGTTGTTGCGAGACAGGGCCGGTGCATCCTCTGGTGGCGGGTTCTGCAGTTTGCCGGCACCCGCCACCCGGTCCGCCAGGTGACCAACCGCGATGGCGTAGAACTCGGAGCGGTTCCAGCCCATGATCACCCGGAAGTTGTCGTAGACCAGAAATGCCGGCCCCTGGTGACCTGCGGGCACCACGAGCTCGGCCTGGATATCCGCGCGGGACAGGGCACTGCCAAAGGCATCGGTAACCCCCATTCCCCGCCATTCGCTGAGTGGCAGACGGCGGCCATCAGCCAGACGGTAATCGAAGTTGTCGGGCAGCAATACCTCGCGTCCCCAGCGGTAGTCTCCGTCCCAACCCATGGACTGCAGGAATTTTCCGGCAGACATCATGGCATCGGGCAGACTGTTCCAGAGATCCCGGCGACCATCGCCATCGGCATCCACCGCATGCTGGAGGAACACCGTCGGCATGAACTGGACGTGTCCCATGGCTCCGGCCCAGGATCCCTCCATCTGGTCGACGGGTATCGCTCCCTCATCGATGATGCGCAGGGCGGCGATCAACTGCCGGGTGAAGAAGGTGCTCCGGCGGGTATCGCAGGCCAGCGTGGTCAGGGCACTGGGCACGGACATCTTGCCGAAATAGCTGCCGAAGTTGGTCTCCAGGCCCCAGAACGCGACCAGGTAGGGCGCCGGAACACCGGTTTCATCCGTTACCCGCTGCAGCAGGTCCCGGTGCTCTGCGAGCATCTCCCGGCCCTTGCTGACCCGGGCCTCATTGACCCGACGGTTCAGGTAGTCGGCGAAGGTGGTGGTGAATTCCGGCTGCCGGCGATCCAGTTCAATCACCCGGTCCAGGTGTTCCACCTGTGCCATCACCTGACTGGCGGTGGCCTGGCTCACGCCAGCCTCGATGGCCTGTTGCCCGAGCCGGGCCTTGCACTCGACAAAGGCCTGCTGGTTGATTGGCTCAGCCTGCTCCTGGGCGAGAGCGGTGCCGGTGGCGGAGCCCAGGAGGCAGGCGATAATCAGGGCCAGGGGCCCGCGGGATGTGCTTGAGAGAGTGAAGCGCACTCGATACCTCGAACCGGATAGTCTTGGGTGGAAGGCGTTGTTGTCATGGTAGCGTGTTTTCAGGTTGTGAAAATACCGCAATCACCAGGAGGGTGATGACAATTGTTTAAGCTTCCGGTTCCCCGGGGGCCGGTTAATCGTTCCTGGCCGTTTCCGGCATCCGCTCGACCAGCCTTTCCCGCGGGAAGTGGCAGATGAACTCGCTGCCCTCGCCAATCCGACTGCGGATTTCCAGGTTGCCATCGTGGTTCAGCAGCACGTGCTTGACGATCGCAAGTCCCAGGCCAGTGCCGCCGGTATCCTTGTGTCGGCTGGGATCAGCACGGTAGAAGCGTTCGGTCAGCCGGGGGATATGGACCGGGTCGATGCCTATGCCGGTGTCCCTGACCGAAAGGTGCGCACCCTCCCGGTCGGTGGTCCAGGAAACGGTGATGTGACCATGGGCCGGGGTGTATTTCACGGCGTTGAAAACCAGGTTCGAGAAGGCACTGCGTAACTGGCTTTCATCACCCCGTAGCAACCGGTGGTCGGTAATATCGACGGTAAACTCATGCTGCTTGTCTCCGCTGAGCGCCCTGGCATCGTGACAGATCTGTTTGATCAGGGCGTCAACGTCGGTCAGGGCATCGTCCACCGTCTGTTCGCCGGTCTCGATCCGGGACAGGAGGATCAGGTCGGTGATCAGGGCCTCCATACGCGAGGATTGGGCGGCCATGGTGTTGATGGCGCGTCGCCACTTGGGGGGCAGTTCGTCGGCGTGGTCCACCAGGGTTTCCAGGTATCCGCTGATCACTGTCAGCGGGGTGCGCATCTCGTGGGACACGTTGCCGACAAAGTCGCGGCGCATCTGCTCCAACTGGTAGAGGCGGGTCACGTCCTTGGCGACGATCAGACGGTCGTCATCGCCGAACAGGCTGATCTGGATCTGGAGATGGATGTGCGGCTTGGCCGGAGAGTTGATCTCCAGCGGTTCCCGGTAGTCCCGGGAATCAAAATAGTTCTTGAACACCGGATTGCGGATCAGGTTGTGGATGTACTGGCCCTGGTCGGTGTTGCGGCGAAAACCCAGCAGGTACTCGGCCGAGCCGTTCCACCACTCCATCGTGCCCTGGGAGTCGGTCATGATGACCCCGTCGCGCATGGCGTTGGTGGACTCCTGCACCCGGTTGATCTGCGCCCGTAGCCGGTCCTGGGTGCGCAGGTGGTTCTGGTGCAGCTTGTTCAGGCCATCGAAAATGCCCCCCCACATGCCAATGCTCTGGGGCGCTTCCTCGGTACCGCTGGGACTGGCCAGCCAATGATAGAGGCGGCGCACCTGGACCAGGGTCCACCACAGGTAGACCATCAGCCCGAAGGTCAGGCCCCACAGCGGCCTGTCGAAAATGAAGCCCACCAGTGTGGTAAGGGCAAGCCCTGCAATGATTATCCGCAGGTAGCGTGACCAGTTATGGCGCATCGAAAGCTGCCTTGTGTCAGTTCCGGCCTGATGCAGAATGAGTGGCCGGCAGTGCTTATGCGGCTCTGGTGGAGAAGCGGTAACCGGTTCCCCGAACAGTCTGGATCAGGTGGTCGTAATTGTCCCCCAGGGCCTTGCGTAACCGCCGGATGTGGACATCCACGGTGCGCTCCTCGACATACACGTTGCCGCCCCAGACCTGGTCCAGAAGCTGGGAGCGAGTATAGACCCGTTCCTGGTGCGTCATGAAGAACTGGAGTAAACGGTACTCGGTCGGGCCCATGGTCAGGGCACCTTCCTCGGTAGTTACCCGGTGACCGACCGGATCCAGGGTCAGACCCTCGACCTCGATCGGGGTGTCGACGCCGGGCGGGGTGGCACGGCGCAACACCGCCTTGAGCCTGGCAACCAGCTCGCGGGGGCTGAAGGGTTTGGTGATGTAGTCATCGGCCCCCACTTCCAGGCCCTGGATCTTGTTGTCTTCCTCGACCTTGGCGGTGAGCATGATGATGGGGATGTCAGCGGTGGCTTCGTCTTTCTTCAGCCGCCGGGCCAGTTCGACGCCGCTGGTGCCCGGAAGCATCCAGTCGAGCAGGACCAGGTCCGGCAGTTTGTCGACAATCAGGGCATGAGCTTCCCGGGCATCCGCTGCCTCAATGTAGTCGTAATCTGCCATTTCGAGGGCCACGGCAATCATTTCCCGGATGGGGGCCTCGTCATCAACGATCAGGACAGTTTTTCCTTTCATGGTTTGTAACCTGTGTCAGACTTTGGGAGCCTCTGATTTATTGCTGCCTCATTACAACGCCGAAGTATGACAAGTATATGACAGCGTCAGCCGAACGACAGGTCTGTCACCAGCCCCGCAAAGACCGCAAAGCCGGCCCAATTGTTGTTCAGGAATGCCTTGAAGCAGCCGTCCCGCGCCCGATCTCTGATCAGGTACTGGTGATAGGCGAACAGGCCAGCCATGGCGGTAACCCCGAGATAGTAGAACAATCCCAGCTCCGCCCGATGGCCGACCATCACCAGGATCAGGATGACCAGGGCCTGGAGCATGCCGACGATGGCCTTGTCGGCATCCCCGAACAGGATGGCGGTGGACTTGATGCCGACCTTGAGGTCATCGTCCCGGTCGACCATGGCATAGAGGGTGTCGTAGGCTACGGCCCAGAGTACGTTGGCGGTGAACAGCAGCCAGGTCAGTTGGCTGAGTTCATTGACTTCTGCCGCCCAGGCCATGGGGATGGCCCAGGAAAAGGCGGCACCCAGGAACAGTTGGGGGAGGTGGGTATAGCGTTTCATGAACGGATAGATGAACGCCAGAAGGACCCCGCCAAAGGACAGGTACAGGGTCAGGGTGTTGGTGAACAGGACGACCATCAGGAACGAAATCAGGCACAGTCCGGCGAACAGGGCAACGGCCTCCCGGGCCTGGATGCGTCCCGCGGTCAGCGGTCGGTTCCGGGTGCGATTGACGTGTTTGTCCCAGTCCCGGTCGGCATAGTCGTTGATGGCGCAGCCGGCGGCACGCATGAAGAAAACGCCGAGGGTGAAGACGATGACATTGCCGATGCCCGGATTGCCGTCCCCGGCGAGCCAGAGTGCCCAGTAGGTGGGCCAGAGCAGCAGTAGTGAGCCGATGGGGCGATCGATTCGCAGCAGCCTGGCGTAATCGGTCAGGCGGCTCTGGACGTGTTCGGGCATGGCATTCGGGATCATGGTACGCATCCGGTTGCAGCAAATGGACAAAAGACAGATCTGGGGATTATAGCCAGCCGGTTCCGGCCGGTTAAAGGCCGGGCTCAGGAATACAGGACCGGCAGCAGGTATTCGCCCACCAGCAGGGCATGATTCCCGTCATGAAAGATCGAGCGGCGGGCAAGGCGGGGCTGTTCGCTGCCCTGCGAGGCGCACAGGCCGGTTTCCAGTGGGCCGCGTTGCCAGCGGGGGCGGGGGCCGCTGAACAGGTAGGCACCGAGGGGTTTGTTGCCCAGGTTGCGCAGGATGCGGTTGCGCCCTTCCAGGCAGTCCAGGGGGATGACGGTTCGTGCCAGCACCCAGGGGCGCCCGTCACCGCAGAGGCGAACTTCGCGGATCCACGCCCGCTCGCGCCCGGGTATGGCCAGCCGTTGCGCCTCCTCAGGAGTGGGGCGGCCGAAGCCTTCGCGCTGGATCTCGACGTGGAAGGACTGGCGGCATTCTTTCCGGAGGGCGCGGGTAAAGGAGCCCTCCAGTTGCAGCCAGTAGCGGGCCGGGCCACGGACCTCCGGGTTATGAAGGCCTGCGACGGCAAAGGAACGGTACCAGCGGGTCAGAGGGACGCCCGGCTGGTGTTCAGAGCCCCTTGACGGCATAGATTCCGGGGGCGTTGCGCCAGTAGCCTTTGTAGTCCATGCCGTAGCCGAACAGGAAGCGGTCTTCCACTTCCAGGCCGGTGAAGTCGGCCTTGAGCCCGGGACGGGCCTTGCGGTCGTGCTGCTTGTCCACCAGTACTGTGGTCAGGACCTCTGATGCGCCATGGGCCAGGCAGTAGTCCGCAATCGCGCACAAGGTGGTGCCTTCGTCGAGAATGTCATCGACGATCAGTACGGTACGGCCAATCATGTCGGCTTCGGGCTGGAGCTTCCATTCCAGGATGCCGCCGGTGGTTTCCTGGCGATATCGGGTGGCGTGGAGATACTCCGCCTGGATCGGGAAGGTAAGCCGGGTCAGCAACTGTCCGGTGAGGATCAGGCCTCCGTTCATTACACAGAACACCAGCGGATTGCTGTCCTTGAGACGGGCGGTGATGTCGTCAGCCAGATTGCCGATGGCAGCCTGAACCTGCCGTTCGTCCACCAGACAGTCGGCCTCGGCCATGACCCGGTTCATTTCGGCGACGGTATCGGTCATAACGGTCGGATCCTTTCTGAAACGGGCGATTATACCGGAGTGGATGGTCAGAAGGGAGGGGCGGTTTCGGGGCCCAATCCCGGCATTTATGGCTATTGGCAGAAAACTCTCGGGGTGGCCGTCCGTAATGGTATTGGTGTCGGGGAAGGCGGCCGGTATGATGACCTGCAAAACCATGGTGGCCTGTAAGGACTGCAGACAGTAGCCCGGTAGCAGGGAACAGGCAAAATAACTTGCGCGTACGATTGTCGGATAACTACTATGCGCGCAGCGATTCAACTATAAGCGCATGTTTGGGGAGAGTATTGATGAAAAAGTGGCAGTGCGTGGTCTGTGGACTGATCTACGACGAAGCCGAGGGCTGGCCGGAAGACGGTATCGCGCCGGGCACCAGGTGGGAAGATGTCCCCGAGGACTGGGTGTGTCCGGACTGCGGTGTGGGCAAGGAAGACTTCGAGATGATTGAGATCGGTTAATGGACGGGAGTACCGCTATGTCTGAACAGGCCCCCATCGTTATTGTCGGGACCGGGTTGTCCGGCTACTCCCTGGTCCGGGAGCTACGGAAACAGGATAAGGAAACCCCGGTGGTGATGGTTACCGCTGATGACGGCGTCAGCTATTCCAAGCCCATGTTGTCCACCGGGTTCACCAAGGGCAAGGACGCCGATGGTCTGGCCCAGGCTTCTACTGACGCCATGGCGGAGCAGCTCGACGTGCAGCTCCGGACCTTCACCACGGTGACCGGTATCGATCCCGGGGCCCACGAACTGATCCTCGGCGATGAACGGCTGAAGTACAGCAAGCTGGTGCTGGCATGGGGGGCGGATGTGATTCGCTTGTCCATTGCCGGTGATGGGCAGGAACATGTGTTCTCCATCAATGACCTGATGGACTATCGGGCCTTCCGCGAGGCGCTGGCGGACGGCCAGCGGGTGGCGATTATGGGCGCTGGTCTGATCGGGTGCGAATTCGCCAACGATCTGCGTAACGGCGACTACGAGGTAGACGTCATCGCGCCGTCGGAGGTGGTGATGCCGGGCCTGTTGCCGGAACCGGCCGCCAATGCGGTTCAGCAGGAACTTGAGAACCTGGGCGTCCGGTTTCACCTGGGGACCGTGGTCGATCGGATCGATCGTCACAACGGTGGCGTCAGGCTGACGCTGGCCAATGGTGAGAGTCTCGAGGTGGACGTTGTCCTTTCTGCTGTAGGTCTGCATCCCCGTACGGGCCTGGCCGAGAGCGCCGGCCTGGATGTCGGCAAAGGCATCCGGGTAAACCGTGCCCTGGAGACTTCCGCCCCGGACATCTATGCGCTGGGGGATTGCGCCGAGGTGGATGGTCGTGTGCTGCTGTATGTGCTGCCGCTGATGGCCTGCGCCCGGGCGCTGGCCAAAACCCTTACCGGCGAACGCACGGAGGTGAGCTATGGCACCATGCCGGTGATGATCAAGACCCCGTGTTGTCCGGCTGCCGTGTGCCCGCCCCCGTCGGGGGCTGACGGCCAGTGGGAAGTGGAAACCGAGGGTACCAGTGTGCGTGCGCTGTTCCGCAATGATGCGGGCGAGGTGCTGGGGTTTGCGGTGACGGGTCGCTTCGCCGCGGAAAGACAGGCTCTGGCGAAAGAAGTGCCGCCCATTCACAGCTGAGCCCTTCATGGCCTGTGGCAGTGGCATCGTCACAGGCCATGCCTGCTCGTCCTTGCGAAAAAGCTGCACTTGGGGTAGAAAAACCCCTTGGTGCACCAAGGAGCCTCTGGTTAACTCCGAATCGCCTCTGCGAGTCCTGAGATTCGCAGATTCGAGGTGCGGTTCGCCGCCAGTAGCCGTAGCCCTTTACAAGAGTTCCCTATTAACTGACAGGAGCAGGCATGCTAGAAGTCACACAGAAGCTGGTGGAGCTGCTGGACCTTTCACCCATCGGCGACGATCACTTCCAGGGCGACAGTGAAGATCTGGGGTTTCCCAACGTGTTCGGTGGCCAGGTTCTCGGCCAGGCGCTGATGGCGGCCAGCCGCACCGTTGAGAATCGTCTGTGCCATTCTCTCCATGCCTATTTCCTGCGCCCGGGTAACCACAGCATGCCGATCGACTATGAAGTCCAGCGGGTTCGGGACGGCGGCAGCTTCTCCGTGCGTCGGGTAATTGCCCGCCAGGACGGCAAGGAGATTCTCACCGGCTCCATGTCCTTCCAGGGCGAGGAACCTGGCTTCGAGCACCAGTTTGATATGCCCGCTGCACCCGAGCCGGAAACGCTCAAGTCCGAGCAGGAGCTGGGCCGGATCCTGGCGCCGCAGATGCCGGAGCGGTTGCGGGAAACGCTGACGCGGGATCGACCTATCGAGATTCGCCCGGTAAATCCGGGCAATCCGCTGCAGCCGGAGAAGCAACCTCCCTACAGGCAGAGCTGGTTACGGGCCCAGGGGCCGCTGCCCGAGGACCCGGTGCTGCACCGGTGCCTGTTGACCTATGCTTCCGATTTCCACTTTCTGGCTACGTCCATGCAGCCCCATGGCCTGACCTTCACCAGCAAGAATATGCAGGTGGCCAGCCTCGACCACGCCATCTGGTTCCACCGGGATTTCCGCATGGACGAGTGGCTGCTCTATGACAACGACAGCCCCAGTGCCTCGGCTGGCAGGGGCTTCAACCGGGGCAACTTCTATAACCGGGATGGAGTACTGGTGGCATCCACTACCCAGGAAGCCCTGATCCGAAAACGTTCCTAGTGCCCCGTCTGGTTAATTCGCTGACCTGCTGCGTGGCGCTGGGGACCCTGGCCAAGGCGCCAGTGCGCAGGTGTGGTGGTTCCACATCAAGTGCTGGCAACACCGGTCAGGGGCCCCAGCGCCACGCCCTTCGGGAGCCACTGAGAGCCTTGAGTCCGTCAGGCTGCTAACCCAGCTTGCGCGAGGGCTGGCGGTCATTGGCATTGAGCCAGTCCAGGAACTCATCCACCGGCAGCGGCGGTGTGACCAGGTAGCCCTGGATCATGTCGCAGCCCATGTCTCTCAACAGATCTGCGGTCGCCTGATCCTCCACGCCTTCCGCCACGACCAGGTAGCCCAGGTTATGGCACATGTCGATGGTGGTCTGGACAATCACCCGGTCCTCGGCCTCGGTGGGCAGTTCGGTGATCAGGGACCTGTCGATCTTGACCTCGCTGGCCGGGAGCTGCTTGATGTAAGACAGCGAGGAGTAGCCAGAGCCGAAGTCGTCGATGGAAACCCGGATTCCGGCCGCATTCAGGGCATTCAGGGCTTCCAGCGAGTTGACCGGGTCCAGCATCATCGAGGTTTCGGTGACCTCGAAGGTGACGGCACCCCGGTGGCCATCGTACTGGTTCATCAGGCGCTGCACATAAAGGGAAAAATCTGCCTCCCGCAGGTTGTTGGGTGAGATGTTGGCGGAAAGCTGAAGATCCCAGCCCTGCTCCAGTAACTGCGTGCGAAGGCGCAGGGATTCCTCCAGCACCCAACGGGTCAGCGGCTTGATCAGCCCGGTCTGCTCCGCCAGCAGAATGATCTCATCGGGACTTACCGACTTCGGGCGCCCCGGCCAGCGGATCAACGCCTCCATCCCGACTACCCGGCCAGTGACCAGGGATTGCTTGGGTTGCAGGTAGAGGGCGAGCTGGTGGTCGTCCAGGGCCCTGTGCAGTTCCGAAACCATGGTCAGCCGGTCCGCGCTGTAGACATCCCGGGAAGGCTTGTAGAAGGCCATGCCCCGGTCCCGGGCCCGCTCGGAGCCTTCGGCAATGATGGCACGGCGGATCAGGGTACTGGTGTCGCTGCCGTGGTCGGGGAAGATGGCCACACCTATGCGCGGGTCCAGCGGAACCTGCATGCCCAGATAACCGATAGACTGCCGCAGCCTGTCCAGGCCGTGAATCACGGACCGGGGGGATGCTTCCGCCAGGGCGGCATCAACGATAAAGCCGAGAGACTGCTGATCGAGGGAGGCCAGGAAGTAGTTGCGCTCACCGGTCTGCTCGACCGGCAGGGCACCCGGTATGGTTTGGATCAAGGAATTGTAGTGCCGGGCGGCCAGCTCCAGGATCCGGTCGGTGTTGCGGTGGCCCAGGGTCTTGATCACTGAAGACAGGTTGTTCAGATGTACCACAGCGACCCCATAGCGCTTTTCGGGATGCCGCATGATCAGGTCATTGAGCATCATCTCGAAGCTGCTGCGGTTGGGCAGACCGGTCAGGGGGTGATGCAGAGCCTGATCCATCAGCCTCAGTTCCACGCTACGGCGGGCTTCCCGGGCGCGGAGCTCGGCTTCCCGGGACAGCACTTTGTCCTGGCGTTCCTGGTAGATCCTGCTTGCCATGGCCAGAGCAAGCAGGACTGCCTGCAGGGCCGAGCCGATTTCCACGGCATAAACGCTCAGGAAGCTGTTGGGTAGCAGGCCGTACTTGTTGGCCGCCGTCACCGCACTGCCGAGGGTCAGTGCGCCCCAGGCCAGGGTGTAGTAGATGGCCTGCCGGTTGCCCCGGAGCCATTGCTGCGGCCCGAGCAGTGTCAGCAGCAGGCAGCTGGGTATGGTCAGGGCGACCACCAGCCGGATCGCGATATTGTAGTCGGTCAGGAAAGTGGCCAGCGCCGCGACGGTATTGAGGATGATCGCGAAGTTCACGACCCGGGCGGTGGCGGGGCTCTGGCTCTTCAGCTGGAGAAACGCATGAGCGAACCAGAGCGTAAAGATATTGGCAAAGGGAATGCCTACCACCATGGACAGGTTCTGTATCTCCGGATTGGCCGGCCACAGCAGTTGGTAGGCAATACCATTCAGGCTGCCGATAATCACCAGGTAACCCAGGGTGGAGAGCACGTACAGCAGGTAGATTTTTTCCCGTAGCGCGACGAAGATGAACAGGTTGAAACAGATGACGGTAATCAGGATGCCGTAATAGACGGCATGGATCAGATCCTCGAAAAAAGCGCTCTCGAAGAAGTCCTTGTCGTGCCACAGGTGCACAGGCACCTGCACGGCTCCGTTGGTGCTGACTTCCAGGAGGATCTGCTGGTTGGCTTCAGGCGCATGCTCAAAACGGAACAGGAAATTGCGATACAGCACCGGGCGTTCGAGGAAGGGCATCCGGTCGCCAGCCGTGGTCTCGGTCACTACCTCGCCGTTTTCCAGCAGGAATAAGCGGATGTGGTCCAGGTGAGCGTAACCGATTTCCAGCAGGTTGATGTTGCCCCGTTCGGGAACCGGGAAACGCAGCCACACGGTTTTCCGGATATAACCGAAGTTCGGGCTCGGATCTTCCAGGGGCTGCCAGCCGTCCATTGCCAGTGCCTGGGTCGGGGTTGCCTGTGACTCCGGATCAGTCAGCAGAAAGTCCATGGCCGGGTGCACACCGTTGCCTGCCCCAAAGGATGGGGCTGCCAGGACCGAAAGGACCACCAGGGTAGTCAGAAGCTGGAGCGGGCGGGTCAAGGTCACAGGTTGTCGCATTTCTTATCGTTGTCTCCTGAGTATGCCCCGTCGTTACCGGCGGCTCAAGCGCCGGATCGGCTTTCGGCACGTTTGCAGAGTCCTCTCGGAGTTGCCGGACCCGGGGCAGCGCTTCGCTCTCCGATTCCATGGCATCGATGCGCAGGGTGTCTCCCACTTTCCGGGCGGCGGTTTCGTACAGGGTTCAGGGCTTTCTCCACCAGCTCGCGCGCGCCGCAGGATGTACTTTTTGCATCATATTGCACCATTGTACGCCAATCAGTGGCGCGGTCGCGGTCCTGGATCACAGTTGCGGATGCTGAGTATCCACATGATGGTCAGGTTTCAATTCCGTCACGCCTCGGTGGAAGAGGTGGAGAGCCTGCTCAGGCAGGCCAGGAAACAGAAGCAGAAGGTGTCGCTGTCAAGTCCGGGGGCGCAAGCGCCTGAAGAAGATCTGCAGAGAAGAAATGGTCAAGCGCTCACACCTGGTGAGGATTGCCGCAGCCCGGATCATTACCGTGTCGGCCTCTGCCATCATGGCCGCGATCCTGTTCTTTACCCTCCGGGGCTTGTTGATCTGACCGGGCTGGTTGTATAAACCGAGTTTGGTCATACTATTTGAAAAGGGGGGTGTTTCACCCCCGAGCCTATTTGTCCGGGGAGTGAAGTATGAGTTCATCCGTTGAAAGCCGTCAGGCCAAGATGATTGACGAGCTCAGGACCTTCATCAAGAAGGTCCTGAGCGATCCGACCATTGCCGTGAAATCCATGGAAATCGCCCGCAAGCACCGTGGCCAGCCCAACGCCGAAGAGCTGATTGCCCGGGAAATCAGTGCCAGCACCAACATCCGGATTCCGGAGAACTGGAGTGAGGCGGACAGGATGTTCCTGGATATCATTCACGATGTGTTGGACGACGAAGAGGCGCTTTACTGAAGTCTTGCCGGTAAGTTTCGGAGAAGCGAGCCGGGCGGGGGACGTTTCAAAAACACGCTGTGAATACGTCCCTGTACGCTTGGCTCCGCCATCCCTGGCTCCGCACAGTTTTTGAAACGTCCCCCGCCCGGCTCACCGAAGCTATGATTCGTCCGCAAGGCTCGCTTAGTGGCAGTCGCACCCTTCGCCACGGAGTTGGTTAACCCGCCGCCTTAAAGCTTTTCTGGCGTCTTGGACCTCAGGCCTGCCGTGCGCTGGGCTCCTGCTGCTTGATGACTGCGTCGGCCATCTGGTGCAGGATGGTCATCTCGTCAGAGATCCCTTCTTCTTTGGATAGCTCACGCTGTTCCTTCAGAATATCCGCCAGGATTTCTCTGGTGGTCAGCGGGTTGGCCAGCACCACCCGGAAAACGATACACGGGAAGTGGTAGTAACGGGCCGGCTCCAGCCGGGTCCGGGAGACGAACGCCTTGCCCCGCTCCCGCTGGGTTTTCTGGATGAACTTGGTAATCCGGTTCAGGCAGGTGTTCAGCTTTTCCGCCTGTAGCTCATCTGCCATCGCCAGTGCCTGTTGTACGTCTTCCGGGCAGTAGCGGTAGGTGAGAATGTTCAGTTCCGGCCTGGTCACAAGTTCGAAATCCGGTTCCGCGTTGATCATGTCGGCAAAGGTGTGGGCCTTCTCGATACCCTGGTCGATCAGGATCTCATAGCCCTCGCGGCCGAGGATCTTCAGGCCGGAATGGATCAGCATGGACATGCCGGGCCGGGAGCCTTCCAGGGTGGTGCTGCCCAGATCCCTGGAGCCCTTGCGGATGATGTACTGGGCGTGATGTTCCACCGCGGTTGGCAGGGTGGGGTCCTTGAACACTACCAAACCGGCGCCCATGGGCACGTACAGCTGTTTGTGGGCGTCGAAGGTGACGGAGTCCGCCTTCTCGATGCCGCGCATCAGGGTCTTGTAGGTGCGGGAGAACAGGGTTGGTCCGCCCCAGGCGGCATCTACATGGAAGTGGGCGCCGAATTCCCGGGCAATGTCGGCCACCGCATCCAGGGGGTCCACATTGCCGGTTTCGGTGGTGCCGGCCACGCCGCAAATGGCCATGACCTTGATCTTCTGTTTCTGCAATTCCAGGCACTTGTCCCGCAGGGCATCCGGCTGGATACGATTCTCGTCGTCGGTATCCACCGGCACCAGGGCATCACGGCCGAGGCCGAGTAGGTCGGCGGCCTTGCGCAGGGAGTAGTGGCCGCGGCGGGACACCAGGATGGCTGCACCTTCATAACCGTAGTATTTCAGGGCCCGGAACAGGCCTTCCTGGTGCAGACCGCGGAAGCTGCCCTCCGCCGGGAAGGCGCAGTTGCGTGCGACCCACAGGGCGGTCAGGTTGGCAATGGTGCCGCCAGAGCACATGACGCCCAGGGTGTGGCGGGGATCGTGCATCCACTTGCGGTAGAAGGAGCCGTCTTCCTGGTACACCAGCCGGTGAATCATGCCCAGTACCTGGCGCTCCATGGGCGTGAAGGCCTTGGAGGTTTCGGTCTTCACCAGGTTCTGGTTAAGGGCGATCATGATCTTGGACAGCGGCAGCATGAAGTACGGCAGCGCCGAGGTCATGTGCCCGATGAACGCCGGAGACGCGGTATGCACGGAGTTGGCCACGAGCTTGTCCAGCAGGAACCGGGCCTGCTCGGACACGAACACGGGTTTCTCCGGGATGTTGTACTCGGCGAAGTCTTTCTCGACTTCCGACAGGTCCCGTTCGACCGCAACGATGTGCTCCTGCAGGAAGCCTGCAAGGTTGCGGGAGATGTCCTGGTCGATACGGCTGAGGGTGGATTCCGGTGCCTCGGGCACGGTGAATACACGGTACATCGCCTCGACCGAGGCCTGGGCGGATTTTTTCTTTCCGGTCATAGGCACCACACAGAGTCAGTGGTCGTCCGCGGGGCTGGTTCCGGATGCCCCTCGGATTCGTCCGGATCCATGTCCGGCATTGGCAAACTGTAAACCTGCATCTGGCAGGTGCGCTGACGTCCCTGAGAGGCGTAGTATACGGCGTGGCAGGAGGCTGCGCCACACACTGCTGCCACGGGGCTTCGGGAATCAGAGAATTTCGCGCTGCACTTCCAGTATGGCGGCATCGATGCGTTCCTGGATGGCCTTTTCAATCAGGTCCAGGCGTTGGCTGATCTGCTGGGAGGAGGTGCCCAGGGCGGCGATGGTCCAGGTGGCGCAGTCGAGGGCCTCATGGTCTGCGGTCTCGGCCACCGCCAGATCGGGTTCCTTGCCCCAGACGGCTCGCAGTGCAGTGAACACCTTGCGTTTGGCTTTGAGGTCCTCGCAGCCGTAGAGCTGGAAGTGCAGGGTCATCACGCCCACATGGGGGGTGATTACGGGCTGCTGGCGGTTGCTTTCGTTGAGCAGTTTTCTGAGTGCTTCTGACATAGACTTGGGTGCAGGAACCGACGGGGAACCCTTTTCCAAAACACGCTGTGAATACGTCCCTGTACGCTCTGCTCCGCCATCCATGGCTCCGCAAGGTTTTGGAAAAGGGTTCCCCGCCGGTTCCCGGATCTCTCGGTTGGATTCTGTTGCCTTTAGCCTACTACAGGGGTCGCACGTTTGATAATGGCTTCGGCGTCGGTGCCCGAGGGCAGGTTGCCGTAGTTCATGCCGCCGTTGCTTGCCAGCCGGGAGGCGCAGAAGGCGTCGGCGACGGCGCCGGGGGCGTTGCGGATCAGCAGTGAGGCCTGCAGGGCCAGGGCCATGCGATCCACCAGGTTGCGGGCGCGGTACTGGAAATCGCTGATGTCGGCGAAGTCGTTCTGCAGCTGGGTCAGGAATCGGTCGAAGCGGGCGTCGGCGCCTTTAGCCTCGGCGGCCTCGCGGAAGAAGGCCTCGAGGGTGTCGGGTTCTTTCTGCATGGCCCGGAGGGTGTCCAGGCACTGCACGTTGCCGCTGCCTTCCCAGATGGCGTTGACCGGGGATTCCCGGAACAGGCGGGGCATGATGCAGTCTTCCATCACGCCGCTGCCGCCGATGCATTCCATGGCCTCGTAGGCATGGTTGGGGGTACGTTTGCAGATCCAGTATTTGCCGACCGGGGTGGCCAGGCGGGCGAGCAGGCGTTCGTGTTCCTGGTCCTGGTTGTCCAGGGCGCGGGCGATGCGCATAGTGTAGGCCAGCGCCGCTTCGCTTTCCAGGGCGAGGTCGGCCAGGACGTTCTGCATCAGCGGCTGGTCTATAAGACGGTTGCCGAAGGCGCTGCGATGGCGGCAGTGGTGGGTAGCCTGGGCTACGGCCTGGCGCATGCCGGCGGAGCTGCCGATCATGCAATCGAAGCGGGTCATGGCGACCATCTCGATGATGGTGGGAACGCCCCGGCCTTCCTCGCCCACCATCCAGGCCAGGGCGCCGCGCAGTTCCGCTTCACTGGAGGCGTTGGCGATGTTGCCCATCTTGTTCTTCAGGCGCTGAACCTGCCAGGGGTTCTTGCTGCCGTCCGGGCGCCAGCGGGGCATCAGGAAGCAGGACAATCCGCCCGGAGCCTGGGCCAGGACCAGGAAGGCATCGCACATGGGCGCAGAGACGAACCACTTGTGGCCCACCAGTTCGTAGGCCTGGCCGGGGCCTTCTGTGCCGATCGGGCAGGCAAGGGTGCTGTTGGCCCGGACATCGCTGCCGCCCTGCTTCTCGGTCATGGCCATGCCGATGGTGACGGAACTCTTTTCGGTGTGTGGCACGTTGCGGGGGTCGTAGCTGTTGGCCAGGATCTTCTGTTCCCATTCCCGGGCCAGCTCCGGTTGTTTGCGGATCGAGGGGATGGCGGCGAAGGTCATGGTGACCGGGCAGCAGTGGGCCGCCTCGACCTGGGAGTGCATGTAATACCGTGCGGCCCGGGTAACATGGGCGCCGGTGCCGGGGTTGGTCCAGGGGCTGCTGTGCAGGCCGTTTTCCAGGGCGATTCGCATCAATTCGTGGTAGGACGGGTGGAAGTCCACTTCGTCGATGCGATGGCCGAAGCGGTCGTGGGTATTGAAGACCGGTTTGCTGGCATTGGCGCGAAAGCCGAGATCGATGGTGGCAGCCTTCCCCGCCAGGTCGCCAAAGGCACGCAGGGTGTCCACGGCGTGGGTTGCGCCCTCCCGTTCTGCAGCCTCCCGGAGGGCCTGGTCGTGGTCGAACAGGTTGTAGTTCTCCAGGGCTGGCGGCTGGTTGGTGACTTCATGGGTCACCGCAAGGTAGCGGTCCCCGGTACAGGGTGCACTCACTTCGGGTCTGGACTGACGGGCGGTCATGGCTACCTCCTGGTGCCGGTCAACCCCTGCATGCAAAAACGGATGATGGAGTCGACCAGTCTGATTTTGTCGATATCGGCAATGGTTATCTGGCCGGCCAGCGTCGGTGACAGCGGGCCCACCAGGCTTTCAGCAATGGCGCCGACCAGGCAGGTGCTGCTCTGGCGGGCGTCCTGATCCGGAAGACAGCCTTCCTCGATGCCATCCCGGATCGCCTTTTCAAACAGTTCGGCATAGGCCCTGCGGTAGACCAGTCGCTCCTCTTCCAGTTTCGGAACCACCGGCTCGGCGATCAGTGCCCAAGCCATCATCGGCCCGCGCATGGCCCGTTCGGCGAACTGGCGGAGGGCGGCCTCGAGCCTGACGGCGGCATCCCCGTTGGTATTCAGGGCTTCCGCGACCTTGTCCACTTCACGCTGGGTGGCGGTCCGGAATATTTCCGAAAACAGGTCCTCTCTGGATTCGAAATGCCGGTAAATAGTTCCCGTGGCGACGCCGGCCAGGCCCGCAATGCGGGTAATACGGGCACTACGGAACCCTCCGTTGGCGACGCATTCATAGGTGCAATCGATGATGCGTTGGCGTGCCTGCGCCTTGCGCTGGCGCATTTTTTCCGTTTCGCGATAGGCCATGCCGACTCCTTATAACTAGTGAATCATTATTCATTTCTTGTGTCAACGAATCGGAGGTGCGCGCTCCCTGTTATTTTTCCTTGTAAATCATCTACGTATAGGATGTTACAAAAAATTACGAAAAAGGTGTTGCCAGGAAATGGCGCGGCAAACAAAACGAGATTATAAAGACGCCAAGACGAGGCCGCAGGCGGTATTTTTGTCGAGACAGAGTGTGTTCGCCCTCCGGGTCGGACGTCACTTTCGGATCTGTTTTCGTTGGGAGAGAGAAGGCCATGAGTGAATTCGACGAAAGCAACCTGGAGCAGTCAGGAAACTGGAGCAGCGACAGCGACGACACCCATTCCGTTGCCGGTCGGGCCCGGGTACGTGCGCAGCTGGAGGCTGATATCGCAGCCTTCTTGCAGCAGGGAGGTCAAATCCAGCAAGTGGATACCGCCTTCCGTTCCGACTCGCCTCGCAAGGTGGAAGTGGGATTCAATAATCGTTCCCTCTGATTTCGGCCGGGGCGGAACCGCTCCGCCCCTTGTCCCGTTATTGGCTGTTCCCTGATATTTTGCTGCTGATAATAGCAGCAGGTCTGGTCTTTGGCCGGTTCTGTCCGTTGCCCCAAATGGGGCCTGTTGTCATATAACTGTCGCCGATTCCTGCTACCGTCGCCCCGGCAACTGCAACCACGGGCCCTTGCCGTGTATCATGGCAAGAGCAGGCGTTCCGGCGCCAGGCAACCAGTCCATCCCTACACTGTTGCTTTACCAGGAGGTTACCCGTGCCAAGTCCCAGTTCCCGCTCGTTCCCCGCGACCCGTTTGCGCCGCAACCGGGCCAGTGACTTTTCCCGCCGGCTGGTCCGGGAGAACCAGCTGACGCCGGACAACCTGATTTACCCGGTCTTCGTGATGGAAGGGGAAGGACAGCGGGAGACGGTGCCGTCCATGCCCGGTGTTGAACGCCTGAGCATTGACTTGCTGGTCGAGCAGGCAGCGGAGCTGATGGATCTGGGCATTCCGGCGGTGGCTCTGTTCCCGGTGGTGCCGGCGGACAGGAAAAATCTGTCAGGTTCCGGTGCCTGGGATTCCGACGGCCTCGCCCAGCGGGCGGTGCGTGCCCTGAAAAAAGCCTTTCCGGAACTCGGGGTCATTACCGACGTGGCACTGGATCCGTTCACCACCCATGGCCAGGATGGCATCATCGATAATGACGGGTATGTGTTGAATGATGTCACTGTGGAAGCTCTGGTGAACCAGGCGCTGTCCCACGCCGATGCCGGCGCCGATGTGGTGGCACCCTCGGACATGATGGACGGTCGTGTTGCGGCTATCCGGGACGCCCTGGAGGATGCCGGTTATGTGAACACCCGGATTCTGGCCTATTCTGCCAAGTATGCATCGAGTTACTACGGCCCGTTCCGGGATGCGGTGGGCTCCGCGGCCAATCTGGGCAAAGGCAACAAGGCCACCTACCAGATGGATCCCGCCAACAGCGACGAGGCCCTGCACGAGGTGGCGATGGATCTGGCCGAGGGCGCTGACATGGTGATGATCAAACCCGGCATGCCCTACCTGGACATCGTGCACCGGGTAAAGAAAGAGCTTCAGGTGCCCACGTTCGTTTACCAGGTGAGCGGTGAATACGCCATGCACATGGCAGCGGCGGAGAACGGCTGGCTCGATGGCGACGCGGTGATGATGGAAAGCCTGATGGCCATGCGTCGGGCCGGGGCCGACGGTATCCTGACCTATTTTGCGGTTCGGGCCGCCCATCTGATGCGGGAACAGCGGCGCGGATCCTGACACACTGGAACGCAGCCCCGGCCGTTCGGGGCGCAAGCGCGGAATCGAGGAATGATGACAACTGAAACAGCGAAAACACAGGCAGTGGTGGGTGGTGACCAGAGTGTTCCGGCGCCGGTGGAAGTCCCTCCCACCGGTGAAGAGATCAACCTGGATGCCAGCGAAAACTACTTCAACCGGGAACTGAGTCTGCTACAGTTCAATTACCGGGTACTGAAGCAGGCCCTGGACACCACCCATCCTCTGATCAACCGCCTCATCTTCTGCTGCATTTTCAGCAGTAACATGGACGAATTCTTCGAAATCCGGGTTGCCGGTCTGCGCCAGCAGATAAAGTACGGACGGGAAACCATCGGTGCCGACGGGATGATGCCGGAGCAGACGCTTGGCGAAATCAGCCGGGTCGCCCACGAGTACATCCACGAACAGTACGACATCCTCAACAATGTCCTGATCCCGGAGATGGAACGGGAGAACATCCATTTCGTCCGCCGCCGGGAATGGACGCCGGAACAGGCCGAGTGGGTGCGCAATTACTTCGAGGAAGAGATCCTGCCGGTGGTCAGCCCCATCGGTCTGGATCCGTCCCACCCGTTCCCGCGCCTGGTTAACAAGAGCCTGAATTTCATCGTTGAACTCGATGGCAAGGATGCCTTCGGCCGGGAGACCGGCATGGCGATCGTGCCGGCACCCCGCTCCCTGCCACGCCTGGTGCGACTGCCGGACGAGATCTGCAATGGCGGTGAAAACCTGGTGTTCCTGTCGTCGATGATCCACGCCCATGCCGACGAGCTGTTCCCGGGCATGGAAGTGAAGGGGTGCTACCAGTTCCGCCTGACCCGGAACGCCGACCTCGAACTGGAAGACGACCTGGAGGACCTTGCCTCGGCGCTGCGCGGTGAGCTGCTCAGTCGTCGTTTCGGCGACGGCGTGCGGCTGGAAGTGGCCGACAACTGCCCGCAGGAGCTGGTGCAGTTCCTTTTGACCGAATTCGGCCTGTCCGAGCGTGACCTGTACCAGGTGCACGGACCGGTGAACCTGACCCGGCTGATGGCGGTGGGTGGCCTGGTGGACCGGCCGGACCTGATGTATTCCGGGTTTTCACCGTCCATTCCCCGGCAGATCCGAAGTAAGGAGTCGATGTTTGACGCCGTCCGCAAGCGCCCGATCCTGCTGCTGCATCCTTACCAGAACTTCACCCCGGTCGTGGACCTGCTGCGCCAGGCCGCCAAGGATCCCCAGGTGCTGGCCATCCGCCAGACGCTGTATCGCACCGGTGCCGATTCCGAGATTGTCGAGGCCCTGGCGGACGCTGCCCGCCGTGGTAAGGAAGTGACCGCGGTTATTGAGCTGCGGGCGCGCTTCAGTGAGGCCGAGAACCTGGAGCTGGCCAGCCGCCTGCAGGAAGCCGGGGTGATCGTGGTGTATGGCGTGGTGGGCTACAAGACCCACGCCAAGATGATCCTCATCGTGCGCCGCGAAGAGGGACGCCTTCGGCGCTACGTGCACCTGGGCACCGGCAATTACCACGCCGCCAATGCCCGGCTGTACACCGACTACAGCTTCTTGACCTGTGACGAGTCGATTGGTGACGACGTCAACAAGCTGTTCCAGCAGCTTACCGGCATGGGCAAGGCCCTGAAGATCAAGAAGCTGTTCCATTCACCGTTCACCCTGCACAGCCGCCTGTTGAGTCTGATTGACCGGGAAGCGGGTTTCGGGGAGAAGGGCAGGATCATTCTCAAGTTCAACGGTCTGACCGAGAACCAGCTGATCAAGGCGCTGTACCGGGCCTCACAGGCCGGTGCCAGGATTGATCTGATCATCCGGGGGATCTGTTGTCTGCGTCCGGGAGTGCCTGGCCTGTCCGACAACATCCGGGTGCGTTCGATCATCGGCCGGTTCCTGGAACACACCCGCGTCTACTATTTCGGCAACAAGGGTCGCCCCGAAGTGTACTGTTCAAGTGCCGACGGCATGGAGCGGAATCTGCTCAATCGGGTGGAGATTGCTTTTCCTATCGAGGACCCGGCGCTGGTGGCGCGCCTTCGGGAAGATCTGGATACCTACCTGGCCGATAACTGCCAGTCCTGGATGCTGCAGCCGGATGGCAGCTACATCCAGAATCAGCCGGCCGAGGGTGAGGAACGTTTTGCATCGCAGTTGGTACTGCTTGAGCGACTGACGGGCAAAACCTGACAAACGGAGGCGCCAGTGAAGCGCGCATGGATTGTGGCCGGTGTGGTACTGCTGGCTGGTGGTGGCGTCCTGCCCTGGGGAGTAGGGTACCTGACCGAGCATCAGTGGCAACGCGCCGTCAACGAGGTGAACGACACCCAGCCGTTCATGCAGGTGGATACCGGTGATTATCAGCGCGGCATCCTGGGGGCGGAGGTGCATGGCACCCTGATGCTGCGGGACCCCGAAGCCGGTGGGCGTCGCCCCCTGGAATTCATCGCTCACGTAACCCACGGCATTACCGGCAGCCTGATGACCTTCGAGCCTGCTGACGGCTGGTCGCCACCGGGCGCTGACTGGTTCCCGGGTGAGGATCCGACGTTGACCCTGGAAACCCGTCTCTGGGGTGAGGTGACGGTGAACCTGGACCTGCCTGAGTGGAATATCTCCGATCCGGATATGGAGGTCCGGGTTACGGGCCTGAAGCTGAATCAGACCCTGGCACATCTGAGTGGTGATGTCTGGAGCGGGCACGGCGAGCTACAGGTGGATTCCCTCGGTATCTCGTCGGCCGGCAGCGCCACCATCAGCCTGTCCGACATGACAGTCGTCAGTACCAGTGAACCCCGGGACAACGGCGCCAGACTGGATTCCCGGGTCGAAGTCAGACTGGGGCAAGTGGAAATCGCGGATGGGACCTATGGTCCGCACCGGCTGGTCTTTGCCCTGGACAACCTGGAAGTCACCAGCTGGAACCAGCTGGCGGCCGGAATGACCGAACTTCAGACTTCTGCCCTGGAGGGTGCCCGCAACACCGGGCTCGAGCGGCAGATGCAGGCCATGCAACAGGTGAATGAGGCGTTTCGGCGCCTGGCTGCGGCGGGGTTTTCCATAGCCATACCGGAGCTCAGTGTAGCCACCCCGGAAGGTGATATCCGGGGCCATATGGAAATCCGCCATCCTGAACTGGATGCGGAGCAAGCGTCGTCCATGCTGCTGGTGATGCAGCGGCTGACTGGTGACCTGAATCTGACCCTGCCCCTGGCGCTGGCCGAGCAGCACCCGGCCGTGATGCTGCAGTTGGCGCCGCTGATCAAGCAGGGGCTGTTGGTCCAGGAAGGGGACCGCCTGGTGATGAAGGGGCAAATGGGCGATCTGCTGCTGACGGTGAACGGCATCGAGATCCCGTTGCCGCCTCTGCTCTGATTTTTACAGGCCCGGATACAGAAAAGCCCCGGCATCCGGGGCTTTTCTGTATCCGGTCACTCAGTTGCCGGTCAGGCGATGGTATTTCTCCCTCAGCTGTTCGCGGCTTTCCGGGCGCTCCGGATCCAGCGGAATGCAGTCTACCGGGCATACTTGCTGGCACTGTGGTTGGTGGTAGTGGCCGATGCACTCGGTGCACTTGTCGGGATCGATCAGGTAGATTTCGTCACCCGGGGAAATTGCCTCGTTCGGGCGTTCCGGTTCCCAGACGTCGCAGTTTATGCATTCGTCGGTAATCATCAAGGCCATCTTGCGGCTACCTCAGGCTCAGTTGAACTTCTGCTTCAGAGCGGCCCCAACGGCGGGATCGACGAATTCTGATACATCTCCGCCCAGGGAGGCGATTTCCCGGATCAGGGTGGAGGAGATGTAGGACAGGTGGTTCGAGGGCGTGAGGAAGACACTTTCCACTTCCGGGGCCAGGCGGCGGTTCATGTCCGCCAGCTGGAATTCGTATTCGAAGTCTGAGACGGCGCGCAGGCCACGCAGGATGACGGTGGCGCCCTGTTCCCGGACGAAGTCAGCCAGCAGGTTGCTGAAGCCGGTAACGGTTACGTTCGGCAGATGGGCCGTTGCTTTTCTGACCAGTTCACAGCGTTCTTCCAGCTCGAAGAGGGGTTGTTTCTTGGGGTTGTAGGCGACGGCGACGACGATTTCGTCGAACATTCGGTTGGCGCGTTCGATGAGGTCGGTGTGGCCGTTGGTGATTGGGTCGAAGGTGCCCGGATAGATGACTTTGGACATGCACAGCTCCTTTCTTCGCTGGGTGCAATCATATCAGCATTCTCAGGGGTTCTGTAGTTGTCGGAGGGGGATTCCGGGGCTTTGGAGTGCGTCTGTGAGTGATGGGGGAATGGCCAATTGGGAGGGTTGTTCCGGGAAACGCTCAAGCACCCCTGCGGGGTCCAGCCAGCAATCACAGATTGCTGTCGTTCGCCTGCGCATGAAGCTGCGCTTCATAAACGCTGTGGCGCTTGAGCTCCGCCATCCATGGCTCCGCACATTCCCGGAACAACCCTCCCAATCGGCCATCTCTGACTTCCTGCTGGCCGCCCCGATTCTCTGGGACAAGCGGGTCGAAGTGCCGAGTGGATCAGGTCTTGAGTTGATTGGCCAGTCGGGCACTGTTCCGCGCCGAAAGCGCATAGACAGACAACTGCGGATTCGCCCCGATGCTGGTCGGGAAGATCGAGGCGTCGTGGACGCTCAGGTTGCTGACGTGGTGGTGTTCCCCGAATCCGTTGACCACCGATTCCTCCGGATTGGCGCCCATGCCGCAGCCGCCCATCTGGTGGGCGGTGAACAGGCGGACTCGGTGCCGTTCCATGGGAAGCTGGTCGATAGCGGATTTGGCATCGGCCCAGTTGGTATACCAGTTGGAGTCCAGGTGCATGGGGCGGACGCGTTTGGCACCGGCGGCGAACTGAATTTCGGCCATTGTGTGGAAGGCGCGGCGCAGGCCGTCCCAGAGGTAGTCGGTGACCGGGTAGTCCAGATAGGGGCTGCCGTCGTCGCGCAGACCGATGGTGCCGCCGGGGCTGTCAGGGTGGAAGCCGTCCCGGAGCAGCGCGATGATGGAGCTCATCCAGGGCAGGCGGGCCATGTTGTTTATCTGGGTGTCGCCGTGGCCGGGGATGATGCCGCTGGCCATGGCCGGGTGCAGGGGCGGAACTTCGAGTTTGTAGCCTGCCGGGCCGTCGACGCCGCCACTGAAGTTGAAGTGGTCGGAGTAGATCGACTGGGGTGCGCCGTAGAAGGGCTCCACTTTTTCGGGCATTTCCGCGACGCATGCGTTGACCGGATGAATGAAGGAACGTTTGCCAATGCGATTGTGGGGATCGGGGATGCCGGAGCGCAGCAACAGGCCCGGGGTGCCGATGGCGCTGGCAGCGGCAACGAAGTGCCGGGCCTTCAGGGTGACGGTGACGCCCGAGGGTGTGATGCCGTCGGCGGTCAGGGCGCTGGCCTGGAGGTGGTCGATCCGGTCCTGGTCCATCACCAGTTTGTCTGCCCGCAGGCCATGGATCAGATGCGCATCATTATCCAATGCCCCCGGGACGGTGGTCAGCAAGGCGCCCTGCTTGGCATTGGTGGGGCAGCCGACGCCGCAGTAACCCAGATTCCAGCAGCCTTTGACGTTGCGGGGAATGACATGCCAGCTGTAACCGAGCCTGTCGCAGCCCTGACGCAGGATGTCGTTGTTGACATTGGGTTCCGCCGCCCAGGGTTCCATGCTATGGCGCTGTTCCCGGCCATCGAACCACGGCGCCATGGCATCCGGGGCGAGGGCGTCGAGGCCAAAGCGTTCGGTCCAGTAATTCAGGGTGACGTCCGGGGTGCGGAAGCTGCTGGTCCAGTTCACAGTGGTGGAACCGCCAACGCAACGGCCCTGGAGGATGGCGATGGCGCCGTCTTTGCTGACCCGGCTCATGCCTTCCTGGTAGAGGCTGGGGTAGGCGCTGAGCTCGTCCATTTTGAAGTCTTTCTGGTAATACAGCCGGCCTTCTTCCACCAGGATGACTGCCAGGCCACTTTTGGCCAGGATCTCTGCGGTGGTGCCGCCGCCGGCGCCGGTGCCGATTATCACGACATCGGCTTCAAGGGTTCGGTTCCCGGTCAGGGTGGCGCCATCGGTGACTTTCCAGCCGGATTCCAGGCCCTGGGTGATACGATCTTTTAACTGCATGGTTGGCTCCGTCAATCAGCTGGGTGTTACGCGGTCTGGAACTGGGGCAGCGCATCCACTGCCCATTGCGGTGGCCCCGGGTAGCCGGAGAGATGCCAGAAATCCTCGTAGCCATAGAACGCCACGTTGCTGATCTTGGTCAGGGCGATGTAGCCGTTGTTGAACAGGCCGATACTGCTGGTGCGCCAACGCTTCAGAAACGCATCGGCCTCCTCGTTGGTGACCTTGGGCCAGCTCGACCACACCCGGGCGACGGTGACGCGGGTCACGCCGAAATTAAGCAGATCGAACAGGCGCCGCAGTTCCTTCTGGTTGGCCGGACCGAAGTTATGGATGCCCGCATCGATTCGCTCAATGGTACCGGCGATCGCCATGCGTCTGGCCTGAGGCTGCTCAGGCAGCCCGGGGCCAATAATCGCCGGGAGCAGGGCCTCGAACAGTTGGATATCGTCAAGGGTCAGGAAGCGGAACTCGTAGCTGCCATCCATGCGGGTGCCCGCCGCGGGGCTGCAGCCGCTGAGGCCGGCGGTGACACTGACGGTACCCAGGAATAAAGCGCCTCCGAGTCCGGTTTTCAGGAAGCTCCGGCGGTTCAGGTGGGCAAAATCGGCGGAAGTTGAACGTATTTCGGACTGATTGTTCATCGGACCTTTCTCTTTTCTTGGTGTTGTGATGCGGCTTGCAGCCAATTCAGGTGCCGGCAATTTGTGATTGCCGGCCGGCCCCTTACCGGACTTATGGCGTGCCCCGGAAAGGAATGCCCCAAGCGACAGGCGCCCGGATTTACAGGCAAGAATCAGCGAATAAAGAACCGGTAAACCAGTCTGTGAATGGCGGTCCCGTGCGGAGGATAGACAAATTTGCCGCTGTTGAACTTCTGCTTGGTGAAGATCCCCCGATGATGGGAGAAGGTCAGAAAACCCTCCCGACCGTGATAATGCCCCATTCCCGAATCGCCGATACCACCGAACGGCAAATCGTCCTGGGCCACATGCATCAGCGCATCATTTATGCACATGCCACCGGAGTGGGTATTCTCCACCACGTGCCGCTGCTGACCCTTGTCGTAACCGAAGAAATACAGCGCCAGCGGGTGCGGGCGATCGTTGATGTAGTGGATGGCCTCATCCAGGGTGCCATAGGCCACCACCGGCAGGATCGGCCCGAAAATCTCGTCCTGCATCACCTTCATGTCCGGGTTTGCCTTCAGAACCAGAGTCAGCGGAATCTTCCGGGTACCATCCTTCAGGTCCTCACGGGCCGGGTTGATCTCGATCAGCTCCGCGCCTTTCTTCCTGGCGTCTTCCAGGTAACCCTGCAGACGTTCGTACTGGCGTTCGTTGATGATCGCGGTGTAATCATCGTTGTCCCGCAGGCTCGGGTACATTTCCGAGAAACGGTTACGGAATTCACCTACGAAGGATTGCACCCGATCTGAGGGGCATAGCACATAGTCCGGCGCGACACAGGTCTGCCCGGCGTTGAAGGCCTTACCGAAGGCAATGCGCTGGGCTGCGTCTTCCATGGGGACATCCGGGGAGACGATGGCCGGGGACTTGCCGCCCAGCTCCAGGGTTACCGGCGTGAGATTCTCTGCCGCCGCGCGCATCACCAGCTTGCCGACCGACGTGGAGCCGGTGAACAGCAGATGGTCAAAGGGGCGTGAGGAGAAATCGGCGGCCACATCCGCTTCGCCGTTGACCACTGCGACCAGATCCTCGGCAAAGGCGTCCTCGATGATTTCCTTGAACAGCGCCGAGGTGTGCGGGGTGTACTCGGACATCTTGATCATGGTGCGGTTGCCGGCGGCCAGGGAAGCCACCAGCGGGCCAACTGCCAGGTACAACGGGTAGTTCCAGGGCACGATCACGCCCACCACGCCCTTGGGCTGGTAGTGCACCTTGTTGCTGGCGGGCTGGAACAGCACCGAGACATGGCGCTTGGACGGTTTCATCCAGCCGGCGAGATTTTTCAGGGTGTAGTTGATGCCCTGGATCGACGGCATGACCTCGGCAATCAGTGATTCGTCCCGGGAGCGGCAGCTGAAATCCCGGTCAATGGCTTCCACCAGCCGGTCCTGGTTGCTCAGCAAGGCGCGTTTCAGGCGTTTCAGGTTGTCTTGCCGTTCGGTCAGCGAGGGCAGGGAATTGCCGCGAAAGGCCTTTTTCTGTGCTTCGAACACGCGGTGGGTATGCTGGATGTGTTTCTTGCTTTCCGTGAGCTCGACGACGGTAGCAGCCATGACATTCTCCCCTGGGCAGCCGGCACCACGGGCCGGCAACCTGATTTGTGGTGTGGCTAAAAAACAGCCAGTTTGCAGTAGAGGATATTATTAGAGTATATACTCTAGGCAGTCAAGCAAGCGCCGATGGCCGATCGGGCCAGTCGGCCGAAAGACCACAACCAGTGCTCACAACCTTATGAAAACGAGAGACAAAATCCTCCTTGCCAGTCTCGAGCTGTTCAATGAACGGGGCGAGCGCAACGTCACCACCAATCACATTGCCGCCCATCTGGCGATCTCCCCGGGCAATCTGTATTACCACTTCCGCAACAAGTCGGACATCATTTACGAGATTTTCCTGGAGTACCAGAAGCTGGTGGATTATTACCTGGATATTCCCCGGGACCGGTCGCTGACCCTGGGTGACCTGACCTTCTACCTCGAATCTGTGTTTGACGGACTCTGGAGCTACCGGTTTTTCCACCGGGACCTGGAGTACCTGCTCGACAGCGATACCCGCCTGCGCAAGGACTACCGGGAATTCACCAATCGTTGCCTGGCGGCGATCAGCCAGATCTTCGGGAAGATGTCGGATGCAGGGATCATCGAGCCCCAGCCCGAGGACCTGCGCTCTGCCATGTCGCTGAATCTCTGGCTGGTGATCACCAACTGGATGGCGTTCCTGAAAACCGCACACGCCGTAGATGAGCCGGCCAGCCTCAGCCTGACGGAGTTGAAGCAGGGCATCTACCAGGCGCTCACCCTGGAGATCCCCTATCTGACCACGGGTTACCGGGACCAGGTGATGGCGCTGCGGGAAAAGTACCGGCCGTCACTTCCGGAGTCGTCCGGGCCGACCGTCTGAGTCGGCCGGGTCAGTGAAACACGAAATATTGAGCAAAAAGCGGGCAATCGGGGAACTTTGGGTGCAACTTGCAATCACACCACCGACGTTGGGAATTCGGACATTCCTTGCGTCTCCTGAGTGTGTTCTCAGGTTTTAGCACGTCGCAAACCCTGACGTTTCACCGGTCTGTCGTCTGACAGACCGGTTTTTTTATGTCAGTTCCGGCGGTTCCTCATCCAGCCAGTTGCTCAGCGCCTCCCGGCATTCCTCAACGCCTCGTTTGGAAGTGGCCGAGAACATGATCAGGTGTTCCACGCTCTGGTAGCTCTTCAGCTGTCTGGCGATGCCGAGCATGGCGGTTCTGGCCTGGCCGAATTTCAGTTTGTCGGCCTTGGTGGCCAGAATCATCAGCGGAAGCTGGTTATGTTCGCACCATTCCACCATCATTTGGTCAAAGTCGGTCAACGGGTGGCGGATGTCCATGACCAGCACCAGACCCCGCAGGCACCGGCGGTCGTTCAGATAATGGCCCAGGTGCTGCTGCCAGTCGTCCTTCACGTCCCGGGATACCTTGGCGTAGCCATAGCCCGGCAGGTCTACCAGCCGGCATCCTTCCCGGTTCAGGGAGAAGAAGTTGATCAGGCGGGTGCGCCCGGGAGTCTTGGAGGTACGGGCCAGCTTGCCGTTGGCGGTGATGGCATTAAGCGCACTGGATTTACCCGCGTTGGAGCGGCCGGCAAAGGCGACCTCGGCCCCGATATCGGGTGGACACTCTTCCAGTCGGGACGCGCTGATCAGGAATCTGGCGCTGTTAAAAGAGATGGTTTTTTGAGTCAGATCAGGGTCCACAGCAGTTGGCTTTCCTTTGGATTTCAGTTATTGGCAAATAATGTATAATGCTACACCAATTCCGGGCGGCGCGCTGTGCGTGGCCGCTGTCAGTCCCGGTCTTGAGCCTGCCTGGTCAGCGCCTGCCGGCTGCATGATGAATAATACTTTCAAGATGAGAGAAGCGGAGCGAGCATGAAAAAACTGATCGCAGGAGTTGTTCTTGGTGTAAGCCTTACAACACTGGCACACGGAGCAGGAGATCCTCAGGCAGGTGAACAGAACGCAGCGGTATGTGCCGGCTGCCACGGCCAGGGTGGCCAAAAGCCGGTGATGGGTGTGTACCCGAAGCTGTCCGGACTGGGCGAGAAATACCTTTACAGCCAGCTGACGGCTATCAAGGCCGGTGACCGGGCCGTCCCGCAGATGACCGGTCTGCTGGATAACATGTCCGACCAGGATCTGCAGGATCTGGCGGCTTATTTCGATAGTCAGGACATGATCGTGAGCCAGGCCAGCCCGGACACCATCGACCAGGGCGCAGCGCTCTATCGCGGCGGCAACCTGGCGACCGGTGTGCCAGCGTGCGCAGGTTGCCACAACCCGCAAGGCAAGGGTAACGAGCCGGGTGGTTTCCCTGCGTTGGGCGGACAGAATGCGGAGTATGTCATCAAGCAGCTGAACGCTTACCGTGACGGCTCCCGAAACACCGGTGCCAACGCCACCATCATGATGGACGTTGCCGCCAGGCTGACCGACGCCGAAATCCAGGCTGTCGCCAACTACGTTTCCGGTCTCAACTGATATTGGAACGTGTTGCTGGAAAACCCCGCTGTGGCGGGGTTTTTTTTGCTTACCATCCTGTAATACACCACTGTTGGCCCTGTTGTGGAACTTTTGCCGATTGCCGGGTCATAATCCCTCACAAAATACATTCAGGAAATCGGAGACATTGAATGATCAGATCACTTGGAGTGGCAGCTTTTCTGGTGATGGCCGTCGCCGTTACGGGAACCGCCAGTGCCCAGAGCTGGGAAGAGGGTGTTCACTATCGCAAGCTTGAGACACCGGTGCGCACCGAAAGTGAAAGCGGCGTCGAGGTGGCCGAGGTGTTCTGGTACGGTTGCCCCCACTGTTACAACTTCAAGCCGTTGGCCGAGGCCTGGGAAGCCGATGCCCCGGATTACGTGAATTACGTCCGTATTCCGGCAGCGCTGGGGCGTTCCTGGGAGCCTCATGCGCGGGCATTTTACGCCCTTGAAGCCATGGGCGAGCGGGACAAGGTGCATGATGCCTTGTTTGATGCCCTGGCCGGTGAGCGCCGGCCTCTGAACGACGGCGAATCCCTGGCGGATTTCGTTGCTGGGTATGGTGTGGACCGGCAAGAGTTTCTCAAGAATTACAACAGCTTCGGTGTGAACGCGAAGATGCAGCAGGCCCAGGCCAAAATTCGCGGCGCGCGGGTCACTGGCACACCGACTATGCTGGTTGATGGGAAATACACGGTGACGGCTTCCATGGCTGGTGGTCACGAGGCCGTATTGAAGGTTGTGGATTACCTGGTGGAGAAGGAGCACGACGCCGGGCAATGACAGATAGCCCGGTGGCTCTTCCTTGTCACCGGGCCATACAGGCGGGAAGAGACTGCCGGCTATGTACAAGCGTATTCGCAAACAGATCGATGGGATTCTGAAGTCGGAGCAGGAGTCGAAAGGTCGCTGTTCCGGTTTCGAGCATGTTCCGGAATTCGAACCCCACCGTCATATCCGGCTGCTGACCTTCAATATCCAGGTGGGCATCAATACCACGTCCTACCGTCACTATTTGACCCGTAGCTGGCAGCATGTCCTGCCTTATCGCAATCGCATCGAGAACCTGGACCGGATTGCCCGGCTGGTCAGCAATTACGATGTGGTGGCGCTGCAGGAATGCGATGGCGGCAGCCTCCGCAGCGGTTTTATCAACCAGGTGCAATACCTGGCCGAGGCGGCAGGAATCCCTTACTGGTATCAGCAACTGAACCGGAACATGGGGCGGATTGCCCAGCACTCCAACGGCCTGCTCAGCCGGTTCCGCCCGCTGGATGTCACCGAGCACCGTTTGCCGGGGTTGATTCCAGGGCGGGGTGCCATCATCGCGCGCTATGGCGTGAAAGAGGATCCCCTGGTGCTGGTTCTGATGCACCTGTCCCTGAGCAAGGCCGCGCAGCAGCGGCAGTTGGGCTATATCCGGGAGCAGATTGCCGATTATCAGCATGTGGTGCTGATGGGCGATATGAACGCCCACGCCGAGCAGCTTCTGACCCAGACCCCCCTGAAGGAAACCGATCTGATTCCGTTACCGGAGACTGCGCACAGTTTTCCGAGCTGGCGCCCGGAAAAGGCGCTGGATCATATCCTGGTCAGTCCGAGCCTGGAAATCCGCCGGTCAGAGGTGGTGAACTATCCGGTCTCCGACCACCTGCCCATTGCCATGGATGTGGCGATGCCAAAGGGTTACCTGGAAGCCTTCTGATGTTTTTCACGGACACAAAAAACCCGACGGGTGATGCCGGGTTTTTTGTGAAGGCCGGATCAGGATTACTTGATCTTGGCTTCCTTGTACGCAACGTGCTTGCGGACGACCGGATCGTATTTTTTGATCTCGATCTTTTCCGGAGTGTTACGTTTGTTCTTTTTGGTCGTGTAGAAGTGACCAGTGCCTGCTGAAGATACCAGCTTGATTTTCTCGCGCATGATGCGGCTCCTTATACCTTCTCGCCGCGGGCACGAAGATCGGCCAGCACAGCGTCAATGCCTTTTTTGTCGATGATGCGCATACCCTTGGTGGATACGCGCAGCTTCACGAAGCGCTTCTCGGATTCAACCCAGAAACGATGGTTCTGCAGATTCGGCAGAAAACGGCGACGAGTGTGGTTCATCGCGTGGGATACGTTGTTACCGGATACCGGACGCTTACCGGTAACCTGACAAACTCTGGACATACTTGCCTCCGACCTGAGCAGTGGTCTCTATCAATACGAATTCGTTTTTAATGCGTCTCTGGTTGCCGGGGAGCCTGCTTGCTCCCTGTTCGCGCCTTGTAAACGGAACGCTGCCTGCCAGACGCCGCCAGAAAGGGACGCTTTTATACCAGAACTCACCCCCCAACGCAAAAAATTGTTGGGAAATTGGCCAGTATCCGGGGCGTCATTTTGCTGACAGTCACATCAATCCTCTTTCGGCGAGGGATATTACCTCACCGTGGCCGACAACCATATGGTCAAGAACCCTGATATCCACCAGACCCAGGGCCTCTTTCAGGCGTCGGGTCAGGGAAATGTCGGCCTGGCTGGGTTCAGCCACACCCGAGGGATGGTTGTGGGCAAAGATGACCGCAGCGGCGTTGTCCTCCAGTGCCTGTCGAACCACCTCCCGGGGGTAGACGGCGGCGCCGTCGATAGTGCCCCGGAACAATTCCCGGTACTGGATGACCCGATGGCGGTTATCCAGGAACAGGCCGGCAAACACTTCGTGGGGATAGGTTCCCAGCCGGCTGGTCAGAAACCGGCGGGTATCGGCCGGCGAGCGTAGCGGATCACCCTGGCGCAACGGTTCGTCCATCACCCGCCGGGACATCTCCATGGCCGCCTGGACCTGGGCGTACTTGGCGGTGCCCAATCCCTTGACCTGACAGAATTGCCGACGGGAGGCCATCAGCAGCCCGCGCAGGCCGCCGAACTCGTCAATCAGGTGTCTTGCCAGGACCATCACCGGCATGCCGGCGGTGCCTGTGCGCAGGAAAATGGCCAGTAATTCGGCGTCGGAAAGGGATTCAGGGCCGTGCGTCAGCAAGCGCTCACGGGGGCGCTCGTCTGCCGGCCAGAGAGAAGTGGGCATACCTGGCTTCCTTGCATCTGGTGGTTGTGCCGGTGCTTCCTGCACCGGGAATGGGTTCTCAGGGTTACAAAGGTTACTTGAAAAAGTAACATTCGGTAAATGCCAGAATTTCCGCCCCGTGCTGTTCCTGCTAATCGGGCGTGCTATCTTATGGCCCTTTTCAATATAAGGAATTGTGGAGCCGGTATGGGCGCCAAACGAATTCTGTTGGGAGTGAGCGGTGGCATTGCCGCCTACAAGAGTGCCGAGCTGGTGCGGTTGCTGAAAAAGGCCGGCTGCGAGGTTCGTGTGGTGATGACCTCCGGTGCCGAGGCTTTCGTGACTCCGCTGACGTTTCAGGCGTTGAGCGGCGAGCCGGTCCGGACCTCGCTGCTGGACCCCGAGGCAGAAGCCGGCATGGGCCACATCGAGCTGGCCAGGTGGGCCGAACAGGTGGTGGTGGCTCCGGCCTCGGCGGATTTCATGGCCAGGCTGGCCAACGGCCTGGCCAATGACCTGCTGACTACCGTCTGTTGTGCCACTGATGCGCCCATTGCCCTGGCGCCGGCGATGAACCAGGCCATGTGGCGCAATTTCCGGACTCAACGCAACCTGGCGATGCTGAACGAAGATCCCCAGGTCACGGTCTGGGGCCCCGATCAGGGCGATCAGGCCTGTGGCGATACCGGTCCCGGCCGCATGCTGGAGCCGGAAGCTCTGGCGTCGTTGATTCTGGATGAGCGCCAGGGTCCGCTAAGCGGCAAGCGGGTAGTGATCACCGCGGGGCCGACCCGGGAACCGCTGGACCCGGTCCGATACATCAGTAATCATAGCTCCGGCAAGATGGGCTATGCGTTGGCCGCTGCGGCCAGGGCTGCCGGCGCCAGGGTCATCCTGGTGAGTGGCCCGGTAACCATCGCACCGCCACCGGGTGTGGACGTACGGCCGGTAATGACCGCCGAGGATATGCTCACGCAATCCATGGCTGCCGTGGATGAGGGGTGCGATGTCTTCATTGCCACCGCGGCGGTGGCTGATTACCGCCCGGAGATCTGCGCCGGCGACAAGATCAAGAAATCCAGCGAGGTCATGTCCCTGGCACTGGTACGCAACCCGGATACCCTGGCAACGGTGGCCGGGCGCGCCGACGCCCCGTTTACGGTGGGCTTCGCAGCGGAAACCACCGATGTGGCCCGCTATGCCACCGACAAGATGGCCCGCAAGAAACTGGACATGATCGTCGCCAACGACGTCTCCGCTCCGGGGCTGGGCTTCAACAGCGACAACAACGCGGTCACGGTGTTCTGGCCCGGCGGGCAGGAGCAGATCGGACCGGACAACAAACAGACCATTGCCGCCCGTCTGGTGGCCCTCATTGGCGAACACCTGGAAGCAACCTCATGACCCAAAAGACGCTGCAGGTCCGGATTCTCGATGACCGGATCGGTACCCGTATCCCGTTCCCCGAGTATGCCACCGAAGGTTCCGCCGGCCTGGATCTGAGAGCCTGCCTGAAGGAGCCCCTGGTGCTGGAACCCGGTCAGACCCGGCTGATTCCCACCGGGTTGTCGATCCATATTGCCGATCCGTCGCTGGCGGCGATGATTCTTCCCCGCAGCGGGCTCGGCCACAAGCACGGTATCGTACTGGGTAACCTGGTCGGCCTGATCGACTCCGATTACCAGGGTGAATTGATGGTGTCCTGCTGGAACCGGGGCAATACCACATTCACGGTGAATGTTGGCGAGCGGATCGCGCAGCTGGTCCTGGTGCCGGTGGTGCAGGCCGATTTTGAAGTGGTGGACGAGTTTGACACGAGTGCCCGGGGCGAGGGCGGCTTCGGCTCCACCGGGAGCCATTGATTAATCCGGGTTTATGCCGGCCAATCACCGGCCGGCTATACTTGGCGGATAATTGCCGGTTTCAGGATGAAAAATAACACTGCAGGATAGACTATGAAGTTCGGCTGGAAAAAGACTTCAGAAGAAGCGTCAGACGACAAACCAGTGACTACCGAAAAGGTGCGCAGGAACGGGGCCAAGGCCTCGGGGCCCCGCCTGAAGCGCCTGACGTCGGTCGCGGTCAGTCAGGCCCTGGTTGTTGTGCTGGCAGGAATCGCCGCTGTCGTGTTGCTGCACTTCATGGTGGTCCAGCCGTCCGGAAGCAAGCGCCTGCTGGTCCAGCAGAATCATGAAGTGGCGGCCGCAGCCGAGCGACTGAACAGCTATCTGGAGCTGCTGCAGCAGAGTGTCGAGGGCCTGGCGACCCAGGCTTACGTCCGGCAGGCAGTCCGGAGCGGCGAATCCGTGGCGGCGGCCGAACAGCAGCTCGCGGGTGTGCTGCCCGGTATCCGGGCTGTCTATCTTTTCCTTGCCGGTGCCATTCCCCGCTCCACTGATGACGATGCCCTTCTCGGCTTTGCCGGTCTGGAGCTGGCGCGTACCGCGGAAGCCGGAGGCAAGCTCTATCCCGATGCTTTCCCGCGGGAAAATCGCTGGTTCGTGCAGATTGCGACCCCGGTCCGCAACCCTGAGACCGGGGCGGTGACGGGCAGCCTGCTGATGGTGTTCGAGGCGTCACGGCTGCAGCCACTGCTGACTGTGGTCAATCCGGAACTGGGTGGCCAGCTGGCGCTGGTACAGACGGTCTCCGGTACCGCCCGGACCGTGGTGAGCAAAGGCAACGGTAAAGGTGAGCCGGTCAGCCGCACTCTGGTCAATCCCGACTGGTCGGTTTCCTACCGGCCGGCCCGGGTGCCCGGGCCTCCGGTGGACACGGTCGTTATCGCGTTGATGGTGGGTGTGCCAGTCCTGTTTGCGGCCATTGCTGTCTGGCTCCTGCTCGGCAGCGCCCAGCGCAGTCTGCGGCAGGATATTGCTGCCCTGGTCCAGTGGGCCCAGAAGGTGTTTGGTGGCGAACGCTCCGGACCTCCCGGTTTCCGGTGGGACATGATTGCTTCCACCGGAGAGGTCCTTTACCGGTTGGCCCAGGCGGTGGACAAGCGTATTTCCCGGGCCGCCACTACCGCCCCCGCCTCCCCGGGGGCAGGCCCGCCCAAAGCCGGAGCCGGAGCCGGAGCGGAGGACGAACCACTGTTCCAGGACAAGGACGTGCTCGACATCGATATGATGGACGGGGATGAGGACGTGCTGGGTTTCAGCGGCGAAACCCGCCCGTCAGGCGGTGAAACTGTGCCAGAAGCTGCGCCGGCTGCGGCTCCGGCCGTGCAGCTGTCTCCGGAGATTTTTCGAGCCTACGATATCCGGGGTATTGTCGGTGAGACCCTGTCCGGGGATGTGGTCCGGGTTATTGGTCAGGCAATCGGCTCCGAGGCGATTACCAGAGGCGTCGACGCGTTGTGTGTCGGCTATGACGGACGCCACTCCAGTCCCGGGCTGGCCGATGCCCTTGCCCGGGGGGTGATGGCGGCAGGCTGTAACGTTATCCATATCGGAGCGGTACCCACACCGGTGCTCTATTTCGCCACCCACGAGCTGCAGACCGGTTCCGGGGTAATGGTAACCGGCAGTCACAACCCGGCCAATTACAACGGGCTGAAGATTATGCTCGGCGGCGAGACCCTTTCCGGTGAGGCCATCCAGCAGCTGTACCGGCGGGTTGAAGCGCGTGACCTGGTAAGCGGCCAGGGCGAGCAAACCTCCCAGGATGTGCGCCGGGCCTATCTGGACCGGATCGTGGGCGACATCGCGGTGGCCGCGCCCCTGAAAGTGGTGGTTGACGCCGGTAATGGTATCGCCGGTGAACTGGCGCCCCTGCTCATCGAGGAGCTGGGTTGTGAGGTGGTGCCGTTGTACTGCGAAGTGGATGGCGATTTCCCCAATCATCATCCGGATCCCGGCAAGCCGGCCAATCTGGAAGACCTCATCGCCCGGGTCCGGGCCGAGGGTGCGGATCTGGGTGTCGCCTTCGACGGCGACGGGGACCGACTGGGCGTTGTGACCAATACCGGCAAGATCATCTGGCCCGACCGGTTGCTGATGCTGTTCGCCCGGGACGTGGTGTCCCGCAATCCCGGCGCCGATGTGCTCTATGATGTCAAATGCAGCCGCCGCCTGGCCAATGTGATCTCTGAGGCCGGTGGCCGGCCGATCATGTGGAAAACAGGGCACTCCCTGATGAAGGCCAAAATGAAGGAAACCGGTGCCCTGCTGGCCGGGGAGATGAGTGGTCATATCTTCTTTGGCGAGCGCTGGTACGGCTTTGACGACGGCCTCTATTCCGCCGCCCGGTTGCTGGAAATCCTGGGTATCGAGGACCGGCATTGTGACGAGGTGTTCGAGGATTTTCCGGAGGATGTCAGTACCCCCGAGCTTAATGTCGAAGTGACCGAGAGCAGCAAGTTCGCGATCATTGAGCGACTCGCTGCCGAGGGGGATTTTGGTGACGGCAACATCAGTACCATCGACGGTATTCGCGTAGACTACGCCGACGGCTGGGGGCTGTGCCGGGCCTCCAATACCACGCCGGTGCTGGTGCTCCGGTTCGAGGGTGAGTCCCGGGAGGCCCTGGAGCGGATCCGGACTGTGTTCCGGGAGCAGCTGCAGGGGGTGGCCCCCGATATTGTGATCGATTTCTGATGATTTCGGATGCCCGCAGACCCGGGCGGGTTACCAATGTTTTCGCAAAGATAAGGAACGACATGGCGCTGGATCGTGAAACAGCAATGCAGGTGGCATCGGTACTGAGCCGGGGCCTGCCCTATATCCAACGGTTCACCGGCAAGACGGTGGTGATCAAGTATGGCGGTAACGCCATGGAAAACGAGGAACTCAAGAGCAGTTTCGCCCGGGACGTAGTGCTGATGAAACTGGTCGGCATCAACCCGATCGTGGTTCACGGTGGCGGCCCCCAGATCGGTGAACTGCTGGAGCGACTGAATATCGAATCCCGCTTCGTCAACGGCATGCGGGTCACCGATTCCGAAACCATGGATGTGGTGGAGATGGTGCTCGGCGGCCAGGTGAACAAGGAAATCGTATCCCTGATCAATGCCCATGGCGGTACCGCAGTCGGTCTGACCGGCAAGGATGCCAACCTGATCCGGGCCCGCAAGCTCGAGGTGGTCAACCGGTCCCCGGAGCTGGAGCGCCCGGAGATCATCGATATCGGCCACGTGGGTGAGGTGGCCAGCGTCAACGTGGACGTCATCGAGATGCTGACCCGCAGCAATGTCATCCCGGTGATTGCGCCCATCGGGGTGGGCCCGGACGGCTCCTCCTATAATATCAATGCCGACCTGGTGGCGGGCAAGGTGGCGGAAGCCATGAAGGCCGAGAAGCTGATCCTGCTGACCAATGTTTCCGGTCTGAAGAGCAAGGACGGCAAGGTCCTCACCGGCCTGACTGCCCGGCAGGTGAACGACCTGATCGAGGACGGCACCATCCACGGTGGTATGCTGCCCAAGATCCGCTGTGCTCTGAGCGCGGTGGAAAACGGGGTGCGCACCTCCCACATCATTGATGGCCGGGTTGCCCACGCCTGCCTGCTGGAAATCTTTACCGACGAGGGTGTCGGTACCCTGATTTCCCGCAACTGATCTGCCCGAGGAGTTTCCGGATGAAGCGGCTGCTGACCCTGCTGATTGTGCTGGCCCTGTTGAGCTTTGCGGTCTTCAAGGGGGCCGTCTGGTGGCTGGCCGACCAGCGTCTGGCAGAAGCCCGTCTGGCCATGGACGAGTATGGGGTGCTTGAGCGGGGTACCATTGGTTCCGGCATCGATGGGCGGCTGTTACTGACCAATGCCCGGTGGCAGGATTTCAGACTGACACAGCCACTGGAGTCGGGCCGTGTCGAATTCGACGCCCGCTCGCCATTGTCCCTGCTGACCGCTCTGGCTGATCCGGCAAACCTGCCGCCGGAATGGTCGCTCCGGGCCGAGGGCCTGGGCCTGGTACTTGACGCCGCCATGCTCCGGAACTGGGTGACCGCCGAGGGCACCAATGTGGAGGGTGACCCGGCATTGCTGGTGTTGCCCTGCGCGCCGGACCGGAGACAGCAGCTGGGCAGTGGTGATCTGATGCGGATGGGCATTACCGGTCTGGCGGGCGAGCTCCTGTTGGAGCAGGCAAACGATGGCGTGTACGCCGAACTGAACACCGCGGGCACCGGCAGCCTGGAAGTGGACTGGCCTGGTGCCCGGGTGGATCTGGTGACACCGGAAGATACCCTGGCCAGTTCGGAGGCACCGATGGCGGTCACCCTCAGGGATGGCGGCCTGATGCGTCGGATTGCAGCCTACTGTTCCCGGGAAGCGGGGCTGGATACCATGGAGTGGGCACGCCGTGCGACCGGAGCGCTGGAACAGGGGTTGAGCGCCCGGGGGCTGGCGGCGAGTGAACAGCTGCTTGCGCTCTACCGTCAGTGGCTGCTGGAGGGTGGCGAGCTGAACCTTGCCGTCGAGCCATCAGAGCCCTGGCTGGGCATCCCGGTCAGGGATCCGGCGGGGGCGGAGGGTCAGGAGGCTGACTGGCAAGTGGCGTACAATGGAGCGGGCGTTCCGGGTGTATACCTGGAGGCCCTGCCGCCCGAGCCGGTGAATGAAGCTGCGGAACCGTCCCCCGGTACTCGCGAGAATCCGGCGGTGGAGGGGTGGTATGCCGAGCCTGTGGCAACGGCCGGCTCGTGGGTCGGTCGCCGGGTCCGGGTCACCCTTTCCAATGACAATGTGGTGGAAGGGCGCCTGGTCAGTGTCTCCGAGCGCCAGTTGGAAGTAGCCCGGGTGGTGGCCGGCGGCGAGGTGGCCTATCCGATGCTGTTAAGCGCGGTATCGGGCTTCGAGGTCTGGCGTCGTGGCCGTAGTGAATGACACCTGACCTCCCCTGATCATTCTTGTTCACCCCGGACGGGGTTGAGAGGATACTATGGCACAGTCCGCAGATACCAAAGCGGCGGTCCCCGGACTCAGGGACATGTTGGCCCGGCTGATTTCCCTGCCCTCGATCAGCAGCGCCTCCCCTGAGTGGGATCACAGTAACGAAGCGGTCGTTCGCACCCTGGCCGAATGGCTGGAAGCCCTGGGCTTCGTAGTGGAAATCCTCGAAGTGCCCGGTATGCCCGGCAAGTTCAACCTTATGGCCACCCTTGGACGGGGGGGCGGTGGTCTGGTGTTGTCCGGTCACACCGATACTGTCCCCTTCGATGACAAGCGCTGGCAGAGTGACCCGTTCACCCTGACCGAGCGGGATAACCGCTGGTACGGCCTGGGCACCTGCGACATGAAGGGCTTCTTTCCGTTGGCGATCGAGGCAGCCAGGGCCTATTCGAACGCCACGCTCAAACAGCCGCTGATTATTCTGGCAACGGCGGACGAAGAGAGCTCCATGAACGGCGCCCGGGCCCTGGCCCAGGCCGGCAGACCGAAGGCCCGTTATGCGGTCATCGGCGAGCCCACCAGTCTCAGGCCGGTGCGGATGCACAAGGGTATCATGATGGAACGGTTGAAGTTCGAGGGGCAGTCCGGTCATTCCTCCAATCCGGCCCTGGGCCGAAACGCCATGGAGGGCATGCATGAGGCCCTGACCGAGCTGCTGACGCTCCGGAGCCAGTGGCAGCAGCAATACCGAAACCCCAACTTTGAAGTCCAGTTTCCCACCCTGAACCTGGGCTGTATCCACGGTGGTGATAATCCCAACCGGATCTGTGCCCAGTGTGAACTGCATTTTGACCTCCGGCCACTGCCGGGCATGGCCATGGAGGACCTGAGGCAGTCGATCCTTGCGAGGGTCCGGCCCGTAGCCGAGCGGCGGGAGCTGGAGCTGGTCTTTGAACCCCTGTTTGACGGGGTGCCGCCGTTCGAGACGCCGGCCGGTGCTGCGCTGGTCCGGACCTGTGAAAAACTCACCGGACACGCGGCCCACGCGGTGGCCTTTGCCACGGAAGCGCCGTGGCTTCAAAAGCTGGGTCTGGAGACCCTGGTGATGGGGCCGGGATCGATTGACCAGGCCCACCAGCCGGATGAATACCTGGAGTTGTCCCAGCTTGAGCCGACGGTGCGGATACTCCGGGGACTGATCGAGGAGTTTTGCCTGTGACGGAGAAGCGGAATTGAAATCGAACGAATGGTTACACGGTTTCCGCCATTCATCGCCCTACATCAATGCCCATCGCGGCCGGACCGTGGTGCTGACGATTCCTGGCGATGCCATTGAGCACAGCAACTTCATCAATATCATCCACGATATTGCCCTGTTGAGCAGCCTGGGTGTGCGCCTGGTGGTCGCCTTCGGCGCCCGCCCGCAGATCCAGGGCCGCCTGGACAATGCCGGCGCCGAGTCCCGTTTCGACCGGGGTCTGAGGATCACCCCCGAACAGCATTTGCCGATGGTCATGGAGGCTGTTGGTGGTCTTCGTGCCTATCTGGAGAGCCAGTTGTCCATGGGGCTGGTCAACTCACCCATGCACAATGCCCGGATCCGGGTCAGCAGTGGCAACTTCGTCACCGCCCGCCCTGTGGGGGTGCTTGACGGTGTCGATTTCGGTTATACCGGCCGGGTCCGGCGGATCGATGCCAGCGGTATCGAGAAGCTGCTGGAGATGGGGCATATCGTGATCCTGCCTCCCCTGGGATATTCACCTACGGGGGATACCTTCAACCTGTCCTATGAGGATGTCGGCAGTCAGGTTGCAGCCGCCTTGCAGGCCGAGAAGCTGATGGTATTCATCGACGATCAGGGGTTGGTGGAAGAGGATGGCACCCTGATCCGGGAGCTGTCGGTCCGGCAGGCCTCGGAGCGCCTGGCAGCCGGGACGGTTACCGGGCACGACGCGAATCTACTGAAGGCGGCCTGCGATGCCTGCGTCAAAGGCGTTCGTCGGGCACACATCATCAGTTATGAGGAAGACGGGGCGCTGCTTGGCGAACTATTCACCCTGGACGGCTCCGGCACCCTGGTCAGTGGTGACAATTACGAGAAGATCCGTCAGGCCAGGGTGGAAGACCTCGGTGGTATCCTGGAGCTGATCCAGCCCCTGGAGGAGCAGGGGATCCTGGTGCGGCGCTCCCGGGAAATGCTGGAAACCGAAATCGACCGTTTCGTGGTGGCGGAGCGGGACGGCACTATTGTCGGTTGCGCGGCCCTGTACCCTTATCCTGAGGAAAACGCCGGGGAACTGTCCTGCTTTGCGGTTGACCCTTCCTATCGCCGGGCCGGCCGGGGGGATGAGCTGCTGGCGATGATCGAGAAGCTGGCCCGTGGCCAGGGTATCCAGAAACTGTTTGTGCTCACTACCCAGACTGAACACTGGTTCCGGGAGCGCGGTTTCCTGCCTTCCAGCGTCCAGTCTCTGCCTGGCCCTAAATTGGCGTCCTATAACAGTCAGCGCAACTCAAAGGTTTTCTGCAAACCTCTGTGACAGCTGCGTTAATGCCTCGCTCCGCTGATTCGGCGGACGCTGGCCCAGCTCTTCCACCGCCTCGTAGAAGGCCGGGAAGTCATGGTCATGGTCTGATAGCAATTGCCGGAACCCGGGTACGAACTGGTTGTACTGCCGGAACAGGGCCAGGTTGGCGTTATTGAGCGTGACCGGCGCCGGGCCGAACGGACCGGGTTCGTTCCAGTTCTGCGAGAGTTTCCCGTAATCCTCAGCGAGCTGTTCGAGAATCGCCCGTTTTTGTGCCCGCAGAATGTCTGCAGGCAGGGTGTCCGACTGCTTGTAGAGTGCTTCCAGACTGCCGGTGGCCTCGCGGACCAGGTCCAGAGTCTGGTTTCGCCGCTGTAATCGAGCCTGGGTCGCGTTGAAACGGTCTGCCTCGCCCCGCTGGCTCAGCCACAGCCGGAGCCCCTCGAGTTCCACCGCAGTGGCAAAGCTTTCGTTAAAGGTGGTGTCCCCGGCGATGTAGACCACGCGATGGGCCAGCTCGTGGAATATCAGGGCGACCATGCGATCGGCGCTAAGGCGGGTAAATCCGCTGTGCAGCGGATCGTCGAACCAGCCCAGGGTGGAATAGGCGATGACACCGCCGATGAAGGTGTCGTAACCGTCCTCGCGGAATCGGGACTGCTCCTTTCCGGCATCCTCCATGCTGAAATAGCCACGGTAGGCCTGGCAGCCCACAAAGGGGTAGCACCAGCGGTGAGGCTCCAGTGAGAACTCCGGTACCGCGACCAGGTTCACCACCACCCAGGGACGGTCCAGTTGCACGTATTCCAGGAAGGTATCACCCACCGGCAGTGCCAGTTGCTCGCGGGCAAAATGCCGGGCCTCCATTGCCAGCTCCAGTTTTTTCCGGGTGTCGGGCGGTGTTTCTGCGCCACGGATTACCTCGTCCACCGGCTCGGCCCGGGTCATGAGGCTGAAATGACCGGCAATTGCCTGGGAGTGGTAGGCAATGGTCGTACACCCGGAAAGGCCGGTAAACAGTAGTAAAAGAAGATAGATCTGACTAAGCTGTTTCATGGATCTGGGTGTTATACTTGGGCCGGTTTCCAGTCAGGATCTCGTCACTATATAACAGCCATAATGCCCGTAGTAGCCGGTGGCGTGCTCCACCGTTTCAGGGACCGAAACCGAAACCGGACCCGGGGTGCTCAAGGGTCGGCTGGTGGTACGAAAAATCAGGTTGTTCATGGAATCAAGAGAACGTCGTAGAAGTCCCCGCCAACCTATCAAACTGGCTGCCCAGATCGACCTGGGGGGTGGTGAATCCTGGCCCTGCCAGATTGCCGACTTTTGTGCCGAGGGTCTGTTTGTCCGCTATTCCGGAGAAACCTCCAGAAAGCTCGACCAGAATCTCGCCCGTGGCGCGAAACCGGAACTGATCGTGCGTTTCCGCAGCGCGGATGGCCGTCGTGCCCATGAACTGCATGTCAGTATCGTTCGGCGCATTGACGGTGCCATGGGGGTGAACTTCACTCGCTCGAATTCCGAAGCGCTGGACGCCATGATCGCCCAGTGCGGGGGCTCCCGGCATCAGGAACGCTCCTACCTGCATGCCCCGAATGACCGCATCCAGTTCGTCCTGCACCAGTGTGCCAGGGCGGTGACCCATTTCATTGAACCCCTGATGGATGCCTGCTTCGTCCGGATGGTTGCGGGCCTGAAACAGGCCGCCCAGAAAGCAGCCAACGATCAACTGGCCAACGAATTCATGGATGCCTCGGGTCAGATCCAGGCCCGGCAGCGGGTGATCTGGCACCACATGTCACGAAATCTGGAATCGCCCCTGAAGCCGGCTCCCAGGGGCTTTCCCGGCTCGGAACTCTCCATCGTCGACAAGGGTGAATTCGAGGACTGGTTGACCATCCGGGTGATGGTGACCAAAGCTGATACCCGGTACCGTGGGGATCTGTTGCAGCTGAAGCTGCGCCTGGACAAGCTGGGTATTGCCAATGCCACCGGGCACCACAATCCACTCGGACCGGCACTGGTGTGCGAGGCCTTCCATGCCGGCATCAGCCAGTTGAAAATGTCCCGGGATGTGGAGAAGGTGTGTCTCAGGGTATTCGAGCAAACCATGCTGCAACAGCTTGGTCCGCTCTATGAGGAGCTCAACAACATTCTCGTTCGACACGGGGTGTTGCCGGATCTGGACCTGAGCAAATATCTCAGTGAGAACACGGTCAGGAAGGAGGAACCCCGAAGAGCGAAACAGCCTCAGCCGGTATCCGGGGCACCGGAATCCAGCCCCGCCCGGGTGCAGCCGATCCGTGAAGCGGCTTCCGGGCGCGCCGAATCTTCTGTCGGGCGTGCGGGCCAGGAATTCCGGGGCCATGCCCGGGCCGCCCAGACCGCTTTCGCCACGGTACGCAACCTCATCTCCACCCTTTCTGCGAGCCGCCTCGCAGGAGGTGATGGCGAACTCCTGCCGTTTCCTCCCAATGCCCGGCCGTTGTCAGCGGGTGAGTTCCAGCGCCAGTTACAGCAGCTTCAGGTGCAGGCCAGGGAGGTGGTGGCTGACGACCTGCCCCTGAAGCAGCGGGTGGTGGAGCGGGTTCGCGAGAGCGGCGACCACCGGCTGAACGAGGAACAGCAGGAAACCCTGGATGTGGTCGACCGCTTCTTCCGCAGCATGGTCGAGAGCCCCAGGCTTGGTGACTATGCCCAGAGCCGTCTACGACAGCTGGAGGTACCGGTCCTCAAGGTGATCATGCGTGATCCGGCCTTTTTCGATGACCATGACAGCCCGGTGCGCGGTGTCATGAACCGCCTGGCCTGGCTTGGTGTGAAAGGCGGCCGGGTGAACCCGGTGGTGCAGCGCCGGGTGGATGAGCTGATCCAGCATATCAACGCCGATTTCGAGCAGGATACCGGGGTCTTCGAGCAGGCCGTCCGGGAGCTTGATACCCTGATTAACCGTCAGAATCTGGTCTACCGCCGCAATGTCGAGCGGGTTACGGCTGCCGCCGAAGGGGCCCGGAAGGTGGCGGAATCCAAGAAGGCGGTGGCGGAGGTTCTAAACCAGCGGGTGGGGGGGCGCAAGGTGCCGAGGGCAGTCCTGAGCCTGCTTGATGGCGGCTGGCGGGACCTGTTGTCGCTGACCTGGATCCGCCAGGGCCCGGACAGCCAGCTCTGGCAGGACTACCTGTCGGTGATCGATTCGCTGCTGGCTTTTGCCGGGGATCCGGACAGCAGCATCAATCTGCCGGAGTTACTTCGGATGATCCAGGATGGCCTGGCGTCGATTTCCAGCAACCACATGCCTTCGTCCCAGATTCGCAGCGAGCTCAAACAGTTTCTGGTGCGCCACCCTGATCAGCAGCCGGAACTGGTAGAGGTGCCGCCGGCCCACACCGGCGAGGACAAACAGCGGGAACTTTCAGACCGCGAGCAGTGCAGCCTCCAGCGCTGGATCAATCGTGCCCATCAGCTGCGGACCGGGGACTGGCTGCGGGACCGGAAAAATCCGGACAACCCCCAGTACATCCGCCTGGTCTGGATTGGCCGGGGCTTCAGCCGTTTCGTGTTTGTGAATCACCAGGGGATGCGGGTAGTGGAACTGGAGCTGGAAGCACTGGCCCGGCAGATGCGCAAGGGTATTATCGTGCCGGATAACCAGTACGAGCGCCCGCTGGTGGATGAAAGTATCGATCGCATGGTGCGCAAGGTCTATGACCAGTTGTCCCGGGCCTCCACCCACGACGAACTGACCGGGCTGCCGGGAAGACGGGAATTCGAGCGTATGCTGGACCAGCAACTGGCCCGGAGGGAAGATGAACGTGCCCTGGTACGGCTGGATCTCCGTCGCTTCCGGATCCTCAACGATACCGCGGGCTACCAGGCCGGAGATGATGCCCTGAAACAGGTAGCCGACCTCCTTCGCAGTCACGTGGGAGACGGCATGCCGGTGGCGCGCCTGGCCGGTAACGAATTTGCCATGCTGCTGCCCGCTGAGGATGCCCGGGAAACCGCCGGCAACCTGATCAGGGTGATCGAGGCCACCGGGTTCAGTTTCAGTGGTCGCAGCTACCGGTTGTCCGCCAGTGCCGGTATCGTGCCGACATTGCCGGGCCTGGTGAATGCAGAGCGCTGGCTTCGTGCTTCGGAGCAGGCGTTGGCGGCGGCCAAACGGCAGGGCCATGGCCAGGCTGTTGAATACGTGCCGGATGCGGATGATCAGGCCCGTCAGGAGCAGATTGCTGCCAAGGTCGCCAGCCTCGGCGACCTGAGCGAGGAGCGCATGCTGTTGCGGTGCCAGAAGATCATCCCCCTGCACGGCCGCACCTCCATGTCGGCCCAGTACGAGATCCTGATCAGCATGTACGATGATGCCGGCAACCTGATTACCGGTCGGGATTTCGTCCGCATGGCCGAGCGTTATGACCGGACGCAGGCGGTCGATCGCTGGATGGTCGGGCAGATGCTCGACTGGCTTCGGGATCGTCAACCGGATCCCCGCTACCTCGGTGGTGTCTGCATCAACCTGTCCGGCTACAGTCTGAATGACCAGTCCCTGCTGGAATTCATCTACGAGAAGCTGAGCGAGAAGGATGCGCCGATCGAGAGGATCTGGTTCGAACTCACCGAAGCATCGGCCATCAACGACATCGAGGCGGTGGCGGAGTTCATTCGCGAGATGAAGGAACTGGGCTGCCGGTTCTGCCTGGGCAATTTTGGCAGCGGTCCCGGCTCCTTCAATTTCATGCGCTCCCTGCCGGTGGACCTGATCAAGATCGACAGTGCCTTCACCAGCCAGCTCACTACCAGTGAAATGGACCGCGCCATGGTCAGATCCATGGTGGAGATGGCGCACTACATGGAGCGGGAAGTAATTGCCTCACAGGTTGAATCCCGCGAGGTTCTGGACATGCTGAGGCGATTCGGCGTGGATTACGCCCAGGGATTCGTGGTGGAGAAGCCCCGATCCCTTGACAGCCTTCTGTAAACCGGGACAGGTGGAGTCCATGTCAAAGCGTCATCCGATCATTGCCGTGACCGGCTCCAGCGGTGCCGGTACCACGACCACCGGGCAGATCTTCAGTCGCATGTTCGCCAGTGAGGGATTGCATGCAGCCATGGTCAGTGGTGACAGCTTCCACCGCTACAACCGGGAGCAGATGGCCCGGTTGGCGGCCAAGGGCCAGTTCGGTGAGCGCAACCATTTTGCCCTGGCTGCCAATCACATCGACAGGCTCGAGGCGCTGTTCCACGACTACGGCCACACCGGTACTGGCCGTTATCGACAGTATGTCCACGATGAGGACCATAACCTGATTGCCGCCGGCCACAAGGCGGGTACCTTTACGCCCTGGGGACCGCTGCCGGCAAATACCGACCTGCTGTTCTACGAGGGATTGCACGGCGGGGTGATAAGCGATACCTATAACATCGCCCAATACGTGGACCTGCTGATCGGGGTGGTCCCCATCGTGAACCTGGAATGGATCCAGAAGATCCACCGGGATACCCACAAACGCGGCTACAGCCAGGAGGCGGTAGTCCAGACCATCATCAATCGCATGGATGACTACGTCCACGATATCGTGCCACAGTTTGCACACACCCACATCAACTTCCAGCGGGTACCACTGGTGGATACATCCAACCCGTTTGTGGCCCGCGATGTGCCCACCGAAGACGAGAGTATGGTAGTGATCCGGTTACGGGACCCCTCGGAGGTAAAGCTTACCCGGTTGCTGCAACTGATCTCCGGTAGCACTGTTTCCCGCTACGATACCCTGGTGGTTCCGGGACCGAAGATGGCGCTGGCCATGGATCTTGTGCTTCGGCCCATGGTCCAGCGCCTGATGAACCGCAAGGCCTGCGCCTGACCTCAGGCGGTCGATCGGCCGGGAACCCGCGCATCATGCCTTCCTCCTGCTGCGGCATTTCCGAATGGATGATGCCCCTGCCGGTTCGTCAAGGCGGCTTATTCCACGTTTCGGGAATAGAAGATTTCCAGCATTTCGCGCCGCAGGCGATCCTCGATGGACCGGGCTTCGGACGTATCCAGGTCGCTGGCATTGACGCCGAACACGTAGTTATCCAGATCGAAGTTCTTCAGCATCATCTTGGTGTGGAACAGGTTCTCCTGGTACACGTTCACATCGATCATCTGATACGCGTTCCGGGTATCCTCGGTCAGGTAGTTCTGGATCGAGTTGATGTCGTGATCGATGTAATGCTTGGTGCCATCCACGTCCCGGGTGAAACCACGTACGCGATAGTCCACGGTGACCACGTCGGAGTCGAAGCTGTGGATCAGGTAGTTCAGTACCTTCAGCGGCGAAATCAGGCCGCAGGTGGACACGTCGATATCGGCCCGGAAGGTGCTGACGCCATCGTGGGGGTGGCTCTCGGGGTAGGTATGCACGGTCACGTGGCTCTTGTCCAGGTGCGCGACGATGGTGTCCGGCAGTGGCCCCGGGGATTCCTCGTTGTTGGTTTCGCCGTCGGTAATCTCATGCTCGGCAATGAGCATGGTTACGGACGCCCCGTGGGGCTCGTAGTCCTGGCGAGCGATATTGAGGATGTTGGCGCCGATGATCTTGACCACATCGGTCAGGATCTGGGTCAGACGCTCGGCGTTGTACATCTCGTCGATGTAGTCGATATAGGCTTCGCGTTGTTCTTCGGTCTGCGCGTAACAGATGTCGTAGATGTTGAAGCTCAGGGATTTGGTCAGGTTATTGAAACCGTGCAGCTGGAGTTTGGTTTCCATGCTCAGCCCCTCCGGACATTGGAGATGAATGACTGCAGGGCACAACCTTGAAGGGTCAGCCCTGCCGAGGCCGCCACCGACTACTGACCAGGTGACCCATTGGTCACCTTTTGCGCAGACCGGCAGAGAAGGCGCGTATTATGCACACCGCAAGTGACGTTGAATAGTATCTGCAATGACATTTCAGCATCCGTAATTCCCCCCGGTTCCGGCTGGCTGGGCAGGCCTTACTCCGCTTCGCGGATTTCATGGCTGTGACTGATCTCCACGCCGGCCTTTTCCAGCATGATCGAGGCGGAACAGTATTTCTCTGCCGACAGGCTCACCGCCCGCTCAACCTGCTTCTCCTTGAGGTTGTGGCCGGTAACGACAAAATGCAGGTGGATTCTGGTGAAAACCGCCGGCACGGCATCGGCACGTTCCGCTTCCAGTTCCGCGTGGCAGGCAGTTACATCCTGGCGGCTCTTTTTGAGGATGCTCATCACATCAAAGGAGGAGCATCCTCCGAGGCCCATCAGCAGCAGCTCCATGGGGCGGGGCCCCAGGTTCTCGCCGCCGTGGTCCGGGGGGCCATCAATCTGTATGCTGTGGCCGCTGCCACTGGTAGCCCTGAAGCTGGCATTGCCGGTCCAGTCGACGGTTGCTTTCATATGGTGATGGTCTCCGTTGGTCAGAACAAGGGGTAATGAGGCCGGATGCTAGCATAGTCGGAATTCCCCGGCAGCCGCCGAAAACGGTATCGAGGTCAAGGTGTGCGCTCTTTCCGGTTGCCCGCCAATGGCCTTCTTGTTATAAGTTGGCGTGTTTTTGAAGAAAAATTAACGAACCCGCAGGGAAAGCCGGGTGAATTATAAGCATCGGGACCCGCCAGTATCTGAGGAGGCATGACTCGCACTATGGCTACTATCGTCAAGCCGGTTGAGCAGAAAACCAAGCACCTGGACTATTTCCTGTCCCAGTGCCACCGCCGCCGTTACCCCGCCAAGAGCACCATCATATACGCCGGTGACAAGAGCGATTCCCTGTTCTACATCGTCAAGGGTTCCGTCACCGTCCTCATCGAGGATGACGACGGCCGTGAAATGATCATGGCCTATCTGAATGCCGGTGACTTCTTCGGTGAAATGGGCCTGTTCGACAACATGGATTCCCGCAGCGCCTGGGTCAAAGCCAAGACCGAGTGCGAAGTGGCCGAGATCAGCTACACCAAGTTCCGCGAGATCGCCCAGCAGGATCCGGGGGTGCTGTACTTCATCGGTGAACAGATGGCCTCCCGCCTGCGCCAGACCACCCGTAAAGTGGGCGATCTGGCATTCCTGGACGTCACCGGCCGGGTGGCCAGAACCTTGCTGGACCTGTGCAAGGAGCCTGATGCCATGACCCATCCTGATGGTATGCAGATCAAGATCACCCGCCAGGAAATCGGTCGTATCGTCGGCTGTTCCCGGGAGATGGTAGGTCGGGTGCTCAAGACCCTGGAGGACCAGGGCCTGGTGCGGGTCAAGGGCAAGACCATGGTGGTGTACGGTACCCGTTAACCAGCCTGCCCTCCTGCGAATGCGAATTCCCTGATTGCGTCCGCCACCAGGCCGGGCGCAGTCAGCGGTGCCCAGTGTGGCGCGTCCACCTCTGTTCTTGTCAGCTTTCCCGTCCACCGACCCTGCTGCTCAAACAGTTGCTCCCCGACGTAGTTGTCTGCTTTGGGAATGATCAGCTGTACCGGGCACTGCGCGTAGCGGAGTGTCGGGCGCCACAGCCGGGGCAGGAAATTGGCGCGGTAGAGTTTGACACCGAA
>JAXHVJ010000020.1:0-40260 GCA_034189235.1 Pseudomonadota bacterium
CAACTGTTCGAACCCCGTTACATCGATATGTTGAGCCGATGCCTCAAGGAGGACCGGGGCTTTGTTGTGGTGTTGATCAGGGATGGCGAGGAAACCGGCCCGGTGGCCCGCTTCTACGATATCGGGACCTACGTCCGGATCATCGATTTCCGGCAACCCGAGAACGGTCTGCCGGAGGCGCTGGAGGAGGGTTAGTGCCGCTCACCGGCTCCCGGGAATACTCCTTCATCGACTCGGGCCAGCGCTCATACAGGTAGCCTGCGGTAAATATCACCCACAGCAAAAGGGCTGCCAGGGTAAAGCCATCAGTATGGATGGGGACCCGGTCAAAACGGCTGTAGCTGGCCCGTGACAGGCCGGTAATTGCCAGACCCAGCAGGATTCCCCCGATGATATCCGTGAACCAGTGCACCCCCAGGTACAGGCGGCTGATCGCTACCGGCAGCAGCGGCAGTGAAAACAATACGTAAGTCTGCCAGCGCTTCCGGTGCCGGGTCTCGCCGGCCACAAACCCGGCCAGCATGGTGACAAACACGGTGATACCCGCGCTATGGCCGCTTGGGAAGGCGCCGGAGGAAGGCGGCTGCAGTACCTGGTCCGGGCGGGGAATGCCAAGAGTCGACTTCAGTAGCCACACCAGGATAACCGTCAGGCCTGCTGCCAACAGGATGTGCAGCGCCGCGGCATAGTATCCGCGGAACGCAAGGACAAGGACCGCCAGAATACCGGCAGTAACCAGTACCGCAGGGTCGCCGACCAGGGTAATGGCGATGGCGGGGCCATCAAGCAGCGGTTGCCGAAGCTGGCGGAACCAGTCGAGGGCGAGCTGGTTGAAAGGTTCCAGTACGCCAGTGACCGCCAGCTGTCCCCAGATCAGGAGTAACCCGGAAGCAGCGACCGCCATGAGCACGGAGGCCAGCGGAAACTCGCCCTCCCGGGCTGGGCGGTCATTGGTGTAGAGGCGCCAGAATCGGTGTGACAGTTCATACTGTCGCATCCGTTGCTCGAACCAGCGGTAGGCCAGGCCGCCTTCCCCCAGCCCCATCTGGAAGCGGATGATGATCAGGTAGACCACGAACAGGGCGGCCAGGCTGACCCCCATGACAGCATAGAAATGGGCGGGAGGACGCAGTTCACTCTGAAGGGCGCTGCCGACAACAAAGCCGGGCAGGATGTAGACGGGAGCCCAGCCAATGGCCGAGGCAATGTTGAACCCCAGGAACCGGCGCCAGGGCATCCACAACGCACCGGCGATCAGGGGAATGACCGGGCGGATGGGGCCGATAAAGCGGCCGAGCACTACGCTCTTGCCCCCATGTCGATGGAAAAAGGCCTCACCCTTGTTAATCAGTCCCGGGTACCGACTCAGGGGCCAGACCGAGGTAAGCCGACCCTGCAACTGTCGACCCAGAGCGAAGCTTACGCTGTCACCGGCGACGGCGCCCAGTCCGGCCCAGGCCAGGGCTTCGGTCAGGGGCATGCCGGATTTGCCCGCCAGGGCAGCAACTGCAAACAGGATCGCAACCCCGGGCACGATGATGCCCGCAATCGCGAGGGACTCGGTGAATGCGGTCAGGAACAGGGCTGCTGCCAACAGCCCCCGACTGGCTGATAGCCACGTCGTCAGCTCGGTCAGCCAGGCAGTGCTCATGCCTCGATGGTCTCTCCCTGGCTGAACCAGGCGGAATCGGCGCCCCGTTTACGGGCCTCTTCGAGGGCCTGCCGGGCACGTTTGCGCAGGGTGTCGGTGCGGGTATCGCCGTTGCCGCGGGTGGTGCAGCCGAGGCTGACCGTGGCCTTGCCGACCACCCGCCACTGATGCTCGGCAATGTTCCGCCGGATTCGCTCAGCGATCACCCGGACACCTTCCTCCGGTGTGAACGGCAGCACCAGGAAAAATTCCGCGTTGTCCAGTGTGTACAGGGTGTCGCCAGCCCGGATCACGCCGAACAGATGCTGAGTCATATCGCGGAATAGCGACTGGATCGCGTCTTCGCCATGCAGGTCTCTGACTTCATCCACATAGTCCAGGCCAAGATGGATGACCGAAAGCGGGTGGCCGGTGGCCATTGCGCGACTGATCTCTTTCTGCAGGGTTTCGTCCAGGAAACGGGCATTGTGGGCCCCGGTGACGGGGTCCGTGATCGCCAGGTCCTGCGCGGACTGGGCCATGTGGCCGTAGTGCCAGCTGTAGAGGGCCGCCACCGTGAGCAGGATCAGCAGGCCCGTGGTAATCGCCATGGCATCACTGGCCGGATGCTTGAGGAACAGGATAGCCCCGAGAGGTACCAGCACAAGCACGGACAAACCCAGGCCCTGGCGCAGGGGCAGGATAAGCAGGTTCAGAACCAGCAGGGGCATCGCCCAGTGACTGATACCCGGGCCGTCCATGGTGATCAGCGCCGCAACCAGTCCGCTGTTCAGTCCGGCCAGGATGATCAGGTGCCCCGGAGCAGCGAGCTGGTGCCGGCGCTTGATAATGGTATAGATGAGTCCGGCGGCAGTGAGAATGGCCATCCCGGAAGCCAGGTAGAACAGGTCATAAAAACCATAGCGCAGATTCTGGCCTGCCAGGCTGGCAATGAACAGAGTGGCCAGAACGTAGCAGGCGCTGTGGGTCCAGGTTCTCAGGCGGGTTTCGGTCATGACGCCGGCTGCTCCTGTCCGGCCATGCCGCCGTGGTTCGGCTGTGACCAGGCACTGTACACCTGAATCCGGTTGCCGCCCTGTTGCTGGGCGCGCCGCAGGGCGTGGGCAGCACTCTGCTGCAGGCTGTCAGCGTCATCGCCGATATTGAGCCCGGCAATGCCGGTGCTCACGGTCAGGAGCATTCCGTGGGATTCGAGCAGCGTCTGCAGCCCGGCGCGGATGGTTTCGGCCCGGTGCAGGGCATTGTTGGTGCCAATTCCGGGCAGGATGACCAGGAATTGCAGGTCCGCCACCCGGTAATAGGTGTCGAAGTCGCGTAACTGGGAATGCAGGTAGCGGCCAATACGGGGCAGCATCGAGCGAATGTCCTCGTCCCTTTCGTTGTCGCTCAGGTGGGTATCCAGCCCGATCATGATCACGGACATGTCGGTGCCCTCCCGCTCACTGCGCTGGATCTCCTTATGGAGATCTGCGGACAGGTATTCTCGGCTGGCGGCCTGGGTCAGCTCGTCGGTGCGCCGCAACGGCGCAAGCTGACGGCTTTTGTATTCACGGAGAAACACGAGCAGACCGGACAGCAGCAGTGTGAGCAGAAAGGCACTGATCATCTGGTGCCGGTCGGGCAGTCCGGTTGCCCACCAGGCACCGGCCATGGCCAGGATTGTCACCGCCAGGGCCAGGATCACGGCGGCGGCGGGCGGGAACAGTGAGAAGGCGACCAGCGGGATGGCATAGAGCCAGTGCGTGAGGGCCCGGGGGCCTACCACGAATCCGGACAGTAGCAGGAGCGAGAGGGTCAGGAAAAACAGGCGCTGTATCAGCGGCCAGGGTCGTTTTGCCCGGCCCGGATGGAATGTCCGGCCACTGATGACGACGCCAGAGGCCGCAGCAGCAACCGCCGCCATCATGGGCTGGCCGAGCAGAGCTCCCAGCACACTTATGGCCAGAAATGCCACGAATCCGGCTCGTGACAACCTGGTCAGCAGGAATTTATCGGCCGTCTGGGCCATGGTCTGTCCTTCCTCTCCCGGCTGCTTAAGTATGAAGCATAGCGCAGCGTTATGATAAAGGTTTGGGATGCGTACTTGAAACGGGAAAGGTAAAGTTAGGCCTTTAATCCTGAATTTGACTGACAAGGTACAAGGACACGGGATGGATATAGCAGCATACATGGCAGAGGTCGGCCAGCAGGCGCGAGCGGCCGCCACACAGGTGGCCCGGTCAACCACGGCCACGCGCAACCGGGCTTTGCTGGCCACGGCGGAGGCCCTTGATGCCGCTCGCAACGAACTGACGGTTGCCAACAGCAAGGACCTGGAGAAAGGGCGCGAGAACGGCCTGGATGCCGCCATGCTGGATCGGCTGGAACTGACGCCCCAGCGAATCGATACCATGATCGAGGGGTTGAAGCAGGTGGCCTCGCTGCCGGACCCGATCGGTGAAATCACCGGCATGACCTATCGCCCGTCCGGCATCCAGGTCGGCAAGATGCGGGTGCCCCTGGGCGTGATCGGCATCATCTATGAATCCCGCCCCAACGTCACAGTGGAAGCAGCCAGCCTGTGCCTGAAATCGGGTAATGCCACCATTCTGCGCGGCGGGTCCGAGGCGATTCATTCCAACCAGGCCATTGCCGCCTGTCTGGCCAGGGGGCTGGCGGCCGCCGGCCTGCCAGAGATTGCTGTCCAGGTTGTAAAGACCACAGACCGTGCTGTGGTCGGTGAACTGATCACCATGCCCCGATATGTCGATGTCATCGTGCCCCGGGGTGGCAAGGGCCTGATCGAGCGGATCAGCCGGGATGCCCGGGTGCCGGTCATCAAGCACCTGGACGGTGTGTGCCATGTTTACATCGACAGCCACGCCGATCCGGAAAAGGCGCTGAAAGTGGCAGTCAATGCCAAGACCCAGCGCTATGGCACCTGCAACACCATGGAGACCCTGCTGGTGGATCGCGAAGTGGCGGCCGATATCCTGCCCCTGCTGGCCTCCGCATTCGAGGAAAAGGGCGTGGAACTGCGGGGCTGCCCGGAAACCCGCGAGATCGTCCCGGCGGCCACCGAAGCTACCGAGGCGGATTGGGAAGAAGAATACCTGGCGCCGATCCTGGCAGTTCGGGTGGTGGGCGGCCTCGATGGCGCGATTGAGCACATCAATCGCTACAGCTCCCAGCATACCGACAGTATCATTACGGAAAACTATACCCGGGCGCGCCGGTTCATTACCGAGGTGGACTCCAGTTCGGTGATGGTCAACGCGTCCACCCGGTTTGCCGACGGCTTCGAGTACGGGCTTGGCGCAGAGATCGGGATTTCCACCGACAAGATCCATGCCCGCGGTCCGGTGGGGCTGGAGGGGCTGACCTCCCAGAAGTACGTGGTGTTCGGCGACGGCCACATCCGGACCTGATGCCGATGCACGTCATATACGGGGGGACCTTCGACCCGATCCATCACGGCCACCTGCGGCTGGCGATAGAGTTGTGTGATCGTCTGGAGGTGGAACGTGTCAGTCTGGTACCGTGCTACATCCCGCCCCACCGGAGCGATACCGGCGCCAGCGCGTCGCAGAGGCTGAAGCTGATGGAACTGGCTATGCAGGGCGAGCCCCGGTTGTACATTGACGACCGGGAACTGCGTCGTGCCGGGGCTTCCTACACCGCCGATACTCTCCGTCAGTTGCGGGAAGAGCTGGGGCCGGATCAGCCCCTGGTGATGGTGGTCGGCACCGATGCTTTCGCGGGCTTCGATCGCTGGCGGGAGTGGGAGCGCATACCTGAACTGGCGCACATCGTGGTGGTGCGCCGCCCCGGCCCGGCCCTGGATCCCGAGAACACTCCCGCCCGGTTGCTGGCGAGAAGGAGGGTGGAAGATGTCGGAAGTCTCCGGAGCACACCCGCCGGATGTATTCTGGAGCTTGATCCGCCGCTGCTGGATATCTCCGCCACCGGGATCCGGGAACGGATTGCCGCTGGCAGATCCCCCCGTTACCTGACTCCCGATTCGGTCTGGGAGGAAATCCGCCACCAGAGGCTTTATGGTGCCTGCCCTGACCGGAACTTTTAGTGTTACAATCGCATCTGAGTATGACTATTCGGGCCGCCAATCCGGCTGAAGCCCGTACAACAGGGTAATTATGCAGGCTGAAGAACTGAAAGATCTGGTTGTAAATGCACTTGAAGAGGTAAAAGCGCAGGACATCAGTGTGATTGACGTTCGTGACCGCACCAGTGTCACGGATTTCATGGTGCTGGCGTCCGGTACATCAAACCGTCATGTGAAGTCCCTTGCTGATTCCGTGGTCGTCGAAGCCAGGGAGCAGGGCGTGCGCGCCAGTAATGTCGAGGGCGCCGCAGCCAGTGACTGGATACTGGTAGACCTCGGCGATGTTGTGGTTCATGTCATGATGCCCGCTACCCGCGAATTCTATGATCTGGAGCGATTCTGGCGCGACGCACCGGATCTGGGTGTTGCGGGCAGCGAATAACCATGCGGTTACGTCTGATCTGTGTGGGGCAGAAGATGCCCGACTGGGTCAGTGCCGGGTACAGCGATTACGCCCGCCGGATGCCCCCGGAGCTTCCCCTTGAGCTGGTCGAAATTCCCATGGCACACCGGGGCAAGAATCCCGATATTCCCAGGTTGATGCAAAAGGAAAGTGACGCGATTCTGGCGGCGACCGGTCCGAGGGATCGGGTGGTTGCCCTGGAAGTCGGCGGTCGCCCCTGGTCCACCGAAAAGCTCGCCAGCCAGCTTGAAAACTGGCAGCAGGACGGTCGCGACGTCAGTTTCCTGGTCGGTGGCCCCGACGGTCTGGCGGATGCCTGCCGGCAGAGAGCTGACCAGCAATGGTCGCTGTCGCCCCTGACCCTTCCTCACCCGCTGGTGCGGATCCTGCTGGCGGAACAGCTCTACCGGGCCTGGTCGATCACCCGCAATCACCCGTACCACCGGGCCTAGGGGGCAGTTATGCCGTGGGGTGAATTCAAGGATACCGCTGCCGAACGCCGGTTGTTCCAGCGCCGCACCGTAGTGATGCTGGTGTTTGTCATCCTGATGCTGGGCGGGCTACTGGCTCGCATGTATCAGCTTCAGGTGGTCGGGCACGAGCTCTACACCACGATGTCCGACAAGAACCGGGTCCAGGTCCAGTCGGTGCCTCCAACCAGGGGCCTGATCTATGATCGGAACGGGGAACTGGTGGCGGAAAATCGTCCCGTGTTCAGTGTGACTCTGGTGCCCGAGCGTGTCGACGGCATGGACGAAACCCTGGCGCAGCTGGGTGATATCCTCCAGATCTCCGAACAGGACCTTGAACGGTTTCACCGGCGCCTCCGGGAGCCCCGGCGCCCCTTCCAGGAAATTCCCCTCCGCTACGATCTCACCGAGCAGGAAATTGCCCGGCTCGCGGTCCATCGCCACCAGTTGCCGGGTGTTGAAGTCAAGGCGGAATTGGTTCGGTATTACCCCCACAGTGAACTCACCGCCCATGTGTTGGGTTACGTCGGCCGTATCAATCGTGAGGAATTGCAGCGGATTGATCCGGTCAATTACGCCGGAACCAACTACATCGGAAAATCCGGCATCGAGCGCTTCTACGAACAGACCCTTCACGGCACCGTCGGCTACCAGCATGTGGAAACCAATGCCCGCGGCCGAACACTGCGCATCCTGGAAAGGGACAACCCGGTGTCCGGTGAAGACCTGCAATTGCACCTGGATCTGCGGCTGCAGAAGCGTGCTTATGAATTGCTTGATGGCCGCCGTGGTGCGGTGATCGCCATTGAGCCAAAGACCGGTGGTATTCTGGCACTTGCCAGTGTGCCGGGATTTGATACCAACAAGTTTGTTACCGGTATCAGTGTCGAGGACTACCGCGAACTGAGTCAGAGCAAAGACAAACCCCTGTTCAACCGGGCTCTGCGTGGGCAGTACCCCCCTGGCTCCACTCTCAAGCCCATGTTGGCGATAGCGGCACTGGACAGTGGCGCTGTTACCCGTGATCACACCATCTGGGATCCGGGCTATTTCCGATTGAATGACGGTGGCCGGGTTTGGCGGGACTGGAAACGGACCGGCCACGGCTGGGTGGATCTCAAGGACGCCATCGCCGAGTCCTGCGATGTCTATTTCTATGAAGCGGCCATCGAGATGGGGGTGGATACCATGGCGGGCTACCTGTCGAGCTTCGGTTTCGGTGAGGACGCTGCCCTTGATGTGTCCGGTGCACTGAACGGCTTGTTGCCCTCCAGGGAGTGGAAGCGAGCCATCCATAACCAGCCCTGGTATCCGGGCGATTCGGTCAACCTGGGGATCGGTCAGGGGTTCATGCTGGCGACGCCTTTGCAACTGGCTACAGCCACCGCGCTCATCGCCAACCGGGGCTCCTGGGTTGAACCGCGTCTGCTGAAGGAAGTGGTCGGGGACGAAAAAGCAGCCGACGTTCTTCCTGCAGAGACCCATGAACCCCTGAAACTGGATAATCCGGCGGACTGGGAGTATGTGGTTGAGGGCATGGCCGAGGTCATGCACGGCGCCCGTGGGACGGCCCGCCGGGTGGGCAGTGGTGCGCCTTACCGGATGGCGGGAAAGACCGGCACCGCACAGGTGTTCAGTCTGGATGAGGATGAGGAATACGATGCCGGGGAAATTCGTGAACGCCTCAGGGACCATGCTTTGTTTGTCGGTTTTGCCCCGGTTGACGATCCGGAGATCGTGGTGTCGGTCATCGTCGAGAATGGCGGTAGTGGCAGCGGTACCGCGGCACCGGTTGCCCGGGCACTGTTCGATGCCTGGCTACTGGAGTTTTCCGAGAGCAGTGACAGCGAGCTGGTGAGCCGTGCAACCGGGGGAACGCAATAATGGCCTTTAGAAACCTGGTGGATCCGGCCGCCTCCGCCCCGTTGGCACGCTCCCGCGGCTTCTGGTCCGCCCTGCATCTGGACCCGATCCTGCTTCTCCTGCTGTTGATGCTGGTTTCCGGCGGCCTGTTTGTTCTTTACAGTGGCGCTGACCGCAATATTGAAGTGGTCAAGGCTCAGGGCATTCGCCTCGGAATCGCGTTTGTGGTCATGCTGGTGTTTGCCCAACTGGATCCGGCGGTTTTTCGCCGCTGGGCGCCCTGGCTCTATGCCGTGGGTCTTGTTGGCCTTGCCGCGGTTCTCGTGGTGGGGGTGGGGGCCAAGGGTGCCCAGCGCTGGCTGGCACTGCCCGGACTGCCCCGCTTCCAGCCCTCTGAAATCATGAAGCTGGTGGTTCCGATGACGGCCGCCTGGTATCTGTCACGGCACTTTTTGCCGCCACGTCTGTCCCAGGTGGCGGTAGGGTTGGCGATAGTGCTGGTCCCCATGGTGATGATCGTCCAACAGCCGGATCTGGGGACTTCCCTGTTGGTGGGAATGGCTGGCCTGTTTGTGGTCTTCTTTGCTGGCATGAGCTGGAAACTGATCGCGGCTTTTGTGGCCATGGCCTCGGTGTCAGCCCCGCTGATGTGGTTCTTTGTGATGCAGGAGTACCAGAAACAACGGGTACTGACGCTGCTGGACCCGCAGAGTGATCCGCTGGGCACCGGCTGGAACATTATCCAGTCCAAGACCGCCATCGGTTCGGGGGGTATTGACGGCAAGGGCTGGCTCCAGGGTACCCAGTCGCACCTGGAATTCCTGCCGGAAAGTCATACCGACTTTATTGTGGCAGTGCTGGCTGAGGAGTTCGGTTTTGTCGGCATGGCGGTGCTGCTGACAGTCTACTTCCTCATCATACTGCGCTGCCTGTACATCGCGGCCACCGCCCAGGATACGTTCAGCCGATTGTTGGCGGGAGCCTTGACCATGACCTTTTTTATCTACATTTTCGTCAATGTTGGCATGGTCAGCGGCTTGCTGCCGATAGTGGGGGTGCCTCTGCCCCTGGTCAGCTATGGGGGCACTTCGAGCGTGACACTGATGGCGGCCTTTGGTGTACTGATGTCGATTCATACCCACCGCAGGATGATCAGTGCCTGATCAACCATGGAAAGCGGGTAATGGTGAATCGGTAAGAGAACCCGCTACAATGAACGTAAAGCGCCGGGGTTGAGCCGGGCAGTAACAGCACAAGGGGATTTCCGGACCGTGAAGCCGAGGTTTACATTGATATGGTGGTTGACTGCCCTTGCCACGGTGGTGCTTGCCGGCTGTGCCTCGTCACCTGAAACCGACCATTCCTCCCGCTACACACTCAGCCAGGATCGGGCTCCGGCAGGAAATTTCGATGTTTCCGGGCTGGGCGATGCACAACCGCGCTACGAATCGCCCGGGAACACCGGCAACAAATCGCCCTACACCGTCTGGGGCAAGAGTTACCGGGTTCTGGAGAGTAATGACGGTTATGTCGCCACCGGTACCGCCAGCTGGTATGGCGAGAAGTTTCACGGTCACAAGACGTCCAACGGTGAAACCTTCGACATGTACCAGATGACCGCAGCCCACAAGTCCCTGCGGATTCCCGGTTATGCGCGGGTCACGAACCTCGATAACGGGCGATCGGTGATTGTCCGGGTCAACGACCGGGGGCCGTTTCACGGCGATCGTCTGATCGATCTGTCCTATGCAGCGGCCAGGAAGCTGGGCTATCAGTCCAGGGGTACGGCAAGAGTCGAGGTGGCTGCCATTACGGTCAGACCGGATGGCTCCATGACCCTGGCGGGTGAGCCGTTTGTGCCGGGCGACGGTCGCGCACCGGCAGCCTCTGGTGCAGTGGCTGACAATGTCGTGGGCACGGCATCCCGCGGCCTGTTCGTTCAATTGGGCTCTTTCAGCAGCCGGGACCCGGCGGAAGCCCTGCTGGGTCGGGTGCGGTCGGTACTGGAAAATCCGGTGCGGGTTCGCGCTATTGATACCCGGTCAGGCCGCTTTCACCGGGTACAGGTCGGTCCGTTCGAGAACGAGGAAGCCGCCCGGCGTACCCAGAGCCTGCTCGAGGCAAGGGGCTTTTCGCAGTCTGTCCTGCTGACCGATTCACACTGAGCATTCCCATAACCAGAAACACACCTGACGAATGAATGGACCCATGGCCTTAACAACTGCTTTACGTTCTTTCTCTGTTGTACTTGTCCTTGCCTTGGCCCTTGCGGGCAAGGTGATGGCGCAGTCAGTGCTGATTCCTTCTCCGCCGCAAATCGCGGGGACTTCCTACGTGCTGATGGATCCCGGAAGTGGAAGCATCCTCATGGAGGAGAACAGTCACGAGCGGCTGCCTCCGGCGAGTCTGACCAAGATGATGACGGCCTACATCGTGGAACGGGAACTGGATGAGGGCCGCATTTCCATGAGCGACATGGTCCCCATCAGTGTCAAGGCCTGGAAAACGGAAGGCTCCAGAACCTTCGTGCAGGAAGGTACCGAAGTCTCTGTGGAAGACCTGCTCAAGGGCGTCATTATCCAGTCCGGTAACGATGCATCCGTGGCTCTTGCGGAGTTTGTTGCTGGCAGTGAGGGCGCCTTCGTCGATATCATGAACCAGCAGGCGCAACTGTTGGGCATGAAGGACACCAGCTTTGCCAATGCCACCGGTCTGCCGTCGGAGGATCATTACTCCACCGCTTACGATTTGGCATTGCTGGCACGCGCCATCATCAATGACTATCCGGAAAACTATCCGCTGTACGCCGAGAAGCACTTCACCTACAACAACATCCGTCAGCCGAACCGGAACAGCTTGCTGTGGCGGGACGACAGTGTGGATGGGCTGAAAACCGGCCACACTGAAGAAGCCGGCTATTGCCTGGTGGCGTCCGCCAAACGTGAGGACACCCGTTTTATCGCGGTGGTGATGGGAACCGGCAGCAGCCAGGCCCGGGCCCAGGAAGTGCAGAAGATGCTTAACTACGGCTTCCGTTATTACGAGAGCGAACGCCTGTTCCGGTCCGGTCAGGAACTGATGGAAGCGCGGATCTGGGGTGGCCAGGCGGACCAGGTATCGGTGGGGTTGACCGAAGATGTCTTCGTCACCATTCCCCGGGGATCCCGAAACCGGCTGGAATCCACCGTGGACCTTGATTCTGTGATCAAAGCACCCATCAATGTCGGGGATGAGCTTGGTCGGGTCAAGGTGAGCCTGAACGGCACGGTGCTGGTGGATAAGCCGGTACTCGCGCTGACCGAGGTTCCGGAAGGCGGGCTGTTCAAGCGCCTGTGGGACGCCATCAAGCTCTTTTTTGTCCAGTTGTTTCAGTAAGGGTGATGCCAGTACCCGGGAGTAATGCGGCATGAGTGAGCCGAAAGCGCCAAAAATCGAATTCCCCTGCGATTACGTGATCAAGGTCATCGGTAACGCCGCACCTGATTTCACCGATTTTGTCGTTGAAGTAGTGGAGTGCCATGCGCCCGGGATCACCGAGGCGGACATTTCCGTGACCGAGAGTAGCAAGGGGCGCTTTTCCTCGGTCCAGCTGAAAATCGTGGCGACAGGCGAGGACCAGCTCAAGGCGCTGTTTGAAGATCTCAAGGCCAGCGGCCGCGTTCACATGGTGCTCTGACAGCCATGGCTGAACTCATTGTCCGTTCCCTCGGGGAGCAGCCCTACCCGGAAACCTGGGAGGCCATGAAAAATTTCACGGCGGACCGGGATCAAACCACCCTGGACGAGCTCTGGTGCCTGGAGCACCCCAGGGTGTTTACCCAGGGCCAGGCGGGCAAACCCGAACACCTGCTGTTGCCCGGCGATATCCCGGTCATTCAGGTGGACCGTGGTGGCCAGGTGACTTACCACGGGCCCGGCCAGTTGGTGATCTATCTGTTGATCGATCTGCCCCGAAAGAAGCTTGGTGTCCGGGGCCTGGTGGATCAGATCGAGCAGGGCATTGTCCGCACGCTGGCGGATCTGGGTGTCGAGGCTGCACCGCGTCCCGATGCGCCCGGTGTCTACGTGGGAGATGCCAAGATTGCCTCCCTTGGCCTGAGAGTCCGTCGCGGCTGTTCGTTCCACGGCCTGGCATTGAATGTGGACATGGACATGGAGCCCTTCAGCCGTATCAATCCCTGCGGCTATGCCGGCATGCGCATGTGCCAGGTCCGGGATTATGTGGCCGGTGCCACCGTGGCCGACATCGGGCAGCGTCTGGTGGACCATCTGGTTGCCGGCCTCGGTTACCAGCAGGTACAACAGCGTAAGGGCTGGTGACCGGCGTCAGTTGGCGGCGGCACAGGCCTGATTTCGGCCGGCGATCTTGGCAGCATAGAGCGCCTCGTCGGCCCTCTGCAGCAAGCGGTCGATGGATTCCGATCCGGTAATGGTGGCGGTACCGACACTGATGGTGGCCCCGAGCTGGTGACCATCCACCTCGACCGAACCCGCCTCTACGGCAGCACGGGTCCGCTGGGCCGTCTGCAGGGCCTCGTCCGGCCCCGTCTCCGGTAGCAGGACCAGGTATTCCTCACCGCCCCACCTGGTCACAGTATCGACGTTCCGGCACTGCTCCCGCAGGGTGCGGGCGACCATTCTGATCAGCTCGTCTCCGGCGTGATGACCATAATGGTCATTGATACCCTTGAACAGATCGATGTCCAGCAGCATGACTGAGAACGGTCGCCGGGTTCGCAGGTAACGCTGGTACTCCGTCTCCAGTTGCTCCAGACCCTCCCGGCGGTTCGCCAGGCCGGTCAGGGCGTCGTGCTTGGCGGCGAATTCAAATTCCGACGCCAGCCTGAGCAAGCGCAGCTTGCTCCGTCTCCGGCTTTGGTCAAGGACGTAACAGCTCAGCATCTCAAAACCGAGCACGATGATCATAGAGAGCCGGAAACTTGTACTGTAGGGCAACTCGAACAGAAGGTCCCCGGCGGGGCTGAACAGGAATGCGAGGCCGGTCAGGCCGCTGGCGCAGGCGATGGCGCCCACCCGGGCCTCGCTGATGTAGAAAATGACGGGCGGGTAGGCAAACAGCCAGATAATGGCCGAGCCATTCTCTACTGCCTGGACAACGAGAAAGGTAAACAGCACGCTGACCAGGCTGATGAAGCTTCGGCGGTGGAGGGTCTGGTTCCGGATGCCCAGATAGACCAGGGAATTAAGTGCAAGCAGCGCGGCAAAGGTTGCCAGCACCGCTGCGTTGAAAGGGTTGTCCGCGGTGCTGGCCGACCTGCCGGCGAAAAACAGCAGGATGGGTATTGCCGCAGAGGTGAGCCAGTTGATCAGTACCGGAACCGGAATCTCGCCTTTCACACGAAACTGGGACAGTTCCGTGTTCGGGGTTTTGACAGCCGTTTGCTTCATTTCCAGTCCTGTTCTTGTATTTTACTGAGCCTGACGCCTCCTGACATACTAGACCGGGTTTACTATTAACACTGTAGCAAAATGTAAACAAGTGTTGCCGGCATATTTAAACCTGGACCCGCAGGCCGGCATTGGCCGGCAGGCCCGGGAAAACAAGTCGGGTCGGTGAGGATAGGTTTCCACTATATCCGTATAATGGAACGAACCGCTGGCAGACAGCTCAAATTTTCCGACACTCACAGGTTGTCCATGTCATCCAAGCGTCCAGGAGCAAAAGTTTCCCGCATCAAGACCGGCAGCTTTGAGCGCAGGCTGAGCCTGACCCGGGCCGGACTGACGGCAGGTACCCGTATGGCTTCCCATATGGCCACCAATTGGTTCAGCAGCAAGGACAGGCGGGACGAGCGGCACCGGGCCATGCTGTCCAATCAGGCCCGGTTCCTGGTGGAGGAGCTCGGGCGTCTGAAAGGCAGTGTGGTGAAAGTCGGGCAGGTGATGGCGCTCTATGGCGAACATTTCCTGCCGGAAGAGGTCACCGAGGCCCTGCATACTCTCGAAGACCAGACCACCTCCCTGGAGTGGCCGGCGATCGAACGAGTGCTCAAAGATGAGTTCGGCAGTAACAGGCTGGCGGAACTGGAAGTGGATCCGGAGCCTATCGGCGCCGCCTCGCTGGGGCAGGTGCATCGTGCCGTCCGGCGCAGTGACGGTCTGGAGCTGGTGTTGAAAGTTCAGTATCCGGGCGTTGCAGATGCCGTCGACAGCGACCTGAACGCGGTGGCGCAGCTGCTGAAAGTGGCTCGTCTGGTCAATTTCGGGCCGGAATTCGATGACTGGCTCGAGGAAGTGAGGGAGATGATGCACCGGGAGGTGGATTATCGCCTGGAAGCCCGCACCACGGAGAAGTTCCGGACCATGCTGGCATCCGACCCCCGGTTCATCGTACCCCGGGTATTGCAGGAATACTCCACGGCCCATGTGATCGCCTCGACCTATGAGCATGGCCACTCGGTGGGTTCCCGGGAGGTTCGCGAGCTGTCGCTGGATCGGCGTAGCGCCCTTGGCGAGGCTGCCCTGGAGCTGTTTTTCCGCGAGCTGTTTGTCTGGGGCGAGATCCAGACCGATCCCAACTTCGGCAATTATCGCATCCGCATTGCCGGTGAAGAAGGCGAGGACCCGGGCTATGACCGGATCGTCCTGCTGGACTTTGGCGCGGTGCAGTCTTACTCCGACGAGTTCCTCGTGCCGGTCATCCAGATGATCCGCGCGTCCTACGAGCAGGACCTCGAAGCGGTGATTGATGGTGGTATTAAACTTCGTTTCATGAGTCCGGACTGGCCCCGGGAAGTGCTGGAGAAATTCGGCAAGGTCTGTATGTCGGTGCTTGAGCCCCTGGCGAAAGACCAGTTTGAATGGCCGGAGTACGCCGTCAACAGTCACGGCCAGTACCGTTGGAAACAGAGTGACCTGCCATCCCGGGTTGCCCGCCAGGCGGCCCGTTCGGCCATCAGCCGTTACTTTCGGGTGCCTCCCAAGGAGTTTGTGTTCCTGAACCGGAAGCTGATTGGTGTCTACACATTCATTGCCGTGCTGCACTCCGAGTTCAATGGCGAACCCCTGTTACGCAAATACCTTTACGGTGAAGGCAAGGATATGCCTGATGCCTCGGCCACCAGCCAGAGCACGAAGGCATAGCGTGCGCCCTTGCCTGTGGCCACAAGTATCACGAAGTTCAGCCAGGGTACCCGCATGATGCCGCCCACCAGGGTGAGCGCGTCGCCTCCCGGTGGCCCAAATCGTCTCCCCGTCTTGACTGAACTCAATGCCGGTATTTGGTGCTGACGGTATGGTTACGTACTATGGTTGCCATGCAAACCATCAATTTTATTCTCTCTTGCCTTGCCGGTACCCTGTTGGCAGGTTTGTTCTCATCCCGGTTTTATACCGTTGCAGGAGGTTTTATGGAGCAGGTCACGATTTATGGCCGTTCGAGTTGTGGTTTTTGCGTTCGGGCAAAAGGCCTGTGTGAATCCATGCAGTTGCCGTATACCTGGATCGACATGATTGAGAAGGGTATCTCCAAGGCTGACATCGCGGACAAGATTGGCAAGCCGGTACACACTGTGCCCCAGATTTTTGTCGGCCATCAGCATATTGGCGGTTTCGACGAGTTTTACGCCTATGTGCGTGAACACGATAGTGCCCCGTCTGGTTAATTCGCAGTAGATCAGCGAATTAACCAGACGGGGCACTGGCGCACAGTGTTTCTGGCAAAAACGCCCGGTGGTCGAAGCCGGGCGGTTTTTTTTGTTTCTGGTGGCTGGTCAGATCTTGAACTCTGTCTTGAGTTTCTTCTCTACCAGCCGATTCTTCAGCTTCGCTACTTTCGGCAGGCCCTTTTCAAACGGTGGGAAGCTCTCACCGTAAATCAGGGGCTCCAGGTAGTTACGACAGTCCCGGGTAATGCCGAAGCCGTCATCGGTGATGTAGTGAATCGGCATTTTCTTTTCCTGGTTCGCCACTTCGCTGAGGTTGGCTTCCCCGATCTTCCATTGATAGGGCTTGGCCTGCTCGCGGACAATGGTCGGCATCAGCGCCTGCTTGCCGGCAATCGCCATTTCCACCGCGGCCTTGCCAACCTCATAGGCTTGTTCCACGTCTGTGGCAGAAGCGATGTGGCGGGCGCTGCGCTGGAGATAGTCGGCAACGGCCCAGTGGTATTTGTGGCCCAGGGCCTGCTTGACCATGTTGGCGAGGGCTGGCGCCACGCCGCCGAGCTGGGTATGGCCGAAGGCATCCCTGGCACCGGCGTCGGCCAGGAAACGGCCGTCCTCGTACTGGGCACCCTCGGAGGCAACGACCACGCAATAGCCATAATCCTTCACACACTGGTCCACCCGGGCCAGGAAGGCTTCCCGGTCGAACGGGATTTCCGGGAACAGGATGATGTGCGGCGGCTCACCTTCGCCCTGGCCGGCCAATCCTCCGGAGGCGGCGATCCAGCCGGCGTGGCGCCCCATCACTTCCAGGATAAACACCTTGGTGGAGCTTTCGCACATTGATTTGATATCCAGGCTGGCTTCCAGGGTCGAGATGGCGATGTACTTGGCAACCGAGCCGAAGCCGGGGCAGCAGTCGGTAAAGGGCAGGTCGTTATCCACGGTCTTGGGCACACCGATGCAGGTGATGGGGTAGCCCATCTTGTCGGCGATCTGGGATACCTTGTAGGCGGTATCCTGGGAATCACCGCCGCCATTGTAGAAGAAGTAGCCGATGTCATGGGCGCGGAACACTTCGATCAGGCGTTCATACTCGGCCCGGTTTTCGGAGATGTTCTTGAGCTTGTGGCGGCAGGAGCCGAAGGCCCCGCCCGGGGTATGGATCAGTGCCCGGATCGCCTCGTCGCTCTCGAGGCTGGTATCGATCAGTTCTTCCCTGAGCGCCCCGATAATGCCGTTGCGACCGGCAAACACCTTGCCGATTTTGTCCGGATGCTTGCGGGCGGTCTGGATGACGCCACAGGCGCTGGCATTAATGACGGCGGTGACACCGCCGGATTGGGCGTAAAAAGCGTTCTTGATAGCCATCTCGGGCTGAAGCCTCCTGCTGGTTCGACAATGGCGCAAATGATACGCCAAGCGCCCGGGATTTTCATGACCAGGATTGCGGATAGTGCGGGCCTTGACGCCTTGCGAAGTATAGGGGACGCTTGGCAGGTTTCAACCAGAGGTCGAACGCCGAATGCATATTCATATTCTCGGAATCTGTGGCACCTTTATGGGCAGCCTTGCGGTGCTGGCCCGTGAGCTCGGCCACAGGGTCACCGGGTCGGACCAGGGCGTCTACCCGCCCATGAGTACCCAGCTGGAACGCCAGGGCATCAGCCTTATGGAGGGTTACAGCGCGGACCACCTGGACCCGAGGCCGGACCTGGTGCTGATCGGCAATGCCATGTCCCGGGGAAACCCCGAGGTCGAGGTGGTACTGAACCTCAACATCGACTACATGTCCGGCCCCGAGTGGCTGGCCCGGGAGGTGCTGCGTCACCGCTGGGTCATGGCGGTGGCCGGGACCCACGGCAAGACCACCACCACGTCGATGCTGCTGTGGATCCTCGACCAGGCTGGCTTCGAACCCGGGTACCTGGTGGGTGGTGTGCCCCTGGATTTTCCGGTCTCTGCGCGGCTGGGAAACAGTGACTTCTTCGTGATCGAGGCTGACGAATACGACAGCGCCTTCTTTGACAAGCGATCGAAGTTCGTTCATTACCGGCCGCATACCCTGATCCTTAACAATCTGGAATTCGACCACGCTGATATCTTTGACAACGTCGAAGCGATCGAGCGTCAGTTCCATCATCTGGTGCGCACCGTGCCCTCCGGGGGGCTGATCGTTCGTCCGGCGGTGGATCCGCACCTGGATAGTGCCCTGGCCATGGGCTGCTGGAGCCCGGTTCAGGACACGGCTGTCGGCAGTGAGATTACCCGCACCGCGGACTGGCGTGCCGAGTTGTTGTCGGAAGACGGCAGCCGGTTCCTGGTGATTCATCACGAGCAGCCGGTCGCTACCCTGAAATGGGGCCAGACTGGCATGCACAATGTGCGTAATGCCCTGGCCGCCATCGCCGCCGCCCGACACGTCGGGGTCACCCCGGATCATGCCATTGCCGCATTGTGCCGGTTTTCGGGGGTCAAGCGTCGGATGGAGCTGCTGGCGGATGTTGGTGGCGTGAAAGTCTACGACGATTTTGCCCATCATCCCACCGCCATTGCCACCACCCTGGAGGGCTTGCGTAACCGGGTGGGCGATGAACCTATCCTGGCCCTGATCGAGCCCCGTTCCAACACCATGAAACAGGGCGTGCACCGGGACAACCTGCTGGCCAGTGCGGAGCTGGCGGACCGGGTCCTGTGGGCGAACCTGAATGACATGGACTGGCTGCAGGAGCTGGTCAGTGCCTGGCAGGCCGACAATGAAGATAGTGACCTGCACCGAGTGGAGTCCTCAGTTGAGGCACTTATCGGTCGGGTACTGGACGACCTTCCGAGTCCCTGCCACGTTGTCATCATGAGCAATGGCGGTTTTGGCGGGATCCACGGCAAACTGGTGGCGGAACTTGAACGTATCCATGGCTGATCTTCCCGCCCTGACAACCTCTGGGGAAAAGCACGAATGACCACGCCCGCTCCGGCACAGCGAACCGTAAACCTGGCAATTACCGGCGCCTCCGGCGCCCAGTACGCTTTGCGTCTGCTGCAATGCCTGGTGGCGGCCGGGTGCCGTGTGCAGGTCATGGTCAGCCGGGCCGCCCAGGTGGTTATCGCCACCGAGACAGACCTGAAACTTCCGGGGTCGCCACCGGCCATGCAGGAATGCCTGGCGGAATTTTCCGGCGCTGAGCCGGGCCAGGTCCTGGTCTTTGGTCGAGAGGACTGGTTCGCGCCGCCGGCCTCGGGTTCCGGCGAACAGGCCCCCCTGGTGATCTGTCCCTGCAGCACCGGCACGCTCTCGGCGCTGGCCACCGGTGCGAGCAACAACCTGATCGAGCGGGCGGGGGATGTTGCCCTCAAGGAGCGCCGTCAATTGATTCTGGTGCCCCGGGAGGCCCCTTATTCGGAAGTGCACCTGGAGAACATGCTGCGCCTGACCCGGATGGGCGCAGTGGTCATGCCGGCCAGCCCCGGCTTCTATCACAAGCCCCGATCCATCGAGGATATGGTGGATTTTGTTGTTGCCCGCCTGCTCGATCACCTGGACCTGCCGCAGGATCTGATGCCCCGATGGGGCGAAGCCCGGATCGACGCGAAGCAGCCCCTCTGAAGCGACTTCCGGCCGACGGTTTTGGTCAGCGTGATTGATGGTTTTCACCATTGAGCGAAACCGGCCAACGGCCGAGACTTGGTAAACGACAGTCACAACACATGTCATTCACCGAGGTTCACCATGATTCCACGTACTATTTTCGACGGCGACCTGGAAGGTTTCCGCGACTCCCTTCGCAAGTTCCTGGAACAGGAGGCTGCGCCCCATCATGATCAGTGGGAAAAAGACGGCCAGGTCAGCCGTGAACTGTGGCAGAAGGCCGGTGAGCTGGGTTTCCTGTGCCCGACCACGCCGGAGGAGTATGGCGGTGTGGGGGCGGATTTCCGCTACAGTGCCGTTGTCATCGAGGAAATCTCCCGTGCCGGCCTGTCCGGTATCGGCTGGGGTCTGCACTCGGACATTGTGGCTCCCTACATCCTGAATTACGGTTCGGAGGAGCAGAAACAGAAGTATCTGCCCAAGCTGGTGTCCGGTGAGATGATCGGCGCCATCGCCATGACCGAGCCTGGCGCCGGTTCTGACCTCCAGGGCGTCAAGACCACTGCGATCAAAGACGGGGATCACTATACCCTGAACGGCTCCAAGACCTTCATCACCAACGGCCAGCTGGCGGACCTGGTGATTGTGGTGGCCAAGACTGATCCGAAGGAGGGGGCCAAGGGCACAAGCCTGTTACTGGTAGAGACTGCCTGGGAAGGTTTCGAGAAGGGGCAGAACCTGAACAAGGTGGGCATGAAGGCCCAGGATACCTCGGAACTGTTCTTCCAGGACGTGAAAGTGCCGGCTGAAAACCTGCTCGGTTCCATGGAAGGGCAGGGCTTCTTCCAGCTGATGCAGGAGCTGCCCGCCGAGCGCCTGCAGGTGGGCCTGGCCGCAGTGGCGGCAGCCGAGGCGGCCTGGCAGTGGACCCTGGATTACGTCAAGGAGCGCAAGGCTTTCGGCAAGCCGGTGATCGCCTTCCAGAACACCCGCTTCAAGCTCGCGGAACTGAAATCTGAAATCACCGCCGCGCGGGTATTCTGCGACCGCTGCCTGGAACTGCACCTGGAGAAGAAGCTGGATATCCCCACGGCAGCCATGCTCAAGCAGTACACCACGGATCTCCAGTGCAAGGTCATGGACGAGTGTGTTCAGCTTCACGGCGGCTATGGCTACATGTGGGAATACCCGATTGCCCGTGCCTGGGCCGATTCCCGCGTGCAGCGCATCTATGCCGGTACCAATGAAATCATGAAGGAAATCGTTGCCCGTTCGTTCTGATGGGCGTTGGCCTCGCCGGTCATCGGCTGGCGAGGTCTTCTGTTGCCAATCGTTGTAAGTTGCCAGGCCTGTCAAGGTCTCCTCCCGGCAACATTGCGGTGCTCGAATCCGGTGAGCCCCCTACCATGAGCAGGCAGGCGGCCTGCCTGCCGGGAATCAATCCGGTGGAGAACGCCCCGCCGGTCAATACCCCGAGCCTGATGGTGTCCGCCGGGCTATTTTTTGATTGCTCCGAAGCTGCTGCCGCGGCCTGAACCTTGTGTGTAATCAGGAACGGAAAAATCCAGGCGCAACAGAGTTGTGCTGGTTTGATTTGATTACTGAACTTTTTCTGGAGTTTCAGGCCACTTCCTGGGGAAGGAAGTGGTGCCGAGGAGAGGACTTGAACCTCCACGGGGTTGCCCCCACTAGCACCTGAAGCTAGCGTGTCTACCAATTTCACCACCTCGGCAGGTGACTTGCAACGCTTGCTATCTTACTGAATTCACTTCTGAATTCAAGCTACTCGTTGCTGGCTGGGGTGTGCCCCTCAACCGATGGCGCGTACTTTAATGATTCCCCCTGAGGCTGTCAAACATTTTTTCCAAAAAAATTTGGTGGTATTTGTGCCTATCAAATGCCCCTTGTTAGGCAGCATTGCCATACCAACGTTATACTGCATCAAAATGCTGATTCCGCCGCGCCGATGCGGCTCAAGAACAAGGATCCGAATGGTTTCCAGGAAAAAAGACAAAGGTGATCCTCACGCAGACCGTGAGGCCCGAAAATACGACAACCCTATCCAGAGCCGGGAATTCATACTCAAGCACCTGAAGGACCGGGGGGCGCCAGCCACCCACGAGACGCTATGTGAGGAGTTGGGGCAAACCTCTCCGGAAGGTATTGAGGCCTTGCGCCGCCGGCTGATCGCCATGTGCCGGGACGGACAGCTGATCTGTAACCGTCGTGGTGCCTATCTGCCCATCGAAGAGGCCGATCTGGTTACCGGCAAGGTTACCGGCCACAGGGACGGCTTCGGCTTCCTTATTCCCGATGATGGCGGCTCGGACCTGTTTCTCTCCGCCCGGCAGATGCGCCAGGTGTTCCATGGCGACCGGGTTGCGGCGCGCGTGGACCGTGTTGATGACCGTGGCCGCCGCGAAGGCAAGATTGTCGAAGTGCTTGAGCGCAATACCAGTCAGGTTGTTGGCCGGTTTTTCCGGGAGAGCGGCATCAGTTTCGTGGTGCCGGAGAATGCCCGCATCAATCACGAGATCCTGGTGCCGGAGGAGCACGTGGGTGAGGCTTACCAGGGCCAGTATGTGGTGGTAGAGATCCTGCGTCATCCGACCGTCCGTACCCAGCCGATGGGCAAGGTGATTGAAATCCTGGGTGAGCACATGGCGCCGGGCATGGAAATCGATGTCGCCATCCGGTCCTATGAGATTCCCCACAGCTGGCCGCCCGCCGTTGGTGAGCAGGCTGCCGCCATCCCCGCGGAAGTGGAAGAGAAGGACAAGCAGAACCGGGTGGATATCCGTCATCTGCCGCTGGTCACCATTGATGGCGAGGACGCCCGGGACTTTGATGATGCCATCTACTGCGAGCCACGCCCGCGCGGGGGCTTCCGCCTGCTGGTGGCAATTGCCGATGTATCCCACTATGTCCGTCCGGGCACGCCGCTGGATGAAGAGGCGCTGAGACGGGGCAACTCGGTGTATTTCCCTGATCACGTGGTACCGATGCTTCCGGAGAAACTGTCCAATGGCCTGTGTTCCCTGAACCCGGGCGTGGACCGCCTGTGCATGGTCGCGGATATGACGCTCAGTGCCAACGGTCGCATCAGTGGTTACAGTTTTTATCAGGCGGTGATGCACAGTCACGCCCGGCTGACCTACAACAAGGTCAGTGACATCCTGGAGCGGCCGGATTCCGAGCCGGGCTACCGGTTGAGCCAGCAATACTCCGAGGTGTTGCCGCAGCTCCATAACCTCTACGAACTTTACAAGTTGCTGCGCCAGGCTCGCACCGAACGTGGTGCGATCGATTTCGAGACCACCGAAACCCGGATCATCTTTGATGCGAATCGCAAGATCGAGGAAATCGTTCCGGTCCACCGAAACGACGCCCACAAGATTGTCGAAGAATGTATGCTGTGCGCCAACGTGGCGACGGCGCGCTTCCTGAAGAAGCACAATACCCCGGCTCTCTACCGCGTGCATGAAGGCCCATCCGAAGAGCGGCTGGCGGCCCTGCGACTGTTCCTTGGAGAGCTCGGGTTGCAACTGAGAGGTGGCGACAAGCCGACGTCTGCGGACTACCAGGAACTGTTGTCACAGATTGCCGATCGCCCGGATGCCGACGTCATCCAGACCGTGATGCTGCGCTCCCTCAGTCAGGCCGTCTACAGTCCGGAGGAGAGTGGCCACTTTGGCCTGGGCTTTGCCAGCTATGCCCACTTCACCTCGCCGATCCGGCGTTACCCGGACCTGATTGTGCACCGGGCCATCAAGTCCCGGATCCATAATCCCGAGGTCAAAAAGGATGTGGTCACGCCTCCGGTCACCGATCCGGATCTGGCAGAGTACCCCTACGATTACGCACGGCTGGAACAGTTGGGCGAGCATACCTCCATGACCGAGCGGCGCGCTGATGATGCCACCCGGGATGTCATGGCCTGGCTCAAGTGCGAGTTCCTCAGGGATCACGTGGGCGAGGAGTATAACGGCGTGATTTCCGCGGTAGTGCCCTTCGGCTTCTTTGTGGCCCTGGAGGACATCTATATCGAAGGGTTGGTTCATGTCTCCACCCTCAGTGGCGACTACTTCCACCACGATTCCGCCAAACACCGGATGATCGGTGAGCGCACGGCCGTGAGCTTCCGGCTCGGTGATGATGTCCGGGTGCGCGTTGCCCGGGTGGATCTGGAGGATCGCAAGATCGATCTGGAGCTGGTCAGTCAACCCAGGCGCCGTAAGGCGGACCGGGAAGCACTGGATGTCACCCGTCGCGAGGAGCGCGGAAAAGGTAAAGGCAAAAGGCGCGGTACAGGTGGCAAGAAAGCCCCCCGGGGACGGGGCAAGGGCAAGACCGAGGCGGCTTCGTCTGCCGAGGGCAAGCGGGGCAGTGCCAGGGAGAAGCTGGTTGCCGAAGCCGCCCGCGAAGCCGGGAAGAAGTCCGGACAGGCCGGATCCGGCAAAAAACCCAGGCGCAGAACCCGGAAGTGAGTTCTGAACAGTAACCCGTAACCAGGATCAGAATCAGTGTCCCAGGAATTTGTATTCGGGTGGCACGCGGTTGAGGCTGTCCTCAAGCGCGAGCCGGAAAGATTGCAACAGGTGTGGATCCAGACCGGGCGTCAGGACAAGCGCGTCGGGGCCGTCACCGATGCGCTGGACAGTCTCGGTGTGCGCTGGCAGGTTGTGCATCGCCGTGAGCTCGATGAGCGGGTCTCCGGTGTTCACCAGGGTGTTGTCGCAGCCGTGTCGGAGAGCCGTGAATGGACCGAGGGTGATCTTCTGGCCCAGCTGGAAAAGAGTGGCAAGTCACCGTTTCTGCTGGTGCTCGATGGGGTGACCGACCCCCATAACCTGGGGGCCTGCGTGCGTACAGCCGATGCCGTCGGTATCCAGGCAGTCATTGTCCCCAAGGACAAGTCGGCGACGCTGACCCCGGTTGCCCGCAAGGTTGCCTGTGGCGCGGCTGAAACCGTGCCGTTCGTGCGCGTGACCAACCTGGCCCGTTTCCTGAGAACCCTGCAAGAGCAGGGTGTCTGGTTGATCGGTACGGCCGGCGAGGCCAGGGCCACGCTCTATCAGGCGGATTTCAAGGGCCCGGTGGCCCTGGTGATGGGTGCGGAAGGTAAGGGCATGCGCCGGCTGACCAAAGAGCACTGTGACCAGTTGATCAGCATTCCCATGCTGGGGCATGTGGACAGCCTGAACGTTTCCGTAGCCACCGGTGTGTGCCTGTACGAGGCCTTGCGTCAACGTCTTGGTTAACCCTTGCACAGAAGGCGCTGGGCGCCTAGAATACGTCACCCCTTTTTCAAGGGGTGGTTTTTTATTGCCTGAAGAAATGGGCAATAAGGCCACGCTTTTGATCAAGCCTTTCGTTGTAAGGCCTTATTGATAAAGCAAAAAGAAGCCGGCAGCCCGGGGCTGTCACCTCCTTGCTTTCATGCTCGACGGGGCGGCCAAAAGCCGCGCGGTTGAAAAAGGAAGCTGTTTAAACCGTAGGGAGAACTCATGCGTCACTACGAAATCGTATTCATGGTACATCCGGATCAGAGCGAGCAGGTGCCCGCAATGATCGAGCGTTATACCGGCGTCATCACCGAAGATGGCGGCAAGGTACATCGCCTGGAAGATTGGGGCCGTCGTCACCTGGCTTACCCGATCAACAAGATCCACAAGGCTCACTACGTCCTGATGAACGTCGAATGTTCCCAGGCCGCTATGGATGAGCTGACTCACAACTTCCGGTTCAACGATGCCATCATCCGTGACCTGATCCTGCGTCGCGATGAAGCCGTGACCGACATGTCCCCGATGAAAGCCGCCGAGTCCCGTGAGGACCGTCGTTCAGGTGGCGAAGACCGTCCGCGTCGTTCTGCCGAGTCTGACAGCCGTCGGAAGTCCGAATCCCAGGACGAAGAAGAGTAATTTACCGGAGTTGAGGAGTTAAGTTATGGCTCGTTTTTTCAGACGTCGTAAGTTCTGTCGCTTCACGGCAGAAGGTGTTAAAGAGATCGATTACAAGGATCTGGACACCCTGAAAGGCTACATCACTGAAACCGGCAAGATCGTGCCCAGCCGCATCACCGGCACCAAAGCACGTTATCAGCGTCAGCTGGCTACCGCGATCAAGCGTGCCCGCTACCTGGCACTGCTGCCGTATACAGACAGCCACGATCACTAAGAACAGATAGACAGGATTTGGGGCCATGCGTGCACTGGCACAGTTTGTAATGCGCGGTCCCCTGCAGGCCGGCGGGGTTGCAGCAGTTACCACTGCGATACCTCTGCTGTTCTGGATAGGCGCAGCGGTAGTCGGCCTGGTGATTCTCAGGCTGGGTATCAGGCAGGGGCTGAATATCGGCCTCTGGGCATTGCTTCCGGCACTGGGCTGGGGCTGGTTCGGGCAGGATCCCACGGCTCTGGCGGTATTGCTCCAGACAATGCTGATGGCGTACATCCTCAGAACCACGCTGTCCTGGGAAAGAGCCCTCCTTGGGGGGAGCTTTCTGGCGATTGTCACGGGCCTGATGTTGCCTGTGCTCTATCCCGGTTTGCTGGACGATCTCGTTCAGGCCGGGGTGGAATTTTACGAACAGTACAACGCCGAAGTGGCCCGCACCCTCGGGGGCGATCTCGAGAAGGTGATCCGGGACACGATGAACGCCAGCATGGCGGGTACCTATCTGGCAACCGCCGTGGGTATGACGATGCTGGCCAGGGCATGGCAGGCCGGGCTTTATAACCCCGGTGGCTTCCGGAAGGAATTCCATGCCCTGCGGTTGTCGCCGGTGGCGGCAGTGTTGTGTGCGGTGACCATGTTGGTTGGTCCCCTCCTGGGCCTGAATTCGATGTTGCTGGCCTGGGCCGCGGGCACACCCCTGTTCCTGGCGAGTATTGCCCTGGTTCATGGCGTTGTTGGTCGTAAACAGCTGAGCGGGAACTGGCTGGCGATGTTCTACATCGCACTGTTACTGCTGGGCCCAAGCCTGATGATTCTGTTAGTGGTTATGGCTTTTGTCGATAGCTGGCTGGATATCCGGGGGCGTATCAAGCCTGCCGGGCCGGCTGAATAAAGCATGAAGAGGTTGACGAGATGGAAGTTATTCTGCTCGAGAAAGTTGCAAACCTTGGCTCCCTGGGTGACAAGGTAAAGGTAAAGGCCGGTTACGGTCGTAATTTCCTGCTTCCCTATGGCAAGGCTGTACCTGCCACCGAAGCAAACCTGAAGGCGTTTGAAGAGCGTCGTGCCGAGCTTGAAAAAGCGGCTGCCGGGAAGCTGGCTGCGGCCCGGGCTCGCGCCGAGGCTCTGGAAGGTGCGTCCTTCACCATCAGCTCCAAAGCCGGCGAAGAAGGCAAGCTGTTCGGTTCTATCGGTGTGCGCGACATCGCTGACGCGATCACTGCCGGTGGTACTGAAGTGGAGAAGAGCGAAGTTCGTCTGCCGGAAGGCCCGATCCGGGTGACCGGCGAGTACGACATCGAGCTTCAGTTGCACTCTGACGTTGAAGTAACCGTCAAGCTGGCGGTTGTTGCGGACTGATCCGCAACAGGTCAATGCCAGGCCGGGGTGACCCGGTCGAGCTTGATTGAACGGGCCCGAACCGGAGACGGTTTCGGGCCCGTTTGTTTCTGGTATTCTTATCAGTTCCTGAGCTTACCTCAATCCTGAAGCGTTTTTATGGCCAAGCCCAATCTGAAACCTGCCAGTACCGATCTGGAAACCAGCCGCATCAAGGTGCCTCCGCATTCGGTGGAAGCCGAGCAGGCAGTCCTCGGTGGTCTGATGCTCGATAACCGCAGGTTTGACGAAATCACCGAGGTTATTTCGGCTGCGGATTTCTATCGTCAGGACCATCGTCTGATCTTCGGCGCTGTCGAGCGCCTGGCCAGTGAAAATGAGCCGCTGGATGTGGTGACCCTGGCCGAGTTTCTGGAGCGGGCTGGTGATATCGAGGACGCAGGCGGCTTGTCCTACCTGGCGGAGCTTGCTGAGAAAACCCCCGGTGCCGCCAATATCCGCGCCTATGCCGAGATTGTCCGCGAGCGCTCGATCCTGCGACAGCTGGTAGAAGTGTCCGGCCGGATTTCCGATTCCGCCTTCAACCCCCTGGGGCGCACCAGTAACGAGATCCTGGATGAGGCGGAACGCAATGTATTCCGGATTGCGGAATCCCGTAACAAGGAAGGCTCAGGCCCCAAGGCCATCAACCCGATCCTGACCCAGACCCTGAGCCGGATCGAGGAACTGTTCGAATCCGGCGAGCAAACCACCGGCCTGACCACCGGTTTCAGGGACCTGGACGAGAAGACCTCCGGTATGCAGCCGGCAGACCTGATTATCGTTGCAGGGCGGCCCTCCATGGGTAAGACGAGTTTCGCCATGAATATCGTCGAGAATGCACTGATCAGCACCGGAACCCCTGTTCTGGTGTTCAGTATGGAGATGCCTGCGGATGCTCTTGCCATGCGTATGATCTCCTCCCTCGGGCGCATCGACCAGACCAGGGTCCGGGGCGGCAGGCTCGGGGAAGATGACTGGCCGCGACTGACCTCCGCCGTGAGCCTGCTCAAGGACAAGCCGTTGTATATTGACGATACCCCGGGCCTGAGCCCCACGGAAGTGCGTTCCCGCGCCCGCCGTATCGCCCGCGAGAATGATGGCAAGCTGGGCCTGATCATGGTGGACTACCTCCAGTTGATGCGGGTGCCCGGCAACACCGAGGGCCGGACGGCGGAGATCTCCGAGATCTCCCGGTCCCTGAAGGGTATCGCCAAGGAGTTGAGTTGCCCGGTGGTGGCTCTGTCACAGCTGAACCGGAGCCTGGAACAGCGGCCCAACAAGCGGCCAGTGAACTCGGACCTCCGGGAATCCGGTGCGATCGAGCAGGATGCCGATGTGATCATGTTCGTGTACCGGGACGAGGTCTACAACGAGGACTCGCCGGACAAGGGCATTGCCGAAATCATCATCGGCAAACAGCGGAATGGTCCCATCGGAACCGTGCGCCTGGCCTTCATTGGCAAGTACACCAAGTTCGAAGATCTCGCCCACGGCGATTACAGTGATTACGGTGACGACTACTGATGCCTCGCAGTACCATCGCCCGAATCGATTTGCAGGCCCTCCGCGACAATTATGCTCTGGCGCAGAAGCTGGCCGGGAGCGCCCGGGCCATGGCCGTGGTCAAGGCCGATGGCTATGGCCACGGTATCCGTCCGGTGGCGCTGGCGCTGGCGGAAATGGCGCCAAAGTATGCCGTGGCCTGCCTGGAAGAGGCGCTGGCCATCCGTGATGCGGGTCTCCGGCAACCGGTGGTATTGCTACAGGGTGTGCACGAAGAAGGGGATCTCGCAGGCTGCAATATGCACGGGTTCGAGCCCGTATTGCACAGCGACGCCCAGCTGAAGTGGCTGGGGCAGTGCGGAGACCGGCCGGCATTCTGGCTCAAGGTGAACAGCGGCATGAATCGTCTGGGCTTCAGGCCGGCGGAACTACCCAATGTGATGGCGACAATAGATGCCATGGGAGGCCGCCCCCGACTGCTGGGCTTCGTCACCCATTTTGCCTGTGCGGACGACCCCTCCAGTACCCGGACGGCAGAGCAGACCGAGTGTTTCGTTCAGGGTACCGCAGCCTGGCCGGAGCTGATGCGCAGCGTCGGCAACTCCGCAGCGCACTTTCTTCCCGGTCAGCCGCTGTTTGACTGGAGCCGTCCCGGCATCATGCTTTATGGCGGCTCTCCGTCTCTGGGTAAGATCGGGCCGGAACTGGGCCTGAAGCCAGTGATGACTCTGGAGGCCCCCCTGGTCAGTACGCGGATTGTGAAGGCAGGGGAGGCCGTGGGCTATGGTTCGAGCTGGGTAGCGAAACAGGACACGCCGATGGGCATGGTGGCTATCGGCTACGGCGACGGTTATCCGAGACACGCTGGCACTGACACTCCCGCCGCACTGGATGGACGGCGCATCCGGCTGATCGGCAGGGTGTCGATGGATATGCTGGCCGTGGATCTCACCAACGCGCCGGACGCCCGGCCCGGTGACACGGTGGAGTTGTGGGGCGAGACGGTGGGCGTGGATGAGGTGGCGGCCTGTGCCGGCACCATTTCCTATGAACTGATGACCGGTGTCACCGCCCGGGTGCCGCGGAAATACCGGTAACGCCCGGCCGCAGCTCAGGCTGCTTCCGGTTCGTGAATGATCTCCTCGATGAAGTCGAGGATGGCAGCGAGGCTTCGGTCGTCCAGCTTTTTCAGCACCTTGTGAACGACCATTTTGCTGCCCTTGAGCATACTGCCGATGCCCACTTTCGCCATGCCCAGCATCATGCTGCTGGCCTTGAGCCGGCGCAGGGGTTCCAGGAAAAAGAAGTCCAGGCCTTCCTCGGTCAGTTCGACGATCAGGTCGTAGAGTTTGTCGATTGCTTCTTTATCGGCCTTGCCGCGTTCGCGGAGTTCCCCCACGGTGTACAATGCACGGGTTCGGAGTTCGTCCGGTATCGGTGCAACAATATGGCTCTGTTGTTTCAGCATTTGGCTTCCCGTTGTTGTATGCTCTTGAAAGAAATGGCAAAGATATTAGACGCTGGTGTGTCTGGCCGAGTGTTATTCTAAGAGGCCCGGTCAACAAACCATTGGCTTTACCGGTTCGGGCCGTCCGTCACCCAAGTGAAAACCTGGAGGCATTGATTCCTCGTGCACGTACTTGTTGTCCATGACTATGGCCCTCTGGGGAAAGTCCTGCTGGAGCGCCTGCGGGAAACCCATCTGCAGATCAGTCCGCTTCTGGTCAGCGATGCCGCCAGTGCCGATCTCAATGCCCTGGATAACTGGATTCCCGAAGACACGGACCTGATCGTCAACGCCCTGTGGCTGGCGGACCCGGAAGTCGCGCAAAAGGACCCTGAGGACACTCACAAGGCAGCGTTCTCGTTGCCGGTGGCCATGGCCGAGCATGCCCGGAAGCACGATATCGCCCTGTTCCAGCTGTCCTCCTGCTATGTGTTCGATGGCCGAAAGCAGAGCGGCTACATTACGTCCAACCCGGGCCAGCCGATGAACGAGCTTGGGAACTGGCAGTGGGAGTGCGAGCAGGCGTTGCGATCGTTGCTGCCCAGACACCTCATTCTTCGTACCGGGTGGAGTCTGGCCCGCTTTATCCGCAAGGTTCAGGCCAGCACGGCCGTGGGCGAGACACTGGCACTGCCGGGACGGTGTCGGGGACAGCCGGTTGCCGTCAAGGACCTGGCCCGGGTCATGACTGCGGTCATCCTCCAGCTGGACTGTGGTGCAGAGGTCTGGGGCACCTACCAGTATGCCGGTGCCGAGGAGATCAATCTCTATGAGCTGGGGCTGGCAATCGCTGGTCTGCCCGGTATTCCCGAAGGAATAAGAGTTGTCGATGAGGTTCCGGACTGGGGCTGCCTGGAGCCGGTGAACACCACGATGATCTGCACCAAGATCCGCAACACCTTTGGCATCAAACAGCAACCCTGGCGGTCGGGGCTGGTTGAGGAACTGGCGATGCTGAAGAAGCGGGAAGGGAAGGAAAAGGCAGAGGTTTCCGGGTAGGCAGAAGATGGGGCGGTGAAAATGGGGTCGGAAGAAAGCTTTCTTCTGACCCCGCGTTTATCGCCTTATTGGAAACCCTGGCGGGAAAACTCCCGGGTCACCGTCTGCAGGGCTTCCACGTCCAGCAGCTCCACTTCCCGGCCGCGGGCGCGGATAAGTCCCTGGTTCTGGAAGCGGGTAAACACGCGGCTGACGGTCTCTACGGCCAGGCCCAGGAAGTTGGCAATGTCATTCCTCGCCATCGGCAGACTGAAGTTGGTCGGCGACAGCCGGCGGCGCTGGAAGCGGCTTGACAGGGATAGCAGCAGGGCGGCGATTCGCTCCTCTGCCGTGTTCTTGCTCAGCAGCATGGCCAGCTGATGGCTGTTCTGGATCTCCTGGCTCATCAGGTGGTACATGTGGTGCTGCAGCTCCGGCATTTTGCCGGTCAGTTCTTCCAGTTTCTCGATCGGGAACTCGCAAACACTGGTTCGTTCCAGTGCTTTGGCGGTGCAGGCGTAGGTTTCGCCGCTCATGCTGTCCAGTCCCACCAGTTCACCGGGCATGAAAAACCCTGTGACCTGTTCCTCACCACCTTCGGTAATGATGGACGTCTTGATGGAGCCGCTCTTTACTGCGAAGCAGGAACGGAACGGAGTGCTCTGATCAAAGATATGCTCACCACGATTGAAGATCCGTCCCTGCAGGACGATGTCTTCCAGGCGTTCGAGTTCGTTTTCTTCAATGGCCAGCGGCAGGCACAGGTTACTCAGACTGCACTGGTGACACGAGGCTTTGAGGGGCGAGTTCTTACGGATGGGGATTGCTTGCGCCATGGTGGATGAACCGTCCAAATTGATCCATATCAACTTCGTACCTTAATACGTACAGAGCCATACGTACAGAGCCTTTTGCCAATGATCAATCGCATGGCCGGCCGGAAACTTGCCAACGGTAGCGGCCCCGAAGCCGCCACCGCTGGTGGTCAGATCTTCTCGAAAATCAGGGAAGCGTTGGTGCCGCCGAAGCCGAAACTGTTCGACATCACGCAATCCAGCGACATATCCCGGGCCTCGGGGCCCACAATGGGCAGATCCCGGATCTTTTCATCGGCATCGAGCAGGTTCCTGGTGCCGGCTGCGAAACCGTGTTGCAGCATCAGCAGAGAATAGATGGCTTCGTGAGCGCCGGCGGCACCGAGGGAGTGCCCGGACAGGGACTTGGTGGAAGAGATGACCGGAATCTCGCTGCCAAAGGTGTTCTTTACCGCGCCCATCTCTGCCACGTCGCCCACCGGTGTGCTGGTGCCGTGGGCATTGATGTACTGGACCTTGCCACGGATGGTGGCCATGGCCTGTACCATGCAGCGTTTGGCGCCTTCACCGGAGGGGGCAACCATGTCGTAACCGTCGGAGGTGGCACCGTATCCGGTCAGTTCGGCGATGATGTTTGCCCCGCGTTTTTTCGCATGCTCGTATTCCTCGAGCACCACCATACCGCCGCCACCGGCGATGACAAAGCCGTCACGGCCGCTGTCAAACGGACGGGAAGCGGTTTCCGGGGCGTCGTTGTACTTGGTGGAAAGGGCGCCCATGGCATCGAACATCATGGTGAGGCTCCAGTCTTCCTCTTCACCACCGCCGGCGAACACGATGTCCTGCTTGCCGGACTGGATCTGCTCCATGCCGTGACCGATACAGTGGGCGCTGGTGGCACAGGCCGAGGACATGGAGTAGTTCACACCGCGAATCTTGTAGGCGGTGGCCAGGCAGGCGGAGACGGTGCTGGTCATGATGCGGGGCACCATGTACGGCCCGATACGCTTCACGCCGCGCTCACGCATGGTATCCGTGGCTTCCACCTGACTGGAGCAGGAGGCGCCGCCGGACCCTGCGATCAGGCCGGTGCGGTCATTGGAGATCTGCTGTTCGCTCAGGCCGGCCCGGGCAATGGCCTGTTCCATCGCAAGGTAGCTATACATGGCGGCCGGCCCCATGAACCGGCGCACCTTGCGATCAATCACAGAGGTGTCTACGTCAACAGAGCCGGAAACCTGGCTGCGGAAGCCCTTTTCTTTGTAGGTTTCATTGAAACGAATACCGGATTTGCCGTTTTTCAGGCTATCGAGGACCTCTTCCAGTGAATTTCCCAGGCAGGAAACGATACCCATACCAGTGACGACGACGCGTCTCATGCTCTTCCTCCTTCAGCGGCCGCCGATCAGCGAGCCAGTAAGACATTGACAATGTTTGACAGTGTAGGCGCTTTGCCGCCCGGGTTATATTTGACCTTGGTACGGGGGCGCTCCGATTTTTCATTTTTTCGCTGCCTTGCGAGCTTCCTCTTCGGCGGCAATCCGGCCTTCCTGTTCAACCATTTCCGGCGTTTCCAGGGAGATCCGCCCCAGCGTTCCGGAACGGAATTCGTTCAGGAGCACCTCGGCCACCTTATGCAGGTCGGGGATGCCGCCGCGGGCAAAGAAGCGTCGTTTCCCGGCAATGGCGTCCATCAGGGCGATGCCGTCCGCCGGTAACTCAGCGAGGCCATACCGGGTCTGGACGAGTTCGGGATAGGCTTCAAGCAGGTAATCGGCCTCGAACAGGGCAACATCCTCGAAATCCAGTACGGCGCTGCGAATGGCACCGGTGATGGCGAGGCGGTAGCCACAGGCTTCCGGTGACAGCCTGGGCCACAGGAACCCCGGGGTGTCGTAGAGCAGGGTGTTGCCGGGCAGTTTGATGGCCTGCTGGGCCCGGGTGACCGCCGGCTCATTGCCGGTCTTCGCCACCGGCCGGCCCGCCAGGGTATTGATGATGGTGGATTTACCGACATTGGGGATGCCCAGGATCATCACCCTCAGGGCGCCTTTCTGGCGGTCGTGGTCCGGGGTCATTTCCCGGGCAAGCCTGAGGATGTCCAGGGCCTCGCCACGCTGGTTACGGGTCAGGGTAATGGCGCGGACGCCGCGCTCCTTCTCCAGCCATGCCTGCCAGCGCTCGGTGATCACCGGATCTGCCAGGTCCCGTTTGTTCAGGACCTTGATCAGCGGGGTATCGCCGCGCAGGGACGGAACCAGTGGGTTTTCGCTGCTGAAAGGAATGCGCGCATCCAGGACCTCGATAATGAGATCCATCCGGGGCATTACCTTCTTGATCTCCTTTCGGGCTTTGTGCATGTGCCCGGGAAACCAGTTAATTGCCATCTCATATACTCCGGCGGGGTCCAGTCCGCGCCATTATGAAGGGGAATGGATAAAGTTTCACATTTCATTGAATCCGCGTGTGTGGCGGTCTCAGGCTGTGCCGGATGGAATGTGTGTACAAAAAGGGGGGATGTCGGGATGAAATACCCCTTCCGGATGTTTTAGGGTGTACCACCTGAATCGTGAAATTAATGACTGTTGGTGGCTTTCTGGTAGTGGCCACCCCAATTACGGAGATGTTTATGAAGCTTGCAAAAATTCTGGGAACCGCTCTTGTTGCACTGACTCTCTCTGCGCCGTCCTTCGCCCAGCAGGCAGCCGGTGGCCAGCCGGACCAGGTCGATCAGCTGGCGCAAATGGTCGGCCTGTCCGATGACCAGCAGGCCGAGATCCGTGGCATTCTTGAAGACATGCAGGGCAAGATCGGTGAGTTGCGTCAGGAAGCCCAACAGATCCAGCAAGAGATGCAGGCGCAGATCAAGGCTGACTATGACGAATCAGCGATCCGTGACAATGCCGAGAAGCTCGGTGACCTGACTGGTGAGATCGCCGCACTTTCCACCCTGATGCAGGCCAAGGTGGATAGCGTCTTCACCCAGGAGCAGCGTGACGAGCTGGACAAGCGCATGAAGCAGATGCAGCAGCAGATGCAACAGCAGCGTCAGATGATGCAGCAACAGCAGCAAATGCAACAGCAGAAACAGCAGGGTCAGTAAGCCCCGACTGGAAACCCGGATTCCGGAAATCCGGAACCGGGTTCTGATTATAAAAAAATCCCCCGCTGGTCTTTGCCGTGCGGGGGATTATTTTTTGGTGGGGCTCTCAGTCGATTGCCCTCACCGGAATCTGCATGGCGTTGTCCGGCTTGGGGACTTCCGGCACGGCCAGGCCCAGGTTGTTCTTGTCGAACACCTTGTCAGCTCGGTAGCTGGAGCGCACCATCGGGCCGGAGGGCACCTCCATGAAGCCTTTCCCGAGGCCGATTTCCCGGTAGCGGTTGAACTCTCCGGGGGTGACGTAACGCTCCACCGGCAGATGGTTCGGGGTGGGGCGCAGGTACTGGCCTAGGGTGAGGATGTCGACACCGATCGCACGCAGGTCATCCATGGTCTCGAGGATCTCCTCTTCGGTCTCGCCCAGGCCCAGCATCAGGCTGGTCTTGGTGAGCACATCGGGCCGATGCTTCTTGGCATGGGCAAGTACATTGAGGGTTTTCTCATAGCCGGCCCGCGGGTCACGCACCTGGCTGGTCAGGCGTTTGACCGTTTCCACGTTCTGGGCAAACACGTCCAGCCCGGAATCGACGACCTTCTCCACGTCGCTCATCACCGCATCGAAATCCGGGGTCAGGGCTTCCACGGCCACTTCCGGGGTGCGCTGTTTGATGGCCGAGACACAGGCAGCGTAGTGGGCAGCGCCACCATCGTCCAGGTCGTCCCGGTCGACGGAGGTCAGCACGATATAACGAAGGCCCATCAGTTGCACCGATCTGGCGGTGTTCTCGGGTTCGTCCGGGTCCAGCCAGCCTTTGGGGTTGCCGGTATCCACTGCGCAGAACTTGCAGGCACGGGTGCACACCGAGCCCATCACCATGATGGTTGCGGTGCCGTTGGTCCAGCACTCGCCGATATTCGGGCAATGGGACTCCTGGCACACGGTACTCAGGCGGTGTTCACTGACGTTGCGGCGCACCGCATCATAACGCTCGCCGCCGGGCATGCGTGCCCGCAACCACTTGGGCTTGCGCTCCATCGGCCTGTCTTCCGTGCTGGCGGAGGCGGTGCGTTTTACGCCGTCCTTGATGGCGGAGAATCCATGCTCGCTGCGGAATTTGGTACCACTGGTGACGCGGGGGGTTGCGCTTTCGCTCATTGACCGGAGACTCTCATATGAAAGGTACGGAGAACTCTGAAGGTTAAAGCGAGGAGGACACAGTTACAAGTAGGGTACGGGCAATCACGGGGTGTCCGGGCACGACATTGGTCGTACCCGGATGAGATGGATCAAGCCTGGGATCTGTCCAGGGCCTGGGTGATGTCGGCGATGATGTCATCGGCATGTTCAATCCCGATGGACAGGCGCACCAGGTCCTCACTGACACCCGCGCTCTTCAGTTCCTCGGGGTTCAGCTGGCGGTGCGTGGTCGTAGCCGGGTGACAGGCCAGGGACTTGGCATCGCCAATGTTCACCAGGCGCAGAATCATGTCCAGGGCGTCGATGAATTTCGCGCCCGCCTCACGGCCACCCTGGATGCCAAAGCTGAGGATGCCGGAGGCCTTGCCGCCGCAGATCCTGTCGCAGGTAGCCTTGTAGGGACTGTTGTCCAGAGCAGCGTAGTTGACCCATTCCACAGAAGGATGATCCTGCAGGAACCGGGCAACCTTCTCAGCATTCTCGCAATGGCGCTCCATGCGCAGCGCCAGGGTCTCCAGGCCCTGCATGATCAGGAAGGCGTTGAAGGGCGACAGCGCCGATCCGGTGCTGCGCAGCGGTACCACCCGGCAGCGGCCGATAAACGCCGCTTCGCCCAGCGCTTCGGTGTAAACCACACCGTGGTAGGATGGATCCGGCTCGTTCATCATCGGGAATTTATCGGCACTGGCTTTCCAGTCAAACTTGCCGGAGTCCACTACCACACCTGCAACCGTGGTGCCGTGGCCGCCGATGTACTTGGTCAGGGAGTGAATCACAATGTCCGCGCCATGCTCGAACGGACGGCACAGGAACGGGGTAGCTACCGTGTTGTCCACGATCAGCGGAATACCGTGCTTGTGGGCAATCCCGGCCCATTTCCGGATGTCCACCACATTGCCCGCCGGGTTGCCGATGGATTCACAGAACAGGGCTCGGGTCTGATCGTCGATGGCGTTCTCGACGGCCTCGAAATCGTCGTGGGGCACCATTTTGCAGTCGATGCCCTGGTTGGGCAGGGAGTGGGCGAACAGGTTGTAGGTGCCTCCATATAGCTGGCTGGTGCTGACGATGTTGTTGCCGACCTTGCAGATGGTTTGCAGTGCGTAGGTGATTGCCGCCATGCCGGAGGCCACGGCCACGGCGCCGACACCACCTTCCAGGGCTGCCATCCGCTCTTCGAGCACCGCATTGGTAGGATTCATGATGCGGGTGTAGATGTTGCCCTGGACCTTGAGGTCGAACAGATCGGCACCGTGCTGGGTGTCATCGAAGGTGTAGGAGGTGGTCTGGTAGATTGGCGTGGTGGCCGCCCTGGTGGTCGGGTCGCTCTTGAAGCCTGCGTGAAGGGCGAGAGTTTCCGGTTTCATCGCAACATTCCTTGCTGGTGGATTATTCTTGGTTGGATCAGGACAGCGAGTATGCCACAGGCAGTGGAACCTGAGCACAGTTCGAAACCTCATATGGTTATAAGGCGAATGTTTTTACAGGTTCAGCTGATCTCCGGGACACTGGCGTCGATATCCGGCCTTGCTATACCAGTGCCCCCTATACCAGTGCCCCGTGCACCATGGCCCGGAGTTCCTGTCGGACCGGATAGGACGAGGACGGTATCAACTGGGTCATGAAGATCACTACCATATCTTCCTTCGGGTCCACGAAGAAGCTGGTGCTGGCCAGGCCGCCCCAGCCGAACTCGCCCTCCGAGCCATTGGTCAGGGATTTTGCCACATCCGTCTTCACAGAGAACCCGAGCCCGAATCCGCTGCCCTCATAAGGCGTCTCACTGAACCCGCCAATGGACAGTGCCGGAAGGTCCTGGTTACCCGGCAGGTGGTTCCGGCGCATGAACTCCAGGGTTTTGCGGCCAATAATCCGCTGGCCGCGGTACTCGCCTCCCTGGCACAAAGCCTGGGCAAAGCTGTGATAATCGTCGATGGTCGATACCAGTCCGCCACCGCCGGACAGGAACCTGGGCGGTTTACAAAACCTGGAACGCTCCGGGTCGTCCTGGAGTTTCATGGTGTCGCCGGGCTGGTGCAGGTAGCAGGCGGCAAAGCGGTCGAGCTGATCCGGCCGGACCTGGAAGCCGGTATCCGTCATGCCCAGCGGTGAGAAAATATACTCGCGGAAATAGTCGTCCAGCGGCTTGTCGGCGAGCAACTGGACAAGGTAGCCCACCACATCGGTTGAAACCGAATAATTCCATGCCGTGCCCGGGGAAAACTCCAGTGGTAGCTTGGCCAGCTGCTCCACCAGTTTGTCCAGGGTCAGAATCGAACTGCCGTCGAGCTTGAGCTGGCGGTAGGCGGCATCGACATTGGTCCGTTCCAGGAAGCCATAGGTCAGACCGGACATGTGTGTCAGCAGATCCCGGATAGTCATGGTGGTCGCCGCAGGTTCGGTTTCGAACTCCGGATAGGTGCCACCTTTATAGACTCGCAGGTTGCGCCAGGAGGGGATGTACTTGTGCACCGGGTCATCCAGCAGGAACCTCCCCTGCTCGTACAGCTGCATCATCGCAATGGACGTGACCGGCTTGGTCATGGAATAGATCCGGAACAGGGTATCCCGCCGAGCCGGCCTGTTGCGCTCCACATCCATCAGGCCCTGGGCATTTACCCAGACAATCTGGCCATGGCGTGCCACCAGCGTCACGGCACATGACAGTTTACCGGGACCAATGTATTTGTCCTCAAGGTGTTGGCTGATTCGTTTCAGGCGCTCGAGCGACAGCCCGGCGACGATACCCGATTCCTGCATGGACAGATCCCGTGGCTAAAGGGAGAAGCTTAATTTATTTCCGGGGACGGGAGAAGGGCAGGGTATGGGTCAGGCACGCCAGCGGCGGCCCTGGCGCCGTGTACTCAGGTTCATGGACACGAAAATGACGGTATAGGCCACCAGTATCGAGGCACAAATAAACAGCGCCCGGGACGGGCGTTCGGCAATGACCATCACGGCCGGGAAGGTAATGGCCAGAACCACAGCAAGTTCCAGAAAGATCTTTTTCATGTCGCTACAGGGATACACTGGCGGAAAGGCAGATGATTGTACCCCGAGGTCGGCCGCAGGCCATTGAGACTTTGGGATGAGAAGGCGTTAGTCCTCTTCCTCGTTGTCACGCGGCCTGGTCTGTTCCCGAAAGTAATCCTGGATGGAGCCGGAGAAGAAGATGGCCACATACGAAAGGAAGAGACCGACCGAGATTGCCAGCATTTTCAGGTCAAAGCCGGAAAACACAAGGGCGGAGACGAGGATCAGAATTGTGAGAAAAGCCACCTCTGCAGGAGATGTCTTCATACGGGCCTGGAGCTCCCATCGGCATGTTGAACTTGCTCTGCCGATGATAGGGCAATTGGCCGGAGGGGATTGTCAAAGGTTGTTTAAGGGATGTGCAATAATGCAAAAAATGGTCGTACGGTGAGGATAGGGCCCCGGAGCACGAGAGGGCAGCCACAAAAAAAGGGTTGCGATGGTGGTCGCAACCCTTTTCGGAATACTGGTAGCAAGGGGCGGAGTCGAACCGCCGACCCCAGCATTATGAGTGCTGTGCTCTAACCAACTGAGCTACCTTGCCATTGCTTCATCGATGGAAGCGGCGCGTATGATATGGGCGGGGGGCTAAGCTGTCAAGCGTGAGTAATCCGATTCTGCCAGGTAATTTCAGGCACATGACTCATGAAATACCATCAGCGCCACAAAAACACGGTGATAGGTATTCTCAGGTACCAAACAGGGCCCTGTTTCATTGGCTTTGCATCTCGACATCGTAGAGTCCTGGAGGGCATGATGAAAACCCGTAGCCGATGCCTCACTGACCATGCTTGAAGACCTGAAGCTCGCCGACATTACAGTTATCAGAAGTTCCGACGATTTGGAGCCCGACTGCTCTGGCC
>JAXHVJ010000200.1:0-1014 GCA_034189235.1 Pseudomonadota bacterium
ACGTTATCCCGATGCCGGGCGAAGAAGTGACCGAGGAAGAGCTGATCGAGTACTGCCGGGAGCAGCTGGCGGGCTTTAAAGTACCCAAGGCCATTGTGGTAGTGGACGAGTTTCCGCGCACCGGCACCGGAAAGATCCAGAAGCATATGATTCGCAAGGATATGGAGGGCTATTTCTCGGAATAAGTCCTTAACGCGTCGAAGGTGAGGTGTTGCGTGGCAAGGCCGACATCACGCTTGGGGTGCGCACCCTTTTGATTTTGCAGGTCAACGGAGCTCGCCCGGATGCCGAGAGGAAAGCGGGCGAGCCGCTTTTAGCAACTGGTTAATGGGTGATCAGGATCAGGTCATGCTGCGGCGTCGGACGCTGGCCTTCTACTGGTATCAGTGACGACAGGTCGCTCCCGAGCAGTTCATCGATGCGCAGGGTACCTACGCGTTCGCCTGCCCGCCAGGTAATGGGCTGGCCATTGGGGGCGCGTACCAGGGTGCCGGGCTCGTGGATGGCGAGTTCATCACCGGTTTCCAGGCCGTTGGCGCGGCCGGCGGAGAGATACAGGCGGCCGTCATCGGCACGGAAAGCTTTCATGACCCAGGGGGCGATATCGGCGCGTTGTGATACCAGTTCCAGCAGTTCCTCACTCTGCTTGCCGGAGGTCAGTTCAGTGGTGCCCCAGCGCGCGTTGCTGGCGGCGTCGGTGATCGTGACCGAGCTGTCATCCTCAATAGTTACCACCATGCGTGCACCCGGGTAAGTGGCCAGGGCTTCGGCGCACGCTTCCGAGGCCGTATCGGCGCAAGCAGGGGTGCTGGTCAGGGCCCCGGCGAGTTCGGAGCGTGGAATAAGCCGGAAACCATAATCGGCTGCCAGGTTATCCAGCGCTCGGTAGAACGACCCCGATGCACCAACGATGGCAAGGTTGGTGCGTAGCTCGTCGCTCCGTGGCGTAGCCTTTACGGATGAAGAATTAACCTGGCGAGCAGGCTCTTCCTTTTCCTGGGAGCGCGGCGCATC
>JAXHVJ010000201.1:0-1012 GCA_034189235.1 Pseudomonadota bacterium
TCACGGACTCGGGCTGGCAATTGTCGACATGGTCGTGAGCCAGTACGGCGGCTCCCTGTTTTCCAGTTACAACCAGGGTGGCGGGATGGACTGGCTGCTCCGATTGCCGCTGGCTTCCGAAACCTCAGCAACTTGAGCCGCTGTATGTAGCGAGCGTCGAGCTCATGAATTCAGCTCTGTGTACTGCGTCGCACCATCCTCACCCGGCACGGTCACGCTCTTGCGGTTGATCCTGGTGACGATGCCCGGCACCGGGCCTTCCCGGTCCGGCCAACTGGCGCGGGTGTTGCTATGTCTCAGGTACACTCACCCATGGCGCAGGATAACCCCCCCATGAACAAGACTGACAGCGCTCTGCTCAACATCCTGATCAAGGACGGCCGCATGTCCTATGCGGACATTGCCCGGCAGCTTAATGTTTCCCGGGCCTACGCCCGCACCCGGGTCAATGCACTGGTGGAAGAAGACATTATCGAGCAATTCACCGTCGTGGTGAATCCGGAAAAGCTGGGCAAGGTCATCTCGACCTTCGTGGACGTCAAGGCCAGGCCCCAGAACATTGAGGCGGTGGCCCGGGAGCTCGCCGCCCGCCCGGAAGTGGTCAGCCTGTACATCATGACCGACCTGAAAAGCCTGCATATCCACACCCTCACCGACAGCTACGAAACCTTCAATGAGTTCGTCCGTACCTGCCTGTTCGAGCGTGACGATATCATCTCCATCGAATCCAGTGCCCTGCTCAAGCGGGTGAAACACCGGCGCGGCGGTGCACGTTTGTAAACCTGCGGAATCCCCGTCAGCGCGCTCCAAAACAGGGCGCAGGGACACAAACGGGGCAAGAGTTTACAAATGGAAGCCGACTGACAGATTCCGGTCTCACTTGTACCCATTTTCGATGGCAAACCGCTGCAAAATTGCCGGTTTTATAAGCAGCCGAATCATTTGTAAATCGTTTGGCTCACATTTGCGCCTCATCCCGAGGCAACCTGCAAACCCGCTCCTCTCAAAACAA
>JAXHVJ010000021.1:0-27799 GCA_034189235.1 Pseudomonadota bacterium
CACGGTGGCGAGAATTTCCGGGAAGCCGTGCTGATAGACGATAAGGTCCGCCAGGCCATTAAAAAGTGTGCCAGCCTCGCGCCCCTGCACAACCCGGTTAACCTCTCGGGGATCGACAGTACCCTGAGGTTGTACCCGAACACTCCGAACGTTGCCGTGTTTGATACGGCGTACCACCAGACTTTGCCGCCGAAAGCCTACCTCTATGCCGTGCCCTACTCCTATTATCGGGACTGGGGGGTGCGTCGCTATGGCTTTCACGGCATCAGCCACAGCTTCATGCTGACAGAAGCGGCCAGAAGGCTGGGCAAGACCCCGGCCACCACTTCCATCATATCGGCCCACCTTGGCAACGGCTGCAGCATTGCCGCCATTCGTGACGGCCTCAGTGCCGACACCAGCATGGGACTTACCCCACTGGAAGGTCTGGTCATGGGCAGCCGCAGCGGCGATATCGACCCCGGCCTGTTTGACTACCTGAAATCAAAGGGCGTCGCCCAGGACCAGTTGCACCACGTGCTGAACCATGAAAGCGGACTGCTCGGGCTGTCCGGCCAGACCAATGATATGCGGACACTGTGTGACCTGGCCGAACACCACCATGAGCCATCACTGATCGCGATCGAAGTGTTCTGTTTCAGGCTGGCCCGGTACATTGGTGCAATGATGGCCTCCCTGCGCCACCTGGATGCCCTTGTGTTCACCGGCGGCATTGGTGAAAACAGCGCTCGGGTGCGGGAGCAAACCCTGGGTAACCTGCAGCTCCTTGGCTTCGACATTGATGACCAGTTCAACCGCTACAGCGGCAAATACAGTGACGGCCATATCGAGAGCGCGGAATCGAGGTTCCCGGTACTGGTGATTCCCACCAATGAAGAACTGGTGATTGCCCGGGAAGCCGCTCGTCTTGCCATCGCCTCAAACGAACCCGGAACGCCAGGATAATCGCTATGGCCAAAAGTCTTTTTATCGCCCCTACCTCCATGGACGCAGGCCTTACCTCGGTCTGCCTGGGGCTGCTACGGGCACTTGAGCGCGTGGGCGTCAGCGTCGGCTTTTACAAGCCTTTCAGCCACTCGGTACACGAGGCCGAAGCCCGGCATAACGCCGGCCAGGATTCTTCCGTTGCTTTCGTCCGTGACCGCAGCCACCTGGACACACCGGAACCCATTCCGCTGAAGAAAGCCCAGCAATTGCTCAACCGGCACCAGTCCGATCTGCTGATGGAGAACGTCGTTGCCGAATTCCACAAGGTAGCGAGCAAGGTTGACGTGGTGGTGATCGAGGGCCTGGTGCCTGACCGCAGCGAAGCCTACATTGCCCGCCTGAACGTCGAAGTGGCAAGAAATCTGGGCTCGGAAGTCATTCTGGTCAGTACCCCGAAAAGCTGCAGCGCAGAGGAACTGGACGAGGAACTGGATTTTTCCCGCCGGCTCTATGCCGACGCCAACAATCCCGACGTCATTGCCGCGATCCTCAACAAGGTGGGAGAACCGGAACAATCCGGCCTGACGCTGCACCGGGACAAAGAGCCGGCAGCGGCAATCGATTACCGGAAAGAATGTCAGGTATTCAGCAAAGGCCAGCTCCGTTTATTGGCCGAAGTGCCCTGGCAACCGGAGTTACTCGCCCCGAGAGTTTCCGACATCGTTCGGGAGTTGGGCATTAAGGTACTCAATGCCGGGCACATGGAGAAGCGCCGGGTGAAAACTGTATCGGAGTGCGCCCGAACGATCAGAAATATGACCGATACGCTCAAGCCCGGCACTCTGATGGTTACCCCGGGTGACCGGGAGGACATCATCGTTACAACTGCTCTGGCAGCGCTCAACGGGGTGCCTTTGGCCGGACTGATGCTGACCGGAGGCCTGATGCCGGCGGAATCCGTCATCGATCTTTGCCGGCGGGCCCTGGATACCGGGTTACCGGTACTGGGCTCCGACACCAACACTTATGAAAGCGCCCACATGCTTGCCAACCTGTCGTCCGCCATTCCGCTGGATGATCCGGAGCGGATCGAACAGGCCATGGATACTGTCGCCCCCAGAATCGATGCGGAGTGGCTACGGGAGCACCTGCGGGTGGAACGCCAGAGCCGGCTGTCTCCGCCAGCGTTCCGTTACCAGCTGTCCGAAAGAGCCCGGGCCGCCAACAAGCGCATTGTTCTGCCCGAGGGCACCGAACCCAGAATAATCCAGGCCGCGATTACCTGCCACGAGCGGAAGCTGGCCCGCTGCGTGCTGATCGGTGACAGGAAAGAAATCGACAGCGTTGTCGCAACCCTGGGGCTGACCCTTCCGGATGACATTGAGGTGATTGAGCCTGCTGCCGTGCGCAGCCGCTACGTGGCCCCCATGGTCAATCTCCGCAAACATAAGGGACTGACCCCGCAGCTGGCTGAGGCCATGCTGGAAGACAACGTGGTGCTGGGCACCATGATGGTTGCCCTGGATGAGGCCGACGGACTGGTCTCCGGTGCTGTGCACACTACCGCCAATACCGTTCGCCCTGCCCTGCAACTGATCAAGACCCACGACCAGGCCCGCGTGGTTTCCTCGGTGTTCTTCATGCTGCTGCCAGAGCAGGTGGTAGTCTACGGAGACTGCGCTATCAATCCGGACCCGAACGCCGAAGAACTGGCCGATATCGCCATTCAGAGCGCGCAATCGGCTGAGGCGTTCGGCATCGAGCCGGTGGTGGCAATGATCAGTTACAGCACCGGCGAATCCGGCACCGGCCAGGATGTGGACAAGGTTCGCGAAGCCACCCGGATCGCCCGTGAACGGAGACCGGACCTGCTCATCGACGGCCCCTTACAATACGATGCCGCAGCCATCGAGAGCGTCGGGCGCAGCAAGGCGCCGGACAGCAAGGTGGCCGGCCGGGCCACCGTGTTCATATTCCCGGACCTGAACACCGGCAACACTACCTACAAGGCAGTCCAACGCAGTGCCAACGTGGTCAGTATCGGCCCGATGCTGCAAGGCCTGCGCAAGCCAGTGAATGACCTTTCCCGCGGAGCTCTGGTGGAAGACATTGTCTTTACCATCGCCATTACCGCGGTACAGGCAAAACAGGTGGAGGACGCCGGGCTGGCGTGAGCCTCCCCGGTTAACGCTTGAGGCTTTTCTGACGGGTTTTACGATCACGGCGACCCTTCTTCAGGTCGTTGTCCTTCTTGACCTTCTGGCGCGGCGTAAGGCGGTCCACCTTGCCGGCGAACGGGTTTTCGCCGGAGCGGAACTCGAAACGGATCGGGGAACCTGTCACCTTCAACACCCTGCGGAAGGTGTTCTCCAGATACCGTTTGTAGGCACCGGGCAAAGCCCCGGTCTGATTGCCATGGACCACGATGACCGGGGGATTTGACCCACCCTGGTGAGCGTACCTGAGCTTGATTCGCCGCCCATGAACCATGGGCGGCTGGTGCTGGGCAACCGCATCCTGCAGGATCGCCGTCAGACGGTTGGTCGGCCACTTGGCCATCGCCGATTCATAGCAGGCTTCAACGGATTCATACATGACACCCACACCGGAACCGTGCAATGCAGAGATATAATGCTTGTCCGCATAATCCAGGAAGTCCAGGCGCCGCTGCACCTGCTCCTTGACCCGGGCCCGGTCGTCCGGATCCATGCCGTCCCATTTGTTCACGGCAATCACCAGTGAACGACCGGCGTCCAGGACAAAACCGATCAGGTGCAGGTCCTGATCCACCAGTCCTTCCCGGGCGTCGATCACCAGAATCACCACATGGGCATCATCAATGGCCTGCAGGGTCTTGATGATGGAAAATTTTTCCACCACCTCACGAACGTTCTTGCGGCGGCGCACACCGGCGGTATCGATCAATGTGTATTGCTTGCCCTGGCGTTCGTAGGGAATGTAGACGCTGTCCCGCGTGGTTCCGGGCATGTCGTACACCACCACCCGATCCTCGCCGAGCATGCGGTTCACCAGGGTGGATTTACCCACGTTCGGGCGACCCACCACACCGATCCGGATTCCCGGGTATTTGTCAGCCCGGTCTTCTTCGGCGTCTTCCGGGCGCGGCAGCAACTCGTCCAGCATGGACCGGATGCCCCGGTTGTGGGATGCGGCAATCAGGTACACGGATTCAAAGCCAAGGCCATAGAAATCCGCGGCCGCGACATCCGGATCCTGTCCGTCGGTCTTGTTCACCACAAGGTGCGCCTGTTTACCACTCCGGCGGAGATGATCGGCAATCATCTCGTCCCCGGCACTCAGGCCGGCACGACCATCCACCAGGAACAACACAATGTCTGCTTCCTCGACCGCCTGCATGGACTGGCGAGCCATTTCGGCATCAAGGCCAACCTCCTCGCCGGTCAGACCACCGGTATCGATCACGATAAACCGCTGGCCTTCGTAGTTGCCCTCACCGTACTTACGGTCACGGGTGAGACCGGGGAAATCCGCCACGAGGGCGTCCCTGGAACGGGTCATCTGATTGAACAGGGTCGACTTGCCGACGTTCGGCCGGCCGACAAGGGCAATTACTGGGGTCATAATGCTGCGTTACTCTGCTGGCCTGAGTTCGAACGACGCCAGGCGGCCGCTGTTTCCGAAAACGAGCAGATTACCATTGCTCAGGCGTTGTGCCGGTACGCGGATACCCTCATCGTCAAATTCAAGCTGGCCCTGCAGGCTGCCGTCTTCCTGGGACAGGGCATGAAGGTAACCCTCATAGTCACCCACCACCAGGTAATCTCCCGATACCACCGGCTGGGTCAGTTGGCGCCAGGACAGGCGATCCTGTACCCATAATTCCCGGCGATCGGAACCCCGCAGGGCGACAATGTCCCCGTTGGCCGAAGCAAGATAAATGGAACCATTGCCAATCATCGGTGAGTAAAGGCTGGATGCCTTCCTGCTCCAGATTTCCTGGCCGGTCCGGATATCCAGGAGCGCAAGCTTGCCCTGGTAACCCACCACCATCAGCGCAGATTCCAGGACCAGCGGCTGGCCGCCAATATCCACCAGACGCTCCAGTTCGGTACGGCCCTGAGGTTGGCCGACCTCATACTGCCAGAGGGGGCGCCCGGAATCGCCAGACAGCGCAATCAACTTGCCATTGGCAAAGGAGGCGATAACGATATCGCCCCCCACCAGCGGAGCCGCAGCAGCCCGCATCGAAAGCACGGGTACCTGGCCCTCATACTGCCAGAGCCTGGTACCGTCAGCAGCGTCAAACGCCAGTACACGGCCATCGATGGTCTGGGTGACGACCATGGATCCGTTCGATTGGGGCGCCGCCAGGACTTCCGTCGGCAGCGAAGCCCGCCATTGCTCTTCACCGCCATCACGGGAGAGCGCGAGCAAATCAGCTTCCCTTGTCACCAGGTACAACTGGTTGCCATCGCCACCAACGCCCGCAAAGATCCGGTCCTTGAGTTCCCGCTCCCAGAAGACTTTGCCATTTTCGGGAGCAACTGCCACCAGTTCGCCGTCTGCCGATGCTGCGTAAATGGTATCGCCGGCATTCAGCGGCGCCAGGTAGAGGAAGTCGCCATCATGGCCGTCACCCACCGTCATGCTCCAGACCTGCTTGAACTCTACAGTCGGATCAATCTCCGGGACCGGAGCGGGCTGCTCAAAGGTGTCCGTGGTGCTGCATCCGCTGAGTCCCGCCAAGGCAAGCAGTCCTGCCAGCAGAAACGGTTTCGGGCTGCTGAAACGAAGGCCCGGCATCAGACGTCCTCCCTGACACCCAGGTCAGACAGCTTCAGTTCAAGAATGCCACTACGGCCCTGGGAGCTCTGTTCACGGGCGGTCAGATAGGCTTTTTTGGCCGCTTCCTGATCACCCCGGGCCAGCAGGATGTCACCCTTCAGTTCCGAAAGGATTGGCGCAAAGGTTCCGGCATTGCTGACGCTGCCGATCGTGGACAGTGCCTCGTCATACTGGCCGGCATCAAACTGGGCACGGGCCAGGCGAATCTGCACCACCAGCGCCAGGGCGGCGTGGTCTCTGGCCTTTTCCAGGGCCCACTTGAGTGACTCGATGGCCCCTTCGGCATCACCCTGCTCCATCAGCTGTTGCCGGGCGAGGATCAGGTTGCCGTAGACCGCATAAGCACTGTCTGCGTAGTCTTCCCGCAGCTTTTCCGCGACATAGGCCACCGTTTTGCCGGAAGACTCGTCCTCCTGACTGCTGAATGCGTTCAGCAGGTTGGCAAACTGGTTCGCCGCCTCAGTCCGCTGTTGTGCCTGATGGTTCTGCCAGGCTTGCCAACCAAACACGATGGCAAGTGCGGCACCGATACCAATCAGCAGGGAACTGCCGTTTCTCTTCCACCAATCCTTGATCGCCTCGACCTGTTCTTCTTCGGTGCGCAGTTCAGCCATGATGACTCCTGTTGGAAATTATTGCTTTTATAACGTTGGATTCAGTTTGAAAGTACGTCCGCCAGTGCCCGAGCCAGCTCCGACTGGGGAATTTCCCTTTGCGATTCGTCAGAGCGCAGCGGTTTCAGGCCGGCGGTACCTCCGGCAATTTCATTCTCGCCAAGAATAACGGCATAACGCGCCCCGCTCTTGTCCGCTTTCTTCATCTGGCTCTTGAAACTGCCGCCGCCGCAATGGGTGACTACCACATAGTCCGGGAGTTGGTTGCGAAGCTGCTCCGCCAGTGCCAGGGCCTGGGCCACGGAACCTTCGCCCATGGCAGTCACGTAGACATCCGCGTTGCTGTTGACATGGTCCGGAATCAGGTCCAGGGTTTCCAGCAACAGGATGAGGCGCTCTATCCCCATGGCGAAACCGACGGCAAATGTGGGCTTGCCGCCGAGCTGTTCCACCAGCCCGTCGTAGCGGCCACCGGCACAGATTGTACCCTGGGCTCCAAGACTGTCGGTGATCCATTCGAAAACGGTCTTGCCGTAATAGTCCAGACCCCGTACCAGGGCCGGATTAACCGCATATTCAATACCTGCCGCGTCCAACAACTCACGCAGACGCTCGAAATGGGCCCGGGATTCCTCGTCCAGGTAATCATCCAGGCGCGGCGCATTCTCGAGAATCTTGCGGGTACCGGCATCCTTGCTGTCCAGGATGCGCAGCGGATTGGTCTCCAGCCGGCGCTGGCTGTCGGCATCAAGTTCCGGCTTGTATTGGCTCAGGTAATCCACCAGCGCAGACCGGTAGATTCTCCGGGATTCCGCAGTGCCAATGGAGTTGATTTCAAGACGGGTATGGCCCGGGAGACCCAGCGCCTGCCACAGGCGGGCAGTCAGGATCAGTAATTCGGCATCGATGTCGGGGCCGCTCATGCCAAAGCACTCAACACCGATCTGATGGAACTGGCGGTAGCGACCTTTCTGGGGCCGCTCGTGCCGGAACATCGGGCCCATGTACCACAGACGCCGGGTCTGGTTGAACAGCAGACCGTGTTCCTCCGCCGCGCGTACACAACCGGCCGTGCCCTCGGGACGCAGAGTCAGGCTGTCGCCGTTCCGGTCCTCGAAGGTATACATCTCTTTCTCGACAATATCGGTGACTTCACCGATTGAGCGCCTGAACAGATCCGTCTGCTCGACGATCGGCATCCGGATTTCCTGGTAGCCATACTGTCGGAGAACCCTCCGCACGACCGTTTCCACAAACTGCCATACCGGCGTCTGTTCCGGCAGGATATCGTTCATCCCGCGAATTGCCTGAATTTTAGCCAAATGAAACCCTTACCTGCTTCTGATGGTTAACTGATGAACGTGAGGCTGGTCAGTCGTCTGAGCGGGCGATAATGGCCTCTTCCTGCTCTTTCCTGCGTGCCACTTCTTCCCGGATCAAGCGCTCCAGGTCGTCGGTCAGGCTGGCGTTATCCAGCTTCTGGTTCGGCTTGCCGTCCATGTAGAACAAGTTCTTCGGGCTGCCTCCGGTCAGGCCGATGTCGGCTTCCCTGGCTTCCCCCGGACCATTGACAATACAACCGATAATGGCAACGTCCAGGGAGGTATTGACATCCTCCAACCGGGCTTCCAGGTCATTCATGGTCTGGATCACATCAAAGTTTTGCCGGGAGCAGCTCGGGCAGGCAATGAAATTGATGCCGCGGCTGCGCAGGCGAAGGCTCTTGAGAATATCGTAGCCAACCTTGATCTCCTGGACCGGATCGGCTGCCAGGGACACCCGGATGGTGTCGCCGATACCGTCCATCAACAGCATGCCCAGGCCGATGGACGACTTGACCGTGCCCGAACGGAAACCACCGGCTTCGGTGATGCCAAGGTGCAACGGCTGCTCGATCTGGCTGGCGATCTTCCGATAGGCGTCCACCGTCATGAACACTTCGGAAGCCTTGAGACTGACCTTGTAGTCCTGGAAATCATGGCGGTCCAAAATGTCGATGTGGCGCATGGCGGATTCCACCAGCGCATCGGCGGTAGGCTCGCCGTATTTGCGCTGAAGGCTCTTTTCCAGGGAGCCGGCGTTGACGCCGATCCGGATCGGAATGTTCCGGTCCCTGGCGGCACTGATCACCGCGTTCACACGATCCTCGCGGCCGATATTGCCCGGGTTGATGCGCAGGCAGTCCACACCCAACTCGGCAACGCGCAGCGCGATCTTGTAGTCGAAGTGGATGTCGGACACCAGGGGAACCGACACCTGCTCGCGGATTTTGCCAAAGGCCTCGGCCGCATCCATGGAGGGCACCGAGACCCGGACGATATCAGCACCAGCCTCTTCCAGGGCCCGGATCTGGCCCACGGTGGCGTCCACATCGCAGGTGTCGGTGTTGGTCATGCTCTGCACCGCGATCGGCGCATCACCACCCACCGGTACATTGCCAACCATGATCTGGCGGGATTTACGTCTCTTGATCGGGGATTCGTGTTTCATATCTGACTGACCAATAAAAATATCGACTGTACCTGTCAGAGCGACAGGGTAAATTCGGTTCGGTTGTTGGCAACCCGGAAGTCACCAAGATCAACCGGCTCGCCCTGGAAACGGACGGAACCTACCGCATTTACAGCTCCAATAACCACCCGGAGCGGCGCGTCCCCTGACACATCTATTCTGTCTCCCTGGCGTTGCAGGGATGCAACCAGGCGGTTACCGTCCGCATCACTCACCTGCACCCAGCAATCCGCCGTGAATGTCATCTCGAGCCTGGCTGTATCCGTAACCACTACCGGCTGTTCGACAGCCCCTTCCTGAGCCGGTTCCTCAATCGCAATTTCCCCGGCCACGGGTTCAGGGGGCTCTGCCCCGAGGGTGTCGCCGGTAATACTCTTGATCTCAGAAACCGCAGGCTCCTCTTCAACCTCAACCGGCCCGGGTTCGACAGCATTCTCTGTCACCTGAGTACCGGACCCGGACGGGAAATCGCCCTCTGCCACATCCGATTCCGGCTGCACTTCCGAAGCCTGGCCCGGAGGCTCTGCGGTGACTGGCGCCATGTCATTCTGCAGGATGAAGTGGTATGCGAGAAAGCCCGCCAGAGCAATAGCCAGGACCAGAACCAGCACCCTGGCAATACGGCGTTTCTGGCGCCGACGGCGCTCAATGTCCACCAGGGGGTTGGCTTCTTGCTGTTTTTCCCGCTCGATTCGAAGCGGTTCCAGTTCGCGATCGAGATCGGTGACCAGCCTATCGGGGTCGAGCCCCACCTGGCTTGCATAGGCCCGGACATAGCCTTTGAGGAACAGCTCGCTGTCAATCCGGGTATGTTCACCGTTCTCGATGGCCTGGATAATCGCGGGCCTCAGATGTTGCGCACGGGCTATGTCGTCAACACCAAGTCCGAGTTTTTCCCGGGCACGCTTGAGTTGCTGCCCGACAGGATCACCTGCCACTGGTTGGGGGGTTTCATCACTGGCCATTAGAAATCAGCACCTTATATTGTTGATATTCCACTGACTCCGGATATTCATTCTTCAGCAACATTGCCAGGCTTGCTTCCTGGTCCCTGTCATTGAAATGGCGGGCGATACGAATGCCCGTGTACAGACTCTCAGCGGAATGGGTCATGCGCGGGTTCCGGGCGATGATATCGGAAAGCCGGCTGTAATAGCGGGATGCCGCCTCGTACTGACCCTGCTCCACCAGGACCCGGGACAAGGCGAGCAACGGTCGGGCATCTCCCCGGGACAGCTCGATTGCCCGCCGGTAAGAGGTGATGGCGTTGTCCGATTCCCCCAAGCGTTCCTGGGCCATACCGAGGTTGAAGAACACGGAACCACGATCCGGGTATTCGGTATCCCTTGACGCCGCCCGGAACTGGTCGCGGGAGTCCTCGAAACGGCCCTGGCTATACAGAAACGCACCATAGTATACCCGCGCCCGGGTATACCCTCCGTCTGCACTGATCGATTTCCGGAAGCTGGATTCGGCCAGCTCGGGCTCGCCCTCGGTATTGTAGATCAGGCCCATGGCCGCCAGGGCTTTGGGAGACCCCGGATCCAGCTTGAGCGCCCGATCCAGGTGGTGCCGGGCACGGTCAATATTGCCCTGACCAATGTAGGCCGTGGCTAGTTTGACATAATTATCAACGGCTTCCTGCCGGTCGGCTTCGCGGGAGAACCGGCTGTCGGTCGTGGTAACACATCCGGCGAGCGCTGTGGTCAATGCCATCAGCGCTACCAGGAAAAAACGTCGGATCACCGGTTTAGTCACCACTGTTCTGCAGTCCTCGCATCTGGTTTCTGGATCAGGGGTTCACCTGCTGTACCGAAATGTACCGCTGGCTCCGGCGGGTACGATCCTCGACCCTGCCCACCAGTTGCCCGCAGGCTGCATCAATATCATCACCCCGGGTGGTCCGGATGGTGGCGATATACCCGGCCTCGTTCAGGACGGTCTGGAACCGGCGGGTGGCGTTCATACTCGGGCGACGGAAGTCACTCTCCGGGAACGGATTGAAAGGAATCAGATTGATCTTGCAGGGCAGTCCCTTCAAAAGAACGGCCAGTTGCCGGGCGTGTTCCGGCTGGTCATTCATCCCCTCGATCACGGTGTACTCAATGGTTGCCTTGCGTTTGTCGGGCAGCCGGGCAAGATACCGCCGCGTTGCCGCGAGCAACTCCGCTATCGGGTACTTTTTATTCAACGGTACCAATTGGTTACGCAGCTCATCATTGGGGGCATGGAGCGAAATGGCCAGTGAAACATCGGTAACCTCGCCCAGGCGGTCCAGGGCCGGCACCACACCGGAGGTGCTCAGGGTGACCCGGCGCTTGGAGATGCCATAGGCCAGGTCCTCCATCATCAGGTTCATGGCGTCAACAACGTTATCGAAGTTGAGCAGCGGCTCTCCCATACCCATCATCACCACGTTGGTAATCGGCCGGTCAGCATTGGGGTCGAACGGCATGAAGGCCTTTCGGGCCACCCAGACCTGGCCAATAATCTCCGCCGCCGTCAGGTTCCGGTTGAACCCGCGCTTGCCGGTGGAGCAGAAGGTGCAATCCAGGCTGCAACCGATCTGGGAGGAAACGCACAGGGTGCCCCGTTCCCCATCCGGGATCAGGACGGTCTCGACACTGTTGCCGTTATCCATGCGCATGACCCACTTGCGGGTGCCATCTCTGGAGCTTTCATCATAGACCACCTCCGGCCCGCGAATTTCGGCCACTGCTTTGAGCTTTTCCCGGAGCGCCTTGCTCATATTGGTCATTTGGTCGAAGTCATCCACGCCGCGCTGGTGGATCCACTGCAGCACCTGCTGCGCACGGAAGCGCTTCTCGCCGAGGGTCTCGAAGAAAGCCTCGAGCCTGGCTTTCGGCATCCCCAGCAGATTGGTCTTTTCAGCAGCAGCTGTCATTTCATAACCTCGATCGAATAACCAATTCGGGGCAGCCGGAGGCTGCCCCTTACCACCAGATCAGCCGCGTGGGCAGATCTCGTCGTCATTGAAGAAATAAGCGATTTCCCGCTCGGCAGAGGCCGCGGAATCGGAGCCGTGAACGGCGTTGGCGTCGATGGAAGACGCGAAATCGGCGCGGATGGTGCCGGCTTCGGCTTCCTTCGGGTTGGTGGCACCCATCAGGTCACGATTTTTCAGGATGGCGCCTTCGCCTTCCAGAACCTGAACCATAACCGGACCGGAGGTCATGAACGCTACCAGGTCGTTGAAGAACGGACGCTCTTTGTGCTCAGCGTAGAAGCCTTCTGCCTGCTCCTGGGTCAGGTGCATCATCTTTGCGGCAACAATCTGCAGGCCAGCCTTCTCGAAACGGCTGTAGATTTCGCCAATCACGTTCTTGGCCACTGCGTCGGGTTTGATGATAGAGAGCGTGCGCTCGGTTGCCATGGTATGTCTCCAGTATGGTTCGGGTTAAAATTCCGGCCTGCGATTATACGCAGTCCGGGGGCTACTGCCTACCGCACTGAGCGCAGGCGCCCAACAACATCAACGATTTGCGAACTGGCAAAAGCCACCTCTTCCCCGGTGGTGAAACGCCCCATGGAAAACCGCAGCGCCCGGTGCGCCTGTTCGTCGCTCAGACCGATGCCTCGCAATACAAAAGAAGGCTCGATGGTTGCGGACGAACAGGCGGACCCGGAGGAAACCGCCAGGTCCCGCAGGCCAAGCATCAGGGATTCCGCTTCTACACCGTCGAAGGAGAGATTGATCAGCCCCGGAACCCGATGGGTCTCGCTGCCATTGACCGTGACACCGTCCAACCCCTGCAGCCCCTCCAGAAAGGCAGCCCGCAGCGATTCGAGACGCGCCATTTCCGGCGTAAGTCCTTCAGCGGCAATCGCAAAGGCCTTGCCCATGCCAACGATCTGGTGAGTCGGCAAGGTTCCGGAACGCATTCCCCGTTCGTGGCCTCCCCCGTGCATCTGGGCCTCGATCCGTACATCCGGGGACCGGCGCACATAGAGCGCACCAATACCCTTGGGGCCGTAGATCTTGTGCCCGGACAAAGACAACAGGTCCACCGGGGTCTGGTTCAGGTCAATCGGCATTTTTCCGGCAGCCTGGGCGGCGTCCACATGGAACAGCACACCCCGTTTACGCAGTTCCCTGCCAATCGCGCCGATATCAGTGACGCAGCCCAGTTCGTTGTTTACCATCATCAGGCTGACCAGGACGGTGTTGTCCCGGAGTGCGTCGATAACCCGATCCCGCGGAATCCGGCCGTCCGGATCAGGCTCCAGCCAGGTTACCTCCACGCCCCGATCCTCGAGCCATTTGCAGGTATCGATAACCGCCTTATGTTCGATTTTCGAAGTAATAATATGAACATCCCTGCGATCACCCACCACGCCCTTGATTGCAAGGTTATCGGATTCGGTGGCGCCGGAGGTCCAGACAATCTCCCTGGGATCGGCGGAAATCAGGTTGGCAACCTGCCGGCGGGAAGCTTCAACAGCCGCCTCGGCCTGCCAGCCATAGGCATGGGAACGGGAAGCGGGGTTCCCGAACACACCGTCGAGCGTGAGGTATTTGGCCATTTCGTCGGCAACGACGGGATCAACGGGCGTCGTGGCCGCGTAATCCAGATATACGGGCTTTTTCATGGTATGTAAGAACGTTCTGTATCAGGCCGGCGTCTGGTCGGTCAGACAGTCGGTGTTGATGGTTTCAGAATCCCTGCCGTCCTGGAGACGGTTTTGACGATCCGCAACCTGACGGATTTCATGCTTTTTCATCAGATCCCCGAGACTTATCTCGCTGAGAAACTGATGAATCTGATCACTCAGATCAGACCAGAGATGGTGGGTAAGGCACTTCTCCCCATTCTGGCAGTCACCCTTGTTACCACAGCGGGTGGTATCCAGGGATTCACTGACCGCGTCCACCACCTCGGCGATGTAGACCCGGTCGGCGTCACGGCTCAGGCGGTAACCACCACCGGGGCCACGGATACTGACAACCAGTTTCTGCCGGCGCAGACGGGAGAACAGCTGTTCCAGGTAGGATAACGAGATTTCCTGCCGGGACGATATATCCGCCAGACTGACCGGCCCCTGATCCCCGTGAAGGGCCAGGTCCAACATCGCCGTAACGGCATAGCGGCCTTTGGTGGTCAGTTTCATGGCATCAGCCCCGTGACGGGAATGAATCTCGATTAACAGATGCGAGTATGAATTGACCAACTAATTCAGTCAAGTATTCAACCCCGCGTATCCGTGTCATCCCGGACGCAATCAAAGTCCTCTTCATCCAGCGGCGGCAATTCGCCATTCTGGTACTCACTGTTAACCTTCCGGATGGCCTTGCACATGTTCTCGATGCGGTCATCGACCGCATGCATGTGATCAAGCAGAGCGCGCATGGACCGCGCCACCGGGTCCGGCATTTCCTCGGTGACCCCGTAGGCATCGAAACCCATGCGCTCTTCCATCTCCTTGCGGCGGACATCGTCCTCGGACTTGCGCTTGACAATCACCCGCCCCGGTATGCCCACCACGGTGGCTCCTGCAGGCACCGCCTTGGTCACGACCGAATTGGAACCTATCTTGGCCCCCTCACCCACGTCGAACGGCCCGAGGATCTTGGCACCGGCACCGACCACCACGCCATTGCCAATGGTCGGGTGACGCTTGCCCTTGTTCCAGCTGGTGCCCCCGAGGGTCACGCCCTGGTAGAGGGTGACATCATCACCGATAACCGTGGTCTCACCAATCACCACCCCCATGCCGTGATCAATAAAGAACCGGCGGCCGATGGTTGCTCCCGGATGGATCTCGATGCCGGTGAACCAGCGGGCAAGGCTTGATACCGTGCGGGCCAGCCATTTCAGCCCCAGCTTCCAGAGCCAGTGGGCAAACCGGTGAAACAGCAAGGCATGGAGGCCCGGGTAATTGGTGAGAACCTCGAACGTGTTCCGCGCCGCCGGATCCCGGTGAAAAACACTCTTGATGTCTTCCCGCAATTGCTCAAACATGGCCTTCTTCCTGTCCCGTCGCCGATGACTCACCATCGGTGGATTGGCGTTGATCTGGTGCCTTGCCGGCTGCTTTCTGGGCCGCCGTCAGGATACCGCGGAGGATGTTCACCTCCATCTGATCCAGTCTGGCCCGCTGGAAAAGCCTCCGCAAGCGGGTCATCAGCTGGCGCGGATTTTCACGGCGATGGAACTCCACGTCCACGAGCATCTGCTCCAGGTGTCCGAAAAATCCCTCCACATCCCTGACCGAAGCCGGAGACACATCCCAGCCGGCATCACCCGGTGCCGACATGGGCTTGAGGTATGGGCTACCCTCGCCACCTTCAAGGTGACGAAGGTAAAGCATGCGCAATTCATAACACATCACCTGCACCGCCATGGCCAGATTCAGGGAGCTGTATTCCGGATTGGACGGGATATGGATGTGGTGGTGGCAATGCTGGAGCTCATCATTGCTCAGGCCATTGCTCTCACGCCCGAACACCAGCGCAACGCTGCCTCCGGCAGACGCTTCCGATGCGGTTTCGGCCGCTGCGGGGGGCGGCATTACCGGCCAGGGAACCTTGCGGCCGCGGGCACTGGTACCCATCACCAGCAGGCAATCGTCGATGGCTTCTGCCAGGTTGCCGACGACCTGTGCACGGTCGAGCACATCCGAGGCACCGGCGGCGCGGGCGTAGGAGGCTTCATCCGGAAAGGATTTCGGATTGACCAGCCACAGATTTCCCAGCCCCATGTTCTTCATGGCCCGGGCAGCCGCGCCAATGTTTCCCGAGTGGGAGGTTTCCACCAGAACAATGCGGATCCGGTCGTTATAGGTGTCCCTGCCTTCCATAGGGAGCGCGGGTTTGTGCATGGTCAAAAAGCCCGTTTCTGTGTGCAGAGTGAACCAAGCGCGACATGATAGCAGAATCGCCGCCCTTCCACCTCTCCGCAATAGCCACCATCCGCGGTTTTCCGGAGTCAAAAAACATACAAGGGAGGTGATCTTTTGCTATCATACCCCGCCCCCACACACCTGGATAATGAACACTCAGATGCAACCAGCAATCAAAATGGCCCTGCGCGTTGCGCGTCAGGGGTCCGACTACCTGAAAGCCCATTTCGAGCGCCAGGAACCCAATGGCAAGGACGAGAGCGAACGTCGTCGCCAGCTGGATCGGGTTGAGCAATCCATCTATGACAACTTCAAGGAGCAGCTCGAGAAGTCCTACCGGGACCATACGATTGCTCCGTTGAATGAGGCCAGCGCCGGCACCAGCGAGAAGAGCTGGCACATCTTCCCGGTGTTGGGCCGCGAAAACTTCCTCCGAGGGATTCCGGATTTCGTTCTGGCCCTGTCCCAGAAGCGGAACAACCGTACTGAAAACCTGCTGATCGTGAACCCGATTACCGGCGAGGAATACTCCGCGTCCCGGGGTCACGGCGCAGCACTTAACAGCCGGCGGGTACGCACTTCGGAAACCAGTCATTTCGACAAGGCCGCCATTGCCACCAACCTGCTGGATCAGGCGCGCAAGAGCGAAAACTCACAGCTCTGGGGTGAAATGGCCGCGATCATCGCCCACGATTCAGCCATGTTCCGCAGTTCCGGCTGCGTGGTGCTGGATATTGCACGGGTTGCCTCGGGCAGCCTTGATGCCGCTGTTATCTTCCGCCCGGAAGCGGCCGATCTGGACCTGGGCGTGACCCTGGCCATGGAATCCGGCGCACTGTCCGGTGACTTCTCCGGCAACCCGTCTACCAGTAATGCCCGGCAGCTGGTCGTGGCCAACCCCAGGCTGTTCCGGGAAGTACTGAAAACCCTTCACCCCTTCCGGGGCCGCCTGCCGCGCTGATCAACAGTTTCGGCAAGCCATAAAAAACCGCCAAACTCCCGGGAATGGCGGTTTTTTTGTGCCCGGAAGAACTTACATCCGGTTGAGCCATTCGGGCGGTTCTTCATCCTCTTCCTGCCCGGCCGCACCCTCTTTGACCGGGAGCATCATGTCCTCACGGGACACACCCAGCACGATCAGCAGATTGGCAGAGACATAGATGGAGGAATAGGTCCCCACCACAACGCCGATAATCAGTGCGAGGGCGAAGTTGTTGATCGCTTCGCCGCCGAACAGGTAGAGCGCAAGCAGCACCACCAATGTGGTACCGGAGGTATTGATGGTCCGGCTTATGGTCTGGTGAATCGAGGTGTTGATGATATCCCAGGCATCCCCGACCCTCATCTTCCGGAAATTCTCCCGGATACGGTCCGCGACCACGATGGTATCGTTCAGGGAATAACCGATAATGGCGAGCAAAGCGGCCAGCACGGTCAGATCGAAGGTCCACTGGAACAGGGCGAACGCCCCCAGGACGATGATGACGTCATGGGCCAGAGGAATCACCGAGGCAATACCGAACTTGAACTGGAAGCGCATACCAACGTAGATGAGCACAACCGCCAGGGCCAGTAACAGCCCCAGGCCGCTGTCTTCCCTCAACTGCTCACCCACCTGGGAACCGATAAACTCGGAGCTGACCAGTTCAAACTTTGCATCTCCGTCCCGAAGCGCGTTGGCGACCTCAACTGCGAGTTCATCATTACCTGCTTCCGCCAGGCGAATGAGAATCGTCGTGTCGGAACCGAAGTTCTGGACCACGAAATTCTCGAAGCCTGCCTGGTCCAGCTGGCTACGGATATTTTCCAGTGAAGGTGCTTCCACATATTCAAACTCAACAGACGTACCCCCGGTGAAGTCCATACCGAGGTTAAGCCCGCGTACCGCCAACAAAGCAATCGAGGCAATCACGAGGGCGATGGAGAGCACGGAAGCAGTCTTCCGGAACCCCATGAAATCAAACGGCTTCTTCTCCTGCTCAGACATTTGCCAGCTTCCCTCCAATCGACAGCTTTTCGATCTTCCGACCACCATACACAAGGTTCACAATGCTGCGACTGACCATCAGCCCGGAGAACATCGAGGTGAGAATACCGATGCACAGGGTAACGGCGAAGCCCTTGACCGGTCCCGAGCCCATGGCGAACAGGATCACCGCAACCAACAGCGTAGTGATGTTGGCATCAAAGATCGAGACGAACGCCCGCGAATAGCCGGCATTGATGGCCAGCTGTGGCGCCACCCCTGCTTTCAGCTCTTCACGTATTCGCTCGAAGATCAGCACGTTCGCATCCACCGCCATACCGACGGTCAGCACGATGCCGGCAATGCCCGGGAGGGTGAGTGTTGCCGACAGGATGGACATGCAGGCAACCAGCAACATCAGGTTGAGCGTCAGCGAGATGTCGGCAATCACTCCAAAGCCACGGTAACACACCACCATGTAAATCAGCACCAGGGCGAAGCCCAGCGCCACCGACATCACGCCGGCATCGATATTCTTCTGCCCGAGGCTCGGCCCGATGGTCCGCTCCTGCACGAAGTACATCGGTGCCGCCAGGGCACCCGCACGCAGCAACAGGGCCAGCTCGGAAGCCTCCGGAATGGAGTCCAGGCCGGTAATCCGGAAGCTGCTGCCCAGGGCCGACTGAATGGTCGCAAGGCTGATAATGCCCTTGTCCACGACCCGCTTCTCGACCATGGTGGGTTCACCGTCCACCATCCGGCTTTCGGTTTCGGTGCGGTATTCGATGAAGACGACCGCCATCCTCCGACCGATGGCGTTGCGGGTGGCACGGTTCATCAGGTCACCGCCCACGGAATCCATGGTGATGTTGACCTGTGGCTGGCCGTTCTGGTCGAACGCCTGTTGGGCATTGGCCACATTATTACCAGTGGCGATCACGTCCCGCTCAAGGCGTGCCGTACGCCGGGGGTTATCCCGGAAGCTGAATTCCTCTGTTTCACTGGCCGGCGTATCAGGGCGTGCCTCAAGACGGAATTCCAGGTTCGCCGTAGCACCCAGTACCCGTTTGGCCTGGGCGGTGTCCTGAACACCGGGCAGCTCCACGATGATCCGGTCCGTGCCCTGACGCTGGACGAGCGGCTCCGCCACGCCCAGTTCGTTGACACGGTTACGGATGGTGGTCAGGTTCTGCTCGAGGGCATACTCCTGGATCGACTTGACTTCCGCTTCGGAAAGGGAAAGCACCAGCTGGAACTCGCCGGCCTGCGTCCGCTCGTCCAACAGGAACTGATTGTACTGGCCGCGCACCAGATCAAAGGCTGCGGCGCGAGACTGCTCATCGCGAAAACTCAGTACAATCTGTCGGTCACCGGTATCAACATCACCGCCACGATACCGGATCCGCTCTTCACGCAGTTGCTGCTTGATCTGACCGGACAAGGCTTCCAGACGCTGCTGCAGCGCCGTATCCATGTCCACTTCCAGCAGGAAGTGCACACCACCACGCAAATCCAGACCCAGCTTCATCGGTCCGGCACCGACGGCTTTCAGCCACTCCGGGGTGGACGCAGCCATGTTCAAGGCCACCAGATATTCGTTGCCCAGTGCCTGCTGGACAGTGGGGCGGGCTTTGAGCTGGTCATCGGAGCTGGTCAGGCGGATCAGGGCATCCCGCTCCTGCAGAGAACTGCCTTTCACCGTAATGCCTTCGGATTCCAGCGCCTGAACCGCACGTTCCAGCACACGCTCGTTCATATCGGTGCTGCTGCGGGCGCCGGTGATCTGGATGGCGAAATCATCGGGGAAAAGGTTGGGCAGAGCGTAAATAAACCCGATCACGAGCGCGACCAGGATAACCAGGTTTTTCCAGAGCGGATACTTGTTCAGCATGGGTTCCCTTCATAGCCGGCGCCGGGGCCGGCCTTGGTTGTCAGCCAGAAAGAATCGGACAGGCAGGTTCCTGGAAAGGCAGTCAGCCTGAATCAGATATCCTTCAGGGTACCTTTCGGCAGGGCTGCGGCAACGGCAACCTTCTGAACCTTGATTTCAACGTTGTCGGCTACTTCGATCACGATGAAGTCATCAGTCACCTTGGTGATCTTGCCGGCAACACCACCGGAGGTGACAACTTCATCACCCTTGTTCAGACCGGACATCAGCGCCTTGTGCTCTTTGGCACGCTTGGACTGGGGGCGCCAGATCAGGAAGTAGAAAATCAGGATAAAGCCGGCGAAGAAGATCACCTGCCCCATCACGCCCATGCCCGGGGCTGCAGGATCCTGGGCCATAGCCAGTGCCGGCATCAGCGCCATCAGCCCGGCAACAAGAAGCTTCATTGATTTCATTTATTATCTCCGTTGGTTTGGCAATTTGTTCAGGCACCGGCCAGCAGCGGCGGTACCGATTCGCCGCGAAGGGCGTAGAAGTCGCTAATAAAGTCCGACAATGTACCTGCTTCAATGGCCCCACGCAATCCGGCCATGAGGTTCTGGTAGAACCGCAGGTTGTGGATCGTATTGAGCTGGGCGCCCAGCATTTCTCCACACTTATCCAGATGATGCAGGTAACTTCTCGAAAAGTGCTGGCAGGTGTAACAGTCACAGCGCTCGTCGAGCGGATTGGTGTCATGGCGATGACGGGCGTTGCGGATCTTGATGATGCCGGTGGATGTGAACAGGTAGCCGTTACGGGCGTTCCGCGTCGGCATCACGCAGTCGAACATGTCTACTCCCCGACGGACCGCCTCGACGATATCCTCCGGCCGGCCGACACCCATCAGATAGCGCGGTTTGTCTTCGGGCATTTTCGGCGCCAGGTGATCCAGAATCCGGATCATGTCTTCCTTCGGCTCCCCCACTGACAGCCCGCCGATGGCGTAGCCGTCAAAACCGATCTCCGTGAGCCCGGCCAGCGACTGGTCACGCAGCCCTTCGTACATGCCCCCCTGGACGATACCGAACAACGCGGCCGGATTGCCCGCGTGGGCATTCTTGCTGCGTTCCGCCCAGCGCAGGGACAGCTCCATGGATTCCCGGGCCTGCTTCCCGGTTGCCGGGTAAGGCGTGCACTCGTCAAAGATCATGACGATATCCGACCCAAGGTCCCGTTGAACACGGATCGCGATTTCCGGTGACAGTTCGACTTTCGAGCCGTCCACCGGTGACCGGAAGGTCACGCCCTCTTCGGTGATCTTCCGCATCTCGCCCAGACTGAATACCTGGAAGCCCCCGGAATCGGTCAGGATCGGGCCCTGCCACTGGGTGAAATCATGCAGGTCACCGTGGGCCTTGACCACTTCAGTGCCGGGGCGAAGCATCAGGTGAAAGGTGTTGCCAAGGATAATCCGGGCACCGAGCTCATGAATATCACGGGGCAGCATTCCCTTGACGGTGCCGTAGGTGCCCACCGGCATGAACGCCGGCGTTTCGACCACGCCCCGGGGAAACGTCAGCCGGCCGCGCCGGGCACGGCCATCTTCGGTGATTTTCTCGAAGGACATGAAGCAGGAATTGGTCACGATGGTTCTCCGGACTCGTCGGATTCGGTAGTGACAGCACTGGCGGACGCACTCAGGAGCATACCCCGGCTGGGCTCCTGACTGGTGATGAACATGGCATCGCCGTAGCTGAAGAAACGGTAGCGCCCGGCAACCGCTTCCCGGTAAGCCGCCATCACGTTGTCGTAACCGGCAAAGGCGCTGACCAGCATGATCAGGGTCGATTCCGGCAGGTGGAAATTGGTAATCAGGGCATCGACGGTCTGAAAGCGGTAACCCGGATGGATAAAGATGTCGGTCTCCCCCCGGAACGGCCGCACACGGCCACCCCGGCTGGCCGACTCCAGAGAACGCACCGATGTGGTACCCACGGCAACGACCCGACCGCCGCGCGCCCGGGCCCGTTCGATAGCCTCGATGGTTTCCTCTGGCACCCGGGCAATCTCACTGTGCATCACGTGGTCCTCGATACGGTCCACGCGCACCGGCTGGAACGTACCGGCCCCCACATGCAGCGTCACGAAGGTGGTTTCGACACCTTTCGCCCGAAGCTGCTGCAGCATCGCCTCGTCAAAATGCAATCCTGCGGTCGGAGCTGCCACAGCACCGGCTTCCCGGGCATAAACCGTCTGGTAACGCTCCCGGTCTGAGGATTCGTCAGGGCGATCGACATAGGGAGGCAGTGGCATGTGGCCAATACGCTCGAGCAGTTCAAGAACAGGCTCAGTGGTTTCGGCCATCAGCCGGAAAAGCGCATCCTCGCGCTCGGTCATGCGCAACACACTGCCATCTTCCAGGATAACCTTCTGATCAGCTTTGAGAGCTTTGGAGGCACGGACATGGGCGAGGATTTCGTATTCACCGGTAACCCGCTCGACCAGCACTTCCACCTGGCCACCGGTTTCTTTCCGGCCGAACAACCGCGCCGGGATTACCCGGGTGTCATTGAACACCAGCAGGTCGCCTTCCCGGACCAGGTCCGGCAGGTCCGTGAACCGGAGATGGCCAGTCTTGCCGGTCTGACCCTCCAGGTGCAACAGACGGGAGGCGCTGCGCTCCCTGAGCGGGTACCGGGCAATCAACTCGTCCGGGAGATCGAAATAAAAGTCGGAGACGTTCATGGGATGGACTGGTTACGACACTGCAGGAAAGATGGTGGTAGCGGCGGGCGGACTCGAACCGCCACGGGTTTTACCCCAACGGATTTTGAATCCGTCGTGTCTACCAATTTCACCACGCCGCCATCGGAGAGTGTGGGGGATTATACTGACGTTATTTTCGAAAGCAATAACATTACCGGCGTTCCGGTGGCCAGCCCGAGACAAACTCCGCCACCTCCGGCCGGGGCACCTTTGGCTTCTCCATGGCGACTGTGCCGGTATACAGAAAGCCAATGATGGATTCCTGCCCTGACAGGCCCAGACCTTCCCTGACTGCCGGGTGGTAAGCCATCGTGCCGGTACGCCACATAACTCCGAACCCGGCCTCCTGAAGCGCCAGCCCCAGAAAACTCAACCCGGCGCCCGCGGATAACAACTGCTCCACTTCCGGAACCTTGGGATGCTCGCTCGGAGACGCAATGCCGACAATGATCATCGGCGCCCGCAGTGGAGCACGGCGCAGCTTCTGGATGTCCTGTTCGTCGGCGTTGTTGTGGCAGGTGGACGCAAACAGCTCGCCCAACTGTTCAAGCCCCTCCCCTTCGACCACCAGGTAACGCCAGGGCCGCAACAGGGCGTGATCCGGTGCCCGCGCGGCGCAGGCAAAGGCGCGCTCCAGGGTTTTCCGGTCCGGAGCGGGTGCGGTGAGGCGCGGCTCGGAACTGCGATTGAGAAGGAACTCGGTAACTGACGTCATATCGACTCGCTGTCAGAAAAAAATGTGATCAAAAAGCCCGGTACAGAAAGCACACGCGAATTGTGACTTATATGTAATACTGGTAACCTTCAAATCTGGTTAGTCCATGTTAACAACTATAAATGAAGTGGCAGCACCATGAATAACCCGAACGAATTTCGCAACTTTTCAGAATTCTATCCTTACTACCTGAAAGAGCACAGTGATGTAACCTGCCGACGCCTGCATTTCGTCGGCAGCCTGCTGGTTCTGATCGTGGCAATCTGGGCGATCACCTCGGGCAAACTGTTGTGGTTGCTGGCACTCCCGGTAATCGGATATGGCTTTGCCTGGGTGGGCCATTTCAAGTTCGAGAAAAACCGCCCGGCGACCTTCAAATACCCACTCTACAGCCTCATGGGAGATTGGGTGATGTTCCGGGACATTTTGATTGGCAGGATCCGTTTCTGAGATGATGAGCGCCTCTGTGGACTTGCGAAACGCAGGCAGCAGCGCCGATAGCGCGCTGACCCACGAGCAGGGCAGCAGTTCTACGGCTGCCCCCCCGATGCCGGATTACAGCGGGCGCATCCTTGCTTACACGGTCACTGCCGTCATCATTGTCATCGGCGTCCTGCAGAACGCATTTGAACAGTGGCTGCTGGGGCTGGTTGCCGGCGCCCTGCTCTGGCCCCACATCGCCCATGCCCTTGCCAGCAGAACTTTCCTGAACCGCTCCCCACGCATCCGCCAGAAGATACTGTTGGCGGACTGCATGTTCGGTGGCACATTCATCGGCCTCACCGGCCTGGTGGCCGTTCCTGCAGTTTCTGTGGCTCTGATGATTATGTTCAGCTGCCTGATCATCGGCGGCCTCCGCCAATGGCTGCTGGGCACCACCCTGATGATATCCGCGATTGCCGCCGGCGTCGCCATCGCCGGGCCGGCCGAGTCCTTCCAGTCACCACTGCTGACCAGCATCAGCGCCGTCCTGGCCACCGGCATCTATATCTGCGTGACCGCCTTCTATTCGCACCAGCAGGCACGCGCCCTGATGCTGGCCAAGACACAGATCCAGAACCAGCGGGAACAATCCATTGCCCTCTCCCACAAGCTGTCCAAGTACCTGTCGCCCCAGGTCTGGCAGTCGATCTTTACCGGTGAACGGGATGTCCGTCTGGAAACCCAGCGCAAGAAGCTGGCGATCTTCTTCTCGGACATCAAGGGCTTTACAGAGCTGTCCGAGGAGATGGAACCGGAGGCACTCACCGAACTGCTGAACCACTACTTCAACGGCATGTCCGAGGTAGCCCTCAGATACGGCGGCACCATCGACAAGTTCGTGGGTGATTCCATCATGGTGTTCTTCGGCGACCCTGCCAGCCGGGGCCAGAAGGAAGACGCCTTTGCCTGCGTGTCCATGGCTATCGAAATGCGCAAACACATGAAGATCATGCGCCAGAAATGGCGCAGCCAGGGCATCAAGACGCCCCTCCAGATCCGCATGGGCATCAGCACCGGTTACACCACTGTGGGCAACTTCGGTGCCGAAAACCGGATGGACTACACCATCATCGGCAAGGAAGTGAACCTGGCCAGCCGGCTGGAATCCCTGGCCGAGCCCGGAGAAATCCTGGTTTCCTATGAAACCTTCTCACTGATCAAGGACCGGATCATGTGCCGTGACAAGGGCGAGATCACGGTCAAGGGCTTTGCCAAACCAGTCCCGATTTATGAAGTGGTGGACTTCCGGCGGGACATGGGTCCGAACCGCAGTTTCCTGGAGCACGAACACAGCGGATTTGCCATGTACCTGGACTCCGACAAGATCACGGAGAAGGAACGCAAAGCCATCCTGGAGGCTCTTGAAAATGCCGCTGATCGCCTGCGTTCCGGAGAAGAACTGCCCGATTCCGCCAAACTCGGCTGAACCGGGCCAGTACCATTACTGCCGGATCAGCCTTGGACCCGCATCTCCCTCTGCCTGCGTGCTCCGCCACGGATTGATGTCCAGACCACCACGGCGGGTGTAGCGGGCGCACACGGCCAGTTCCTCTGGCTGGCAATGCTCCAACAGGTCTGTGAAGACCGTTTCGGCACAGTGCTCATGAAAATCCTGCTTGCTCCGGAAGCTGACGATGTAACGCAGCAAAGCCGAACGGTCGATCTTCGGCCCGGTGTAACTGATCAGGAGCGTGCCCCAGTCCGGCTGCCCGGTAACCGGGCAGTTACTCTTGAGCAGGTGTGAACACAACCGCTCGGTCACCACCTCTGCCCCGGGTTCGACAGCCAGGGACTCCGGCGCATACTGGTACACCACGTCCGGGACCGGCGCGTCATCAATCAACTGGTAACCCTCGGGGCGCCCGATGGCCGCCCCGCTCTCATCGACACTGTGCAGATTGACCCGAACAGCCGCACCACAGGCACTGGAGATATCCCGAACAACCGTCTCCACCAGCTGCTCCGGCGTAGAGAAGACATGCTGGTTCAGGGAGTTCAGATACAGCTTCAGGGACTTGGACTCGATGATGGATGGCGATGCCGCCGGCACGAAGATCTCTGCCCAGGCGACGGCCGGCACTCCACCGGGCCGGAGCCAGGAAACTTCCCAGGCCTGCCAGAGGTCCTCGCCGAACCAGGGCCAGCGACCGTCCTCAAGCCCGATCCGGCGGCGGTTTTCCTCCCGCGCCACCGGGAACAGCAGGGTCGGGCGATACGAATCCGGGTATTCGCTGGATTTGCCCAGCGGCGCGTTATGCAAAGCCATTTCGGTTCCTGAGATCAGTGGCGGATTCCCTTGCCGCGCTCGAGCATACGCAGGGCAACGAACGCCAGTACAACAATGAAGACCAGAATCATACCAAGAGACACGAACGGATTAACGTCCGAAACACCCAGTATGCCGAAGCGGAAGCCGTTCACCATGTACAGGATCGGGTTTGCCATGGACACGCCCTGCCAGAAACCCGGCAACAGGTCGATGCTGTAGAACACGCCGCCCAGGTAAGTCAGCGGAGTCAACACGAAGGTGGGCACGATCGAGATGTCATCGAACTTGGTCGCCAGCATGGCATTGATAAACCCGCCCAGGGCAAAGAGCGCCGAGGTCAGGAACACCGTCACCACCACCATTGGAAAGCTATGAATCGACAACCGGGTGAACGCCAGGGACAGGGCCGTGACGATGACACCTATACCCAGGCCACGGGCCATACCGCCGGTGACATAGCCGGCAAGAATTACCCAGTTCGGCACCGGTGACACCAGAAGCTCCTCGATACTGCGCTGGAACTTCATGGAGAAAAAGGACGACACCACGTTGGCATAGGAATTGGTGATCACCGCCATCATGATCAGGCCGGGGACGATGAACTGCATGTAATCGAACCCGCCCATCTCACCGATCCGGGAACCGATCAGGTTGCCGAAGATGATGAAGTAGAGGGTCATGGTGACTGCCGGCGGCAACAGCGTTTGCGGCCAGATCCGTGTAAACCGGCGGATCTCACGGAGAACAATGGTGTAGAACGCGACCCACAATGCATCAAGCTTCATGCCGCACCCTCCACGTTCTTCCGGGTTTTGGCGGCATTATCTTCCACCATCCGGATAAACAGCTCCTCAAGCCGGTTGGCCTTGGTGCGCATGCTGACCACCTTGATACCAAGCTGATCCAACCGGGCAAAAACCGCATTAAGCCCCTGGCCTTTTTCCACATCCACTTCCAGCGCACCCTCGTCATTGACCCGACAGGTAACGCCTTCCAGTTCCGGCGCACGGGAGAGCTCTTTCTCGGTGTCCAGAACGAAGGTTTCCACGCTCAGTTGCTGCAGCAACTCACGCTTGCTGGTGTGCTTGAGGATCTTGCCATGGTCGATGATGGCAATGTTCCGACACAGGGCTTCCGCCTCCTCCAGGTAATGCGTGGTCAGGATGATGGTGGTGCCCTCCCGGTTCATTTCTTCGAGGAAGGTCCACATGGACCGGCGTAACTCGATATCCACACCGGCGGTGGGCTCGTCGAGAATCAGCAGGTTGGGCTCATGCACCAGTGCCCGGGCGATCATCAGGCGACGCTTCATACCACCCGAGAGCATACGGGCCGGGGTATTGCGCTTGTCCCAGAGCCCCAGCTTCCTGAGGTATTTCTCGGCGGAGACAGAAGCCCGACCCAGGGGAATCCCGTAATAGCCTGCCTGGGTGGTCACGATATCAAACACCTTCTCAAACTGGTTGAAGTTGAACTCCTGGGGAACAACCCCGAGATTCAACTTCGCATCCGCCAGGTTGGTGTCGATGTCGTGGCCGAACACCCGGACCTTGCCGGCGGTCTTGTTCACCAGTGAGCAGACGATGCCCAGGATCGTGGATTTGCCGGCACCATTGGGGCCCAGCAACGCGAAAAAATCCCCTTCCCTGACATGAAGATCAATCCCCTTCAGGGCCTGGAAGCCGTCACCATAGGTCTTGGTGAGACCCTCAATTTCCAGTGCATTGGTCATAGCTCATTCCGGATACGATGGATTTCGACGGCAGCCAGCACAGCCGCCCACGCAAAAAAGTGGAGTGCTATTCATTGTGGCAACCTCGTGAAATTCAAGGGTATGCCTGACCACCCGGCCGGAGGATGTCACCATACACGCGTGGAATTGGCGGAGCGCCGAGGTGGGCTATTTCGTTAGCGGGAACAGCGGTGGCGAACCGGAACTGGTGATGAGCTTCTGCCCCGAAAGCATCTATCAGTGGGCAGTGGGCAG
>JAXHVJ010000021.1:27899-40165 GCA_034189235.1 Pseudomonadota bacterium
CAGTGGGCAGTGGGCAGGTGGGTGCGCGAGCCTGCGGAGATTATCCGCTGATCAGACGACCAAGGCTCCAGCGGGATTCCGCACCGGTAACATCATACTGCGAGGGGTCCAGACCTTCGGAGCCGTGCGGCAGGCACTCCTTAACGGTCAGGGCTTCGCTGACGTCCCGGCTTTCGTTATACCTGGCAAGGTCAATGATGTGCGCGGACTTCAGGGGCTGGTGTTCCTGGTCGGTCATCACCATCACCTTCGGCCACAGGCGGCGTTCCGGAGAGTGAGAGACCACGACGCCACGCTGGCCATCGCTGAGTTCCACCAGGCTGCCAGTCGGATAGACGCCGATCGCCTGGATGAAATCCTCCACCAGGTCTTCCTGGAATTCGATGTTTCTCATCTCGTAGAGGAGGCTCACTGCCCTGGCTGGCGTCATGGGATCGTCGCCGCCGTCCCGGGGGCCGATCAGGGATTCGAAATACTCGGCAATACCCGCCACTTTCGCCATCAGCGGGATCCGGGTGCCGCGGACACCCTTGGGGAACCCCGAGCCATTGTGACGCTCCCGGTGCCCACCTACCACACTGAGTACTGCCCGGGATACACCGGCGCCATCAAGCATGGCGAGACCTTTCTCGACATAAGTCCTGTAACAGGCGTAATCCTCGGAACTGAACTGGCCCTCGTGACGCAGCAGGGAGCGGGGCAGGACGGTTTTGCCCACCTGGGACAGCAGGCAACCCATGCCCAGATGATTCAGTAACCCTTCATTAAGGCCAAGGTGACGACCACATACCAGCGCCCAGATAGAGGTATTGAGCGAGTGGCGGTAGATATAGTCGTCGTGGGCACGGATCCGGCTCAGCCACAGCAGTGCGTCGGGGTGACGAATCACACTGGCGACCATCTTGCGGGTTATTTCAGCAACTGGGCGAAGGTCGGCCTCACCACCCTCCTGCAGGGATTTGAATGTGCGCTCGAGGGCAAGCTCGGCGTCGTCCAGAAGACGCCGGGATACCTTGATTTCTTTTTTCAGGGTGGTGCTGGTTTTGTACTCCACCGGTTCCTGGATCGCCAGGGGCGGCAGCTTGAGTTCCTCACGGTCACCGCCACGCTTGAGGGCGCGGCGCCCAAAGACCGGCTTGATATGGCCCTTGTCGAAATCCCCGGTATCCCGGATTTCGGCCACATCGATCATCACCCACCGGCAATGGGATTTTAGCGCCCGGATGTCATCCTCGGAGCGGATGTAGAAACCCTGGATCGGAAACGGTGTCTGGTGCCAGGGCCGGTCCAGATCGGACACAAACATGCCCACTTCCAGGTCATGAACCGCAATTTTTTTCTGCTGGACGCCCACGAGAGCCACCACTCAAACTTATGCATTTTCAGGTGCATGACATTCTGGACCAACTTACACAACAGTCCATTACAGTTTCGTACCCAAAAAGATCCAAAAAGTAACCAAAGGTAAAAAGACTGTAACGCCGTGATCTGAGTCACACCATTTAACCCTCTGCCGTTCTACCCCTCTACCATTCTGCCTTAAATTTTTCAAAGGCTATATTGACTCTGCCCTCAATACAAATGAGAATGGTTGGCGTTTTACATGTTTGCATCCCTTACAAGACAAGCGAAACAAACTCATATCAGGCAGAGGTAACACCAACATGCGCATGAAACTGGCAGCAACTGCAGCAATGGCCCTGGCCGCCATGCCACTCTCCGCATCCGCCGAGGGCGAAGTCAACATCTATTCCTACCGCCAGGCATACCTGCTTGAGCCACTGCTCAACGCTTTCGAGAAAAAAACCGGCATCGAGTCCAACGTGGTTTTCGCCAAACAGGGCCTTGCCGAGCGCCTGGAGCGCGAAGGCCGCAACAGCCCGGCAGACGTGGTCATGACCGTGGACATCTCCCGCATCAACGAACTGGTCGAGCGTGACCTGGTCCAGGGCGTGGACAGCGAAGTACTGAACAGCAATATCCCCGACAACCTGCGTCACCCGGAAGGCAAGTGGTTTGCCCTGACCACCCGCGGTCGCCTGATCTTCACCTCCAGGGAACGCGTGGAAGAAGGTGAAATCACCACCTATGAAGAACTGGCGGACGACAAGTGGAACGACCGCATCTGTACCCGCAGCGGCAAGCATCCGTACAACATCGCCCTGTTCTCATCAATGATAGCCCACCACGGCGAAGAGTGGACCGAGCAGTGGCTGCAGGATGTAAAAGACAACCTGGCGCGCAAGCCCCAGGGTGGCGACCGTGACCAGATCAAGGCCATCGCCGAAGGCGTGTGTGACGTCGCCATCGGCAACAGCTACTACTACGGCAACATGCTGCAGGACGAGAACCAGCGCCCGATCGCCGAGCAGGTTCGCCTGGTGTTCCCGAACGCGGATGGTCGTGGTACCCACGTGAACATCAGCGGTATCTCACTGACCAGGAGCGCACCGAACCGGGAGAACGCCGTCAGGTTGATGGAGTTCCTGTCCTCTCCGGAAGCCCAGCGTATCTACGCCGAGGCCAATACCGAGTACCCGGCCAACCCGGAAGTGAAGCCCTCCGGCCTCGTCGCGCAATGGGGTGAGATCAAGCCGGACCAATTGTCCCTGCAGACCATCGCGGAAAACCGCGAGGCAGCGGTAAAACTGGTTGATCGCGTTGATTACGACGGCAAGTAATCGCACCGGATAAAAGCAATGGGACGATGGAAAGGGCGCTGCAGCGCCCTTTCCTGTATCGGGCCTGTCGGCTCCTGAAATGACGCGAGTCATTGCAGCGCAGCTGACAGCTGACTACAATCCTCAATCTTTCTCAATTCCATTTGACAGACGGGAGCATTATGACCGAGGCCGTAACCGCCGCTGATCCCGGGCTTTCCCAGCCCTTGCTGGCGAAACGCGCTTCCCGTCGCTGGATCATTGCCGCCACCCTTATTACCGCCATTGTCGCCCTGCCGGTCCTGTCGGTGATCTTCCTGGCCTTTTTTCCGGAAGAGAACATCTGGCCGCACCTGATCGACACCACTCTGCCGCGATACCTGTGGGCCACCATCCAGCTGATGGTCGGCGTTGGTGCCATCACCCTCGTGATCGGCCTGTCCACGGCCTGGGCGGTGACCATGTGCGAGTTTCCGGGGCGCAAATTCTTCGAATGGGCCATGTTACTGCCCTTTGCGATCCCGGCTTACGTGATTGCCTATGTCTACACCAGCCTGCTGGACTATGCCGGGCCGGTGCAACGCACACTGCGGGACTGGTTTGGCTGGCAGAATGCTTCTGACTACTGGTTCCCGGAGATTCGCAGCCTGGAAGGCGCCACCCTGATGATTGGTCTGGTGCTCTACCCCTATGTTTACCTGCTGGCCCGAGCCGCCTTCCTGGAACAGTCTCCCTCCCTGTTTGCGGTCAGCCGTAGCCTCGGCCATTCGGCCCTGAGTACCTTTTTCCGGGTGGTCTTGCCCATCGCCCGGCCCGCCGTCGCCGTCGGCCTGTCCCTGGTATTGATGGAAACCCTCAACGATTTCGGCACCGTGGACTTCTTCGCCGTACAGACGCTCACTGCGGGCCTCTTTGACACCTGGATGAATCTGGGCAACCTGGGCGGCGCGGCACAAATTGCCACCGTCATGCTGGCATTCGTGGTTATCCTGGTAACTCTGGAGCGGTACTCCCGCCGGCGGCAACAGCAGTATGCCGCCCGGGATAACCGGGAGCCGATCCAGCGTTTTGCCATGTCATTCCCGCGGCAACTGATTTGCCTGGTGGTCTGCGCCATTCCGTTTGCTTTCGGTTTTCTGGTGCCCGCCGGTACCCTCGGGCTTTACGCATGGGAGTACTTTGAAGAAAGCTGGAATCCGGATTTCATCCAGAACACCCTGAACAGCCTGTTCCTGTCCGGTACCGCCGCCATGACAACCTTACTTGTCGGTGTCATCCTGGCCTACAGCCGGCGCCTGCATAACACCCGGGGAATGCAGGTCCTGTTGCGCCTTTCCAGCCTCGGCTACGCCATGCCGGGCGCAGTACTGGCAGTGGGTGTGATTGTGCCGCTTGCGGGGTTCGATAACTGGCTGGACAGCCTGATGCGGGAGACCTTCGGTATCAGTACAGGCCTGCTGCTGAGCGGCAGTGCTTTTGCTCTGGTGTTCGCCTATACCGTCCGCTTCCTTGCGGTTTCCGCCGGCAGCGTGGAGAGTGCCTTGCAGAAGATCACGCCCAGCATGGACATGGCCTCGCGTTCACTGGGCTACACACCGGGAAAGACCCTGGTTAACGTACATCTGCCGATGCTCCGTGGCACCCTGCTGACCGCGGCCCTGGTGGTGTTCGTGGATTGCATGAAAGAGTTGCCGGCCACGCTGATCCTCCGGCCCTTCAACTTCGAGACCCTGGCGACTTACGTCTACCAGTTCGCCTCGGACGAGCGCCTGTACCACAGCGCCCTGCCCTCATTGATCATTGTCCTGGCGGGCATCGTGCCAATCATCCTGATGAGCCGCTCCATCTCCAATACCCGAAGCTAGACATGATGTTTTGACCTGCCCTCCTCAATGTGGCTCTGTCTAAGGGTTTTTACCCATCCCCAACGATAACCCACGATCGTTGAGGACGGGCAGGTCAAAACATCATGTCTAGCAGCCCGCAGCCTCCTTCACAGCCCTACCCGGGACTTCACATCCTGAACCACGAAGCGGCCCTGGAATACCGCCACCGGGTCGGTCTTCGGCAAAGCTGTGGGTTCCCCGCAGAACACCTCCGCGGTCAGGTCCAGCCGCCCCTTGCCATGGCGGGCAAGGCTCTTGCGGAAGCGCTCCGGAATCTCCTCCCCGGGCAGCCGGCACACCACAAAGAAATCGCTGTTGACCGGCTCGAGGTAATCGATGTTGCCATTCTGCACTACTACTGTGCCCCTGAGGCCCAGATCCCACAGGGCGAGCTCAGTGAGACTCCAGGCGGCGGTTACCGCAGCGCAATAGACACTGCCGCCGAAACCGGTACCCTGGTGGTTGCGGTTAGGTTCGAGCGGTGCGCTCAGCACCAGGGCGCGACCATCCCAGGAATACAGCTGGATACCCAGCGCACGGGACAGGGGTATTTCTTCGTTGATTCGTTTCTGGAAAAGGGCCAACTGGGTCATAACTTCCTCCTGACTAACAGAAGTTTAGGTCCGAGCCGGCGTTTGCAATATGCGACGAACGTCGGTCAGGTACACAAAGGGCCCGGAGGAAACCTGGCACGGGTAACTTCCCCTACCCCTTACGTCCCCGGCCTGTGATAAACTCGCGCCCTTTCCGGACGTCAGACCCGACACACCTGAAACCATTAAAAACTCGGAGATGGGTATATGGCCAAGAGAACTCTGCGCACTCTTCTGGGTGCCTCCCTGCTGGCAGCGGCAAGTCTGGTACAGGCCCAGGAAGCCAAAACAGTCGCCATCACGCAGATTGTCGAACACCCTGCGCTGGACGCCGTTTACCAGGGCGTGAAGGACCAGTTGGCTGAACAAGGCTACAAAGAAGGCGAAAACCTGACCGTGATACACGAGAGCGCCCAGGGCAACTCTGCCATCGCCTCCCAGATCGCCCGCAAGTTCGTCGGTGAGAGTCCGGACGTAATTGTGGCCATCGCCACGCCTTCCGCGCAGACCGTCGCCGCAGCGGCCCGCAATATCCCGGTTGTGTTCTCCGCTGTTACCGATCCGGTGGGTGCCAAACTGGTCAGGAGCCTGGAAGCACCGGGCGCCAACATCACAGGCGTCAGCGACATGCTGCCGCTCGATAAGCACCTGGACATGCTCCAGCGCGTATTGCCGGATGCCAAGCGCATCGGTACCGTCTACAACCCGGGTGAAGCCAACGCCGTTTCCCTGGTCAATATGCTCGAAGAACGCCTGGCCGCCCGTGGCCTGCAGCTGGTCAAGGCCGCCGCCACCAAGACCTCTGAGGTTCTGGGTGCCGCCCGCTCCCTGGTGGGCGAAGTTGACGCCATCTACCTGACCACCGACAACACCGTGATCAGTGCCGCCGAGGCAGTCATCTCCGTGGGCGAGCGTGCCGATATCCCGGTCTTCGCCGCCGACACCGCCACCGTCGAACGTGGTGCCGTGGCCGCTCTTGGCTTCAACTATTACGAGCATGGCCGCCAGACCGGCAGGATGGTCTACCGCATACTCGAAGGTGCGGACACCGCCACCATGCCTGTTGAAACCATGGACACCCTGGACCTGTACGTGAACCCTGCAGCCGCCGAGCGCATGGGCATCACCCTGTCCGAAGATTTCCTCAAGGAAGCGAAAAAAGTCGTCAACAACGACAAGTGAACGCCCTGACCCATACGGGCGGACCCCACAAGGGCCCGCCCGGTTTTCTTTCACAGTGAATACTACCCATGCTCAGTGAAATCGCTTTTTACGGCGCCCTGGAAACCGGCCTCATCTATGGCCTGGTCGCCTTCGGCATCTACATCTCGTTCCGCGTTCTCGACTTCCCCGACCTCACCGTTGACGGCAGCTTCCCGCTGGGTGCCGCCGTGGCTGCCATGCTCATCATCGCCGGCTGGAATCCCTGGATTGCCACCGGTGCCGCCGTGTTCGCCGGTATGGCTGCCGGTGCCGTCACCGCGCTGCTCAACGTCAAGCTCAACATCCTGAACCTGCTGGCCTCGATCCTGACCATGATCGCCCTGTACTCAGTGAACCTCAGAATCATGGGCCGGCCCAACGTGGCCCTGTTGACCGAGGAAACCGTACTCACCCCCTGGTACGAGCTGGGCCTGGCATACCACCAGGTGCCGGTTCTGCTGTTTGTGGTGGTGGTCTTCATTTCACTGATCCTGCTCTGGCGCTTCATGAAATCCGAAACCGGCCTGGCCATGCGCGCCACCGGCGCCAACCCCCGTATGGCCCGGGCCCAGGGTATTGCCACCGGTGGCATGATCGTTCTGGGTGTAGCCCTGTCCAACGGCCTGGTGGGCCTCGCCGGCGCGCTGTTTGCCCAAAGCCAGGGTGCGGCGGACGTCACCATGGGTGTGGGCGTGATCGTCATCGGCCTGGCCTCCCTGATTGGCGGTGAGGCCCTGGTTACGCCCTCAACCGTTGTCCGTGCGCTGATCGCCTGCGTGGTGGGCGCCATCATCTACCGCCTGGCCATAGCCTTTGCCCTGAACGCCGACGTGCTTGGCCTGCAGGCCCAGGATCTGAACCTGATCACTGCCGTTCTCGTGACCCTGGCCATCGTCCTGCCGGGGGTGCGCAACTCCGTTATCGGCAAACTCACCCGCAAAAAGGCCTGAGGAATCGACATGATCACCGCAAGCGATCTCCGACTGACTTTTGGCAAGGGAACGCCGCTGGAAAACCCGGCACTCCGGGGCATGAGCCTGACCGTGAACCAGGGTGAATTTGTCACCGTGATAGGCAGTAACGGCGCGGGCAAATCCACCTTCCTCAATGCCCTCGCCGGCGAGGTGATTGTGGACACCGGCCAGATCATCGTGGACAACCAGGATGTCACCCGCCTGCCCACTCACAAGCGTGCGGCGCGGGTGGCCCGGGTATTCCAGGACCCGCTCGCGGGCACCTGCGAGAACCTGTCCATCGAAGAGAACCTGGCCCTCGCCATCAAGCGCGGCCAGCGCCGTGGGCTGACCTCAGCAGTCAAGAAGCAGTACCTTGGCCAGTTCCGCGAGAGCCTCTCCTCCCTGAAACTCGGCCTGGAAAACCGCCTGGGCGACAAGATGGGGCTGCTCTCCGGCGGCCAGCGCCAGGCCGTCAGCCTGCTGATGGCCAGCCTGACTCCATCGGCGATTCTGCTGCTGGACGAACACACCGCCGCTCTCGACCCGAAAACCGCCCGCTTTGTACTGGAACTGACCGAAAAGATCATCGAGGAGCAGAAACTCACTGCCCTGATGGTGACACACAGCATGAAACAGGCACTGGAAGTCGGCACCCGCACGGTGATGCTGCACCAGGGCCAGGTGGTGTTCGACATTGCCGGCAAGGAACGGGAAGGTCTGGAAGTGAAGGACCTGCTCGGGCTGTTCGAGCAACAGCGCGGCCTGGAAGTGGACGACGACAGCCTGCTACTTGGCTGATTCACCTTCCGGAACCGATTAACCGGATTAACAGAAAGCGGGGCAGGCAACCAGCCCCGCTTTTTTAAGCTGCAACCGGGGTCCGGGTCACAAATTGGCGATTTACTGACCACAACATCTAGTGTTTTTGAGCAACCTTTCCCAAGGGCGCGTTTTTACGCGGCTTTCGGAATTTTCAAGAGCTCTTCCATTGATTTTCTTTGCTCCGCATGCCCGATCAATAGTTGCGTTCTTATTCACACACCACTATATCCTGTTATACTCACTGGGAAATAAGCCCACATATAGGGCCAAAAGGACAAAACGGACCTGCCCACCCGGCAGGCGCGAGAAGGCCCAGGCAGGCCACAACAACGATCGCACAACGGGAACGGCCATTTACGGCTGGCAGGGAAGCCCCCCACATCTTGTGGTCTTCTTCCCCCGCCTGCTCAAGCCGGACCCGCAAGACACAGAAACTGACAGACACAACACGACTCAAAGGGGTATGGTACCGGAGACGGCGCCATCGAAAAAAGACATACTGGAATAACCGAGGGTGGCAATGAACGTTAAGGCAGAGGCAGTGATCACAACGATTCCCATGCAGGAAGCTTCACTGGATATCTGGAGCAGCAAATACCAGCTGAAAACCAAGACCGGTGAACCCGTCGACAAGGACATCAACGCCACCTACGAACGTGTGGCCAGGGCCCTGGCGGAAGTGGAAAACAAATCCGTGCGCACCAGGCACATGAAGGACTTCATCTGGGCGCTGCAGAACGGTGCCATTCCCGCCGGCCGGATCACCTCCAACGCCGGTGCCGAAGCCCACAAACCTGCCACCTCCACCATCAACTGCACCGTCTCCGGCACCATCCACGACTCCATGAACGACATCCTGGAGAAAAACCACGAAGCAGGCCTGACCCTCAAGGCCGGCTGCGGTATCGGTTATGAATTCTCCACCCTGCGCCCCCGTGGCGCCTATGTGGCCGGAGCCGGCGCCACCACCTCCGGCCCGCTGTCGTTCATGGATATCTTCGACCGCATGTGCTTCACCGTATCCTCCGCCGGTGGCCGCCGCGGCGCCCAGATGGCCACTTTTGACGTTCATCACCCGGACGTGATCGAGTTCATCCAGGCCAAGCGTGAAGACGGCCGACTGCGTCAGTTTAACCTGTCCCTGCTGATCACCGAAGACTTCATCGAAGCCGTGCGCAACGGCGACGACTGGCACCTTTCCTTCCCCGTTACCCGGAAAGAAGCGGACGACGAAAACCTGGACCTGTCCGACGAATCCCGGTTCGTCTACCGCGACTTCCCTGTGCAGGACGATTACGTGGTCAACGACGAAGGCAAGGTTGCCTGCCGCATCTACAAAACGGTCAAGGCCCAGTTCATCTGGGACACCATCATGACCAGCACCTACGACTACGCCGAGCCGGGTTTCATCCTGATCGACAAGGTCAACCAGATGAACAACAACTGGTTCTGCGAAGACATCCGCGCCACCAACCCCTGCGTAACCGCCGACACCTGGGTGCAGACAAGTGAGGGCCCGCGCCAGGTGGAAGACCTGATCGGCAAGCCCTTCATTGCGATGGTTGACGGCCAGCCCCACGCCACCGGTGTCGAAGGCTTCTTCAAGACTGCCGACAAACAGACCGTCGTACTCAAAACCGCTGAAGGTTATGAGCTCACCCTCACACCTGATCACCGCATTCGACGTGTCAGCGCCTATACCCGCTACCGCACCGAAACCGAATGGTGTGCCGCCGGCGATCTGCGCCGGGGCGATCAGGTACTGCTCCAGGACCAGCGCGGATTTGCCCACTGGGACGGAGCATTGAGCGAAGACCAGGGCTATCTGCTTGGTTTGCTGGTTGGCGACGGCACCCTGAAGCAGGACAAGGCCGTACTCTCCGTATGGCAGCCCGCCATGGCCGTGAATGGTGGCCCCGTAGCCGCCGGCCCGGGTGCCATCATGGAAGCCGCTGAGGCAGCCGCCCGCAGCCTCCCCCACCGCAGCGACTTCAACGGCTGGCAGAAAGTAAGCGGACGCAACGAGTACCGCCTGAGCACCGCCGCCCTGAAGCAACTGGCCGAAGACATGGGCATGAGCCCCGGCAACAAGGGCATCACCGCCCGGCTTGAAAAGTCGTCCTCGGCAGCTTATCGCGGTTTTCTGCGCGGCTTCTTTGATGCCGATGGTTCGGTGCAGGGCAACCAGCAAAAAGGCGTAAGCATTCGCCTCGCCCAGTCTGACCTGCCCAGGCTAAAGGCAACGCAGCGCATGCTGTTGCGGCTGGGCATCGCCTCTGCCATCTATACAGATCGCCGTGCCGCGGACTCCGCCGCATTGCCCGACGGCAAGGGCGGCAGCCAGGCCTATGCCATTGAGCCCCAACACGAACTGGTTATCGCCGGCGAAAACCTGCGCCGTTTTGCGCAGGAGATCGGGTTTGCCGATACCGACAAACAAAGCAGGCTGGAAACCCTGCTGGCGGGATACAAGCGCCAACTGAACCGCGAACGCTTCGTGGCCCGGGTAACCGCCATCGAGACCGCTTCCGTAGAAGCCGTCTACGACGTTCAGGTGCCCGGCATCAACACCTTCGATGCCAACGGTTTCCACGCCCACAACTGCGGCGAGCAACCCCTGCCCCCGTACGGCAGCTGCCTGCTGGGTTCGGTGAACCTGACCAAGTTCGTGGACTACCCCTTCACCGACAAAGCCAGTTTCAACTACGAGAAATACCGCAAGGTAGTGGGCATCTTCACCCGCATGCTCGACAACGTGGTTGAGATCAACGGCCTGCCGCTGGCCGAACAGCGCCACGAGATCACCCACAAACGCCGCCACGGCATGGGCATCCTGGGCCTGGGCTCCACCCTCGCCATGCTGCGTATGCCGTACGGATCTGAAGAGTCCGTGCAGTTCACCGAGGAAGTGGTGCGCGAAATGGCCGTGGAAGGCTGGCGCCAGTCCCTGGCCCTGGCCGAAGAGAAAGGCCCGGCGCCGATCATGGAAGAAGAGTTCGAAATCACTCCGAAGATGATGGCCAAGTGCCCGGAGCTGGCCGAAGAAGGCTACAAGATCGGCGATGTCCTCAAAGGCAAGCTGCTGCACGCCCGTTTCAGCCGTTACATGCAGCAGATCGCCCATGTGGAGCCGGAGCTGGTGAAGCAGCTGGCCGATAAAGGTGGCCGCTTTACCCACCACACCTCCATCGCGCCCACCGGCACCATCAGCCTGTCACTGGCCAACAACGCCAGTAACGGCATCGAGCCGAGCTTCTCGCATCACTACGCGCGCAACATCATCCGCGAAGGCCGCAAGACCAAGGAGAAAGTAGACGTGTTCTCCTTCGAACTGCTGGCCTACCGCCACCTGGTGAACCCTGGCGCCATGCCCTTCTCCGAGGATGAAGACAAGAAACTGCCGCCCTACTTCACCACCTCGGACGACGTAACGCCGCAGCAGCACGTGGACATCCAGGCCGCGGCCCAGAAGTGGGTGGACTCCTCGATTTCCAAGACCGCCAACGTTCCGACGGACTTCCCATACCAGGACTTCAAAGGCATCTACCTGTACGCCTACGACAAGGGCCTGAAGGGTTGCACCACCTTCCGCTTCAACCCGGAAGCCTTCCAGGGCGTACTGGTCAAAGAGAAAGACCTTGAGAACACCCTTTACGAGTTCACCCTGGACGATGGCAGCAAGGTGACCCTGCGCGGTAACGAACAAGTGGAATACGACGGCGAAATCCACACCGCCGCCAACCTGTTTGATGCGCTCAAAGAAGGCACCTACGGCAAGTACTGATCCGGGAACCGACAACAGGACGACAAACATGACAGTCAAAATCAGCAACAAAATCGTCGGCTACCGCGTAAAGAAGGCCGACCCCGAAGCAACCACCGAACACCAGGCACCGGTACAGACGGAAACCAAGCCCGTTCAGATGAACGAATACATCGAGCGGCCGGATTTCCTGCTGGGCACCACCTACAAGATCAAGCCGCCCGTGGCCGAGCACGCGATGTACATCACCATCAACGACATTCTGCTCAATGAGGGAACGAACCACGAAAGCCGGCAGCCCTACGAAATCTTCATCAACTCCAAGTCGATGGAGCATTTCCAGTGGGTTATCGCCCTCACCCGCGTCATCTCCGCGGTGTTCC
>JAXHVJ010000022.1:0-40145 GCA_034189235.1 Pseudomonadota bacterium
GCTCTCCTTGAGCACCGCAAAGTATAACGGCCCCGGGGCACAGATGTAACCCCAAATCCTGGAGACGTGGATCACAACTTTCAGGACCACCTGGTCTCGTATCGAACTGATCAACCACTCGGGTCAGGACCTGGAGCTGTTCCTGCACCACCCCTACGCCTACCACAATCGCCAGGTCGCCTTCTTCCTGGAGGATGGCGATACTCTGGTGGACCGCAAGGTCCTGGACCTGGAGCAGGCCAGCGACAGCCCCTTGATGTACCGGGGCAGCGCCGTTTATCCGTTCCGTCTGGAGGCCGGCCAGAGCCGGACCCTGTATGTCCGGAGCGTGTCCTACTCGCACCAGTGGTTCACCCTGCTGCTACTGGATGAAGACCACTCCAGGCGGGCCCTCATCGGCAACCACATTGACATTGCCCTGCTGATCGGAATTCTGCTCGCGCTGATCGTGTACAACTTCCTGCTGTACCTGGCCTCCGGCATGAAGGAGAACATTTTCTATGCCTTCTACCTGATTTCCGGGGCCGTCTGGATCGCCTTGTCCTATGGCCTGCTGGCCCAGGTGTTCAATGTCTACGGCGCCGGCGTGTTTCGCCTGCACCTGTCTCTGATCACCATGCCTATCTTTCTGATCCTGTTCATGATGGCCATCTTCGAGACCCGGCGCACCTACCCGACGGAGCACCGCTGCCTGCAGCTCATGCTGCTGCCATTGCTGGCGGACCTGGTGTACGGGCTGTTCGACATCTACGGTGCCCTGAAGCCCGCAAGCTCCCTGGCGGCCCTGATGATGGTGGTAACCATGTCCGTGAGCATATCCCTGTACCGCAAAGGCAACCCTCTAGCCAAATACTTCCTGATCGGCCACTCCTGTTTTCTGTTGTTCAACGGTATGGCGGTCCTGTTCTACAAGGGCATGATCGACTTCACCTACCTCGCCAGACAGCAGAAAATGCCGCTGTCGGCCCTGATCATGGACATTGACCACTTCAAGGTGGTGAACGACAGCCACGGCCACGCCGTTGGCGACCGAGTACTGGTGGAACTGGCCCGGGTGCTGAGAAACGGCAGCCGGGATGGCGACACTGGAATCTATACCGACCCGGCGGCTACTGTGAGATTCGTAACGTTTCCCCAATGAAATCCGGGTATCTTCCGGACCGGATCGAGGGTGATTTCTCGCCGGATGACATTGTAGCCCCATGGAAGAGCCGGAAAACCCGGGCCAGCTGATGGTCCGACGGCGTTCGGGTTGGTGATGATCGCCCGGGGCGGGACGCTCCAGCCATCCAGTTCAATCACATCCTCCTGGGTCACAGCAATGGTCACGTTACGTCTTCTTATTATTTTATTGTGCCGGGAACTCGAATTTCTCGGGATCGTTGTAGATGTGGGCCCCGGTATCCAGCCATTCCGCAATCAGGCGAAGCTCGGCTTCGGTGAGCATGCCCATGTGGCTCCGCCGGATGGCGGCGGTTTCGGCGGTTTCCACCTCGTACTCGTCATCATCCGGATCGTCATCGAACAGGCTGAAGAAGCGGGCACTGGCGATAGCGCCACGGCCACTCATCAGGCGGCGGGCAAAGCATACGCCCGGGTCTGGCAGGACCGTCATGTCGCCCTGGACACCATCCGGGCACATGGTGGCCAGCTCGGAATCCGCCACTTCGACCCAGTCACCTCCCTCGGTCTGACGGATGTAATAATCAGGCTCGAACAACTCGACATAGGATTCGAGCTGGCGGCCATCCCAGGAGGCATTGCCAGTGCCCAGGAGCAGGCCGGTGCTGGCACCGCCACCGCCTCCGCCATCCGGACAGGTTTTGCTCTCGGCCGCCCGATGGCAGTTCTGGCAGGACGTCAACTGATCAGTATTCGGATCGATGCGACAGGCATTCCAGATCGGCTGGATATGCTCCTGGTAATTGATGGTGGCCTTGCAGTCCGCCGTCCAGTTGGTCAGGCAGCCCGGATCCGTGACCGGCTTTGGTGTAGTCAGGCCGCTGTAGCGAACTTCAAAGGCCAGGGATGGATCAGGTGGATTACTCCAGAAATCCTCGAATAGCATGGTATCCGCCCAAGTGGCCTGAAGGCCCTGGAGGGAGTCCACCAATGCCTGGGCCATGGTGTCTTTCCATTTCACCGCCCGGATCTGCGGATTGGCATTGGGGAACGGCATGCCATCCCCCGGTGCGCCCGGGTTGGCGGAGGCCAGTTCAACATCGGTCCGGGCGTGGGGAATGTCCACTTCCGGGTCGTGGCAGCCATAGCATTTGAGCTTTTCGCCCTCCTCCAGGCGCAGTGGCCGGGGATGCTGCATCAGGTAGTTGTAGTTGTAATCCGGCGCGGCAATCAGATCCACCCGCTTACCGTACTTGTTCACCACCTCGAAGCTGAAGTTGGTGTCCGCCGGCACCTTGACCAGGGCGGAGCCGTCCGGCTCGACCATGGCGTAAGAGAGCACATCGTAGAGAATCCGGTTACCGGAACCCACCAGTGGTGTCAGGCCCAGCGGCGGTTGCGGGCCATCGGGCGGATTCAGGATTTCATCGGTCAGGATGGCCTGCTCCAGTTCCGGGGGGATCTGGCGTACGCCAACAGCCCGGATGAAGCGCTCGGAGCGATCATCCGGGCGGGTCAGGCCGGGATCGCGGCGGGTCTCGATTCCGCCATCGTACAGCTCAGTCATGTCGGCGCCGTCCAGATCGTAGATGCTGCGGATCTCGAACAGGGCGGTGTTGTCTTCCAGTTGCAGGTCATGGCGTTCGCCGGTGTAGGGCTCGGCCAGCTCATTACGATCGGCGATGACGATGTCGGTGTAGAGCGCCTGCTTGTGGCCTTGCACCACCGGCAGCCGGGTGTTTTCGGTGGGGTCCACCATCCAGATGCCGTACCGGGGCTCGCCCAGATTTTCCGTGGTGGCGCTGCCCTCACAGGGAGTGCTGGTGGTGCCATCGGTGGTCAGGCACTGAGCCCAGCTGGCCAGCAAGCGGGCAGAGCCATCGTTGTAAGGTGCAACGGCACTGTACCAGCCGTTCGGGGACACCTGGTTGGGGTAGAAGTTCACCAGTCCCGGGGTCATGGATTCCTCGGCTTCGCCGATCACGCTCGCGTCCACAGGCTTGCCGACGGCAAAGAAGTTCTTGCTGTTGATCTTCACCACGTCACCGCCGTAGATCGGGTTGTAGATATGGCGCATGGTAGTCAGCAGGTTGCCATCATCCAGGGGGATCGGATCCATGTAATGGATGAAAGAAGCGTCCGAGAACTCCTCGCTCAGGCTGCCGAAGTAACGGTGCACGTTACCGCCGGCCGGGGTGATGCGGTACATGCTCAGGACGTCTTCCACGAACACCCGCTCCCCCTCGACCTCACCGGCCAGGGAAGCGCTGCACTTGTCTTCCACCGTCCATTCCTTCGGATCCTCCAGACCGGACGGGAAGCCATTACCATTGCCCTGACCATACCCCCCGCCGTGCGGGTGCTGGTTGAAGTTGGGGTCATCGATGTTTTCAAGGGTACAGTCGGTCAGGGTTTCATAGATGCGGCCGAACCGGATGAAGACCACGTGCCCGTCGTTCATGGTGCTGGGCTCGATATCATGAAACTCGCCGAAGGTAATCTGCACCAGCTCGCTGCCGTCGGGTTTGACCGAGTGCAGCAGGGAGGCAGGCTCGTCGAAGTCTTCCAGGTACTCTCGCAGGTCCAGCTTCTGCCAGTCGCCGCGGGAATGCTGGCGGCTGGAGGAGAAGATGATCCGGCCTTCGTTGGTGTAGGTGGGGTTGGTGTCCTCGCCGGAATTGGCCACCAGATCGTCCTTGAAGATCCGGCGCACGTCTCCGGTGGCGAAGGTGTATTCGAAAATGTTCCAGGTGAAGTTGTCCGGACTGTCCGCCGGACCATGGGCGGCAAACACCATGCGCTCGCCGTCCGGCGAGACATCCAGATCCTTGACGTCATAGTCCCCGCCGAAAAACCCCGCCAGCACATGGCGTTCGTCCGAACTGAGGGCAATCCGGTCCCGCACCATCAGTTTTGCCCCGGGTTGGAACGCATAGGGCGCTCGGGGGTCCAGCGGCGGACGGGCGTTGACCGAGGCGGTCTCACCCATGTCCGGGTAGTCCCGGACCACATAGGCAAAAGGCCGGTCGGAAAGCATTTCCTCCTGCCCTTCGCTGATCTGTCCCTCAAAACATCCGGTCAGCCCGACCAATCCGAGGCCCGCCAGGGCCAGGAGGCGCAATCCGCTGCTAAATCCGATCATGATGTCTCTCTCCACCTGCACATCGGTTGCACCGGCTCCCGGCCATAGCCGGGCGCCGGCGTCTTCATCAACCAGGCATGAAATCAAACTTGTAATTGACGGGGGTGGCCGCCACGTCTTCCGGGCCGAACGAGATCATCTGGATCCGCGCCAGCAATTTGAGCTCCAGGCGCTGATCCCCCAGCTGGCTGTCCACCAGCTCTATGCTGGAGATACTGCCGTCCGGCTCGATCACGATGTGGAAGACAAACTTGCCCTGCAGCCCGGGATCGCTGCGCAATGCCCGGTTGTAGAGCGCGTAGATGGCCCCCTTGTGCTGTTCGAAGACCCGCCGGATGGATTCCATATCCCGGCCACCGGCCACCGTCGAGCTGCGTGAACCGCCGTTGCCACTGGCACCGCTGCCACCACCACCGGAACCATCGCCGATGGGGCTTTCCACCGCGGTGGAGCCTTTCCCGGCCAGCCGGGTACCAGAACCGGTATCGTTCATCACCGAACTGTTCACACCACCACTGGTCCTGGTGGCCGAGGTGGCCCCCAGTACCGAGCGGGCGGCCCTGGCGGCTGCACCGGTTTTCACGTTGGTGTTTTCAGCCTGGAGCCTGGCCACATCAGTGGAGCTGCGCAGAGCTGACAGTTCTCTGGAGAACGCCGCGACGCCCATCTTCGAAACTTTCTCCCGGGCCTTTTTCACTTCCTTGGCCGGTGCCGGCTCCGGAGCTGCCTTTTTGACCTCGGTGGGCTCGGTTTTCTCTTCCTGCTTCACCGGTTCGGGCGGCGGAGGCGGGGGGGCCACCTTGCGTTGCTCGATCAGGACCTTGGCCAGGGTCGGGGGTACCCGCTCTTTCTCTTCCCGGTCGATTTCCGGCAGCGGCAGCCAGGGGAAAACCACCGCCAGCAGCAGGAGCAGCAGCAACAAGCGCCTGAGAATGCGTTTGAAGCGACTGTCCTCGTCACCACTGGCGTCCCAGGGCAAGGAAAAGTCGTAAGGTGTTGCTGTCATTGCTGTCATCGATTCCCTCCTGTCATGCGCCGCTGCTGCCGGATACCCGTGAAACGGCCATGGAGAGGTCCCGATAGTCCGCTTTCGCACAGGTCAGCATGACCCGCTTGAGCAGCGCATAGGGGATTTCCTGGTCACCGAGGATGGTCACTGCACGCCCCAGGCTTTTCTCGCGCTCGGTCAGGTCCGTGCGCTTGCTGGCCTGGAACGTCAGCTCTTCCATCAGACCATCAATCAGGCCGTCGGAGGCGATCACCTCATCCAGGGTGGCGACCGGGCGACCATCCACCAGGATGTCATCCTCGGTGATCGTCACCACGGTGGTTTCCTTCGGGCGTTCCTCGGCAGTGGAGTCCGGCAGGGAAACGTCGTTTACCTTGATAAGCTGGTTGGCACCGGAGTTCAGCAGCAGGAAGAACACCAGGATGGTGAAGATATCCATCAGCGAGACCAGGTTGAGCTTGGCCGGCTTCATGAAGGTTTTGGCACTGCTCTGGAGGCCAAAGGAGGTGAACTTGCCGTTCGCGTTCATGATTTACCTCCCTTCTCGGGTGCATCCCCCAGGGAGATTTCCGGGAACAGCTCGACATCCACCACGTCGGTTACCACGACGGTCTTGGCAACCCGCAGGGTATCCATGGCGGACACCAGGGACTGGTAGGTCACTCCGGGCTCGGACAGCAGCAGGGCATCGTTCTTGGCGATGTTCTTCGCCGCCAGCCGGCGTTTGATCTCCTGCAGCACCTCGGAGAGGGTGCGGAAATCGTGGCGGGCTTCCTCGCCCTCGCCTTCGGGCTCAATCTTGTCGATGGTCTTGACCAGGTTGCCGCTGGGGTAATACACCTCGATGCCGGATTCCCGCACCACCACTTCCAGTTGCCGGTTCTCTTCGGCACTGGCGGTCTGGGCGCCGGTCAGGTCGGGCAGATTGAGTTCCAGAATCGAGATATGGTTGAACACCATACTCATCAGCAGTACCGGCACCAGCACGATCATGAGGTTCATGAACGCCGTGATGTCGATATCCGCCTCTTCCTGTTCTCTGCGTTTTGTAAACATAACGAATTACCCGCTGTGATCAGGCGTCGGAGGCACGCGTATTTACGGATTCACGGTTGCTGCGAACGATGGTGTTCAGGGCCTTCACACCGGCCATTTCAATGCTCTCGACGATTTCCAGGGTCTTGCTCTGCAACAGGGAGTGGATCAGCAGGAGTGGAATCGCGGCAATCAGGCCGAAGGCCGTGGTGTTCATGGCCACCGAGATGGACTGGGACAGCAGCGTGGCCTTGTCTGCCGGATCGGCGTTGGCAACCGCGGTAAAGGCGGCAATCAGACCGATGATGGTACCGAGCAGTCCCAGCAGGGTGGAGACGTTGGCCAGGATGGACAGGTAGTTGGTGCGCTTGGACAGGCGCGGAATACTCTCCATCACGCCTTCCTGCATGGCGGCGTGGATGTCATCCCGGCGCGGGGAGGCACGCATGGTGTCGAGACCGACAGAAATCAGACGGGAGATCGCGGAGTTGCCGGACTGGGCCGCCTGCTCTGCCTGATCGAATTTGTTTTCATTCATCAGCGGCAACAGCTCGCTGTAGGCGGCCCGGTTGGACTGATAGGCCCGCTTGAGGAACAACCAGCGCTCAACGGCAATGGCGAGGCCAATAAACAGCACCAGGGCGATCGGGAACATGAAAGCGCCACCATCCTGGAAGAATGAAACAATGCTTGTGTAAACGTTCATGACAGGTCTCCAGACTTTTCTTTTCGTTCGGTTGCAGATTTTCAGTTAGTGCTTTGCCCCGGGAGCCCGGCTGGGGCCTCCAGGGAAAGTTCGTCGTAGAAGCGCATGGTCCGGGCGTGAATGTCCCGGTCCACCACTTCGAATACCCGGCCGGACACAGACGTGATCGAGCGGTACAGGTTGTCCGGCCCCTCAGGTGGCTTCCAGGGGATGAAGTAACTCACCGAAGGCTGTTCCTTGTCGCCGACAAAGGTACTCTCGAGATCGATGGACTCCTGGGCGCTGGCCGGAGCCACAGTCGCCCCACCCAGGTACAGAGTCGCCGCGATGAGCCAGCCGGCTCTTGGCTTCAGCATTCCCATGGCACTCTCCTAGCCTTGCTCTTCGGTTTCCGGGGTGCCCCCGCCGGCGGCGTCCGCAGAGACAGCCTTTCCTTCGGCGCCCTGCTCGGCAGGTAGCTCCGGGGGCGGGTTATCGATAAAACTGGTTTCAATGCCGGTCCGGCGACGGATCTCGATGAGCCAGTCCGCCACTTTCGGGTCCGAGCCGCCGGTCAGGAAGTCATAGGCCTCGTAATGGGGCTGGGCCTCCTCGGGCCGGTTCATGTACAGGTCATAGAGGATCGCCAGATTCAGGTGCGCCTCGGGAAAGTCGTTCCAGGTTTCCAGGGCCGCCAGATACGCGTCCCGGGCTGTGGCAAATTCACCCTGCCGCCGTTCGAACATCGCCTGCTTCAGGTAGGCGTTGACGTTGGCCGGATTCACCTCCAGCGCCTTCCGGTAGTATTCCCGGGCCTTTTCGGGTTTCTCCCGCTGTTCGGCGAGCTCGGCCAGCTTCACCCAGGGACCGGAAAGTTCCGGAAAATCCTTGGTCATGGCCCAGAAGCCCTTGCGGGCCATGCGCAGATCCCCGTCTTTCATCAGGGCTGTGGCATCGGCAAAAGCGGCCCGGGCCGCCGGCGGGACCGGCGCAGGGTGCTGGGTGTACGGGTTCGGTTCCGCCACATAGGGAATTTTATTGCCCTGGGCATCGTAGGCCTGTTGCGGCAGGAACATGCCGCCGCTGCCCTGCCCTGCGCTGGCTTGCGCCTGCTGCTGAACCGGCTCGGGCTCGACCACTTTCGGCCCGGATTCAGTCTGCTTGACCGGCAGGACTCCGGTGCAACCGGAGAGCAGGGTCAACACCAGCAACGCTGCCGGGGTGGATGCCTTAACGGATGCCATCGCCATACGCCACCTTTACTTCCTGTTTGTCGAACCGGGCGGGGTTGAGCTTGGCCATCGCCTCGAAACTCCGCTCGATCCAGGGATTGAATGTGCCGCTCCATGAGCGCTCGATGTTGGCCTGGTGCACTTCGATGGCCAGGTCCTCGAACGGAATGGCCTGTTCCTCCAGCACCAGCTCGTATTGCATGGCTTCCAGCTGGCTCAGGCCGCTGGGCCGCGGCGCGTCCATCAGCTCGCGGGCAAACTGACCGTAGAGATCGGCAATGTTGAAAGTGGCCCGGGTGGTCTGATCGAGCACGCCGTAGCCGGCTGCCTGCTGGTAACGGTCCAGGGCGTTCCTGAGCTTCTCGTTCTTGCGCGGAATGCTCTTGTTGAGCGGGTGCTTCAGGCGCACGCGATCAAACTCGATGCGCCAGTAGTCGCCGTACTTGTTGTTGGCCCAGGCCGCCAGCCAGGCAGAGCGGTCCGACTGCCAGTTCTCCGGTGCCTTGTTGTGGCCGTCGATTACCCGGCGCAGCCAGTACAGGTGGCGATGGTAGTCGTCCCGGCGCTCATACAGGTAGGCGACGTGGTAACGGGCTTCCATGCGGGTATCGAAAGGTTCCTCGTAGTCGAAGGCCCACTTCTTGAAGTACTCCAGGGCCTGATCCTCGTTACCGGCTTTCTCATACAGTTCCGCCGCCAGGAACAGGGCATCCCGGCGCACGTCGGCGCGGTCGTCGGTCCGGTAGATCTGTTCGTACTCCGTAGCAGCCATCTGCCACTGTTCGTCCTGCTCGTAGGTCCAGGCGATTTTCTGATCCAGATCCTTCGCCAGCTTGTGGTTCGGGAACAGTCGGCGCAGCTCCAGCATCTCGGTCAGTGCCGGCTCCCACTCCTCCAGGGTCAGCAGATGGGTGGCGGCATCAAACTGTGCCACCACGCGGACATCGGTCTTCGGAGCCACCGCCTTGATGCGCAGGAGGTGGTCGATGGCGCCTTCCAGATCCTTGGCAGCCAGCGCCTGCTCACCCTGCTTGTAGATGGCGACGGCCATGCGTTCGGTAACCGCCTTGAACTCGGGATCGTCCAGGTCGATGTAACGCAACTGGTTGCGATAGCCTTCCTCGGCTGCGGCAAAGTCAGCCAGTTCGTACTGACTGTGGGCGATCACACCCCAGGCGGTGCGGTTTAGTTCGCGATCCACCTCGCCGGCACGGCTGACGATGCTGGTGGCCACTTCCAGTGCTTTTTCGTAACGGCCCAGGGCAAACAGTTCTTCCGAGGTCTTGGCCAGCACGGCGCCGGAGCGCTCGTCATCCCGGAACGTCTGCACGAATCGCAACTGGCTCTCGACACCCTTGCTGCGCCAGGCACGCAGCTGCTCGCTACCCTCACCCGATTGGGCTATCAAACGCTCTGCTTCTTTCTGATAGGCGATGATGGCGGCGTAGCCGGCATCGGCACCAAATTCGGAGTTGCCGAACTCGTAGGCGGTGCGTTCGTAGTGGGTAATGGCGGTGGGATAATCGCCACCATCGAAGGCGGCTTCGGCGCGCATGTAGACCATTTCCGGGACTTTCGGGTCGTTCGGGAAGGTCTGCTCGAACTCGCCATAGAACTGGGCCGCCTTCAGGAAGCTGGTCTGGCGTGTGGCTTCGGTGGCGGCCACGGCAGACGCCTTGATCGCGCCATCCGCCAGTTCCCGGGTCAGGCGCTGGCCGGTGGCGTGGTAGTGCCGGGCCAGTTCGTCGATGAAGGTCTTCAGGTTGGGAATGACCTTGGCCTTCACATCTGCCGGCTTGGTCTTCCAGAACGCGGAGTGAATGCCGTAGTTGCGTACGTAATTCTCTTTCTCCGGCAGCACCTGCTGGGAGAACTCGCCATCGACATAGGCCCTGATCATCTCGGCGTGCATCTCCGGCGCCCGCTCGGAATCCGGGTTCTGCACCACGAAGGCCCGGAACGAGGAGGCGGAATCCTCATACCGTTCCTTCTCCAGGTAATGCTGGCCAAGGCTGGAATACAGAATCCAGGTGTACTTCTTCGCCTCCGGCCGGTTGGCAAACATGCTGTCGATCTTGGAGGAGCCGCCGGCATAGGCCAGCCCCACGCTCATGATGCGCAGGGTGTCGTCCACCAGGGAGCGATTGACCTTGTCCAGCCTCTCGATCTTGCCATCCTCGGGCACCAGCCGGTCGAGGACACGGGAGAAGGACATCAGGCTCTGGTCGTAATCGGACAGTTTGTACTGGGACCAACCAAGCAGGTACCAGGAGTTGTTCAGGAACGCGGATTCCTGGCCGATAGCCACGACCGAACGGTAGGCGCTTTCAGCCTGCTCATACTCCTCGTGCCGGAAGTGGATGTCGCCCTTGCGGAAATACACCTCTGCCAGCCGAAATGAGTGCGGATATTCGGCAATAAACTCTTCCAGCACGGCCTTGGCTTCCAGGTCGCGGCCGTCGAGGTCATAGGCCTTGGCCAGCTGGTACATGGCCTCGGCATTGCGCTCGGAATCGGGGTACTTGTTGAGCAGCTGGTGATAGGCGGTAATCGCTTCCGGGAAGTAGCCATCCTCGCCCGGCATCACGCCACGAAGCTGGTCATAGTCGCCCTCCAGCATGTAGACGCTGGCAATGCGGCGTTCGATCTGCTCGTACAGGCGCCGGTCCTCGATGGTTTCCAGCAGTTCCCGGTATTCGCGACGCACGTCTTCGTGCATTACTCTCGGCAGGGCCACGTCCTCCAGCGGCTTTTGCTCCTTCTGGAGGCTGGCGATGGTCGAGGGGTTCTGGAAAGTGCCGCAGCCGCTGACCATGAACGCCAGCATGAGGAGACTAAATCGTTTCATCGCCGCTTCCCTCCTCTGGAGACGGTTGGCTTTGCGCCTGGTCGGGAGCTGTCTCCTCAGGCACTTCCTCATCCGGGTTCAGTGTCTGCAGGGACCGGTCCAGAATGCGCACCTTGGCCAGTTGGGCTTCCACCTGGTACTGCTTGAGCCGCTGCTCGTGGATGTCCAGCTCGGTGGTCACCAGCGCGAGCATGACGTCTTCAAGACGGGCGATCAGGCTTTCAGTCTGGACCAGCCGGGCGTCCACTTCGGCCATCATGCGAGTGACCGACTGCTCAAAATAGCTGTTGTCCGAGAGCGCCTTGCTGCCCTGGAGCGCGGCCAGCGCGCTTTCAGCCCGGGTGATTTCGAAGGTGAGGTCATCAAGCAGCCACTCGATGGACTCGCGCTTGTCTTCCGGCAGTCCGGCCAGGCGGGCATTCAACGCCTCGCGGCGATCCCGGACATCCGCCAGGGAGCGGGAAATCAGGCGCACCCGGTCGCCGTGGCCCGGGCCATCGGCATTGCCAGCCCGGGCGGCCATAATGGTGTCAAAGTCCGACCGGCGTTCTTGCCAGCGCTCAAGGTTGTTGCGAATGGCGTAGAGATCGCGCAGATCCTTCAGTACCGACTGGAAACTGTGGTCTGACATCAATTCCACCAGGAACGGGGACAGACGATTGACCGCTACCGCCGGCGCCTTGCCGAACCAGTCGCTCTCGTCCAGCACCTCCTCGAGGTTACGGACGAACAATTCCAGAACATCCGCGTCCTTCAGGGCCTCCCGCGCTGTTTGAAGCTCCCTCAGGGTGGCCCGGAACTGACGGTCCGCAGCAATGAAATCCCTGGCGGCGCGACCTTCCAGACCCATGCGCTCGTATACGTGAGGGCGCAGAAGAATCGCCTCCTGCACTTCCGGCAGAGCACGGGAGCGGGTGGTCAGCACATCAAGCGGCGCCAGCGCACGCCGGAATTCGCCGGCGTTGATGGCCATCCAGCTGGCACCCAGCAGGCCGCGATTGGAATAGGCCCCCGTGGTGTTGATGCTGGCCAGCTGCAACCCGGCGTTCAGGCTGTCCTCGTGGCTGGCGTAGACATGGGCCAGAGCCATGCGTGCACGGTCTGCCAGACGCTGCAGTTCGGCAGATCCGTCGTTGAGTTCCAGTACGCGGTTCAGAGCCCCGATGGCATCGCTGGTGCGGCTCTGCCCTTCCAGGGCAATGGCGAGGTTGAAGTAAAAATAGGGCGCGTAGGGGCTGTCTTCTCTGATGGTATCGGCCACCGCCTTGCCGGCATCCAGGTAGCCCAGCTTCACATTAACCAGTGCCGCCAGGTACCGGTACTCGGCATCGACGCTATCCGGCAGCTCACCGCGGATCTGGTTCAGGTTGCGGGCAGCGGTGTCGGCCTCACCACGCAGATACTGCATCTTGCCCAGGAAGAAACGGGCCCGGTTGCGCACCGGCTCGCTGAGGTTACTCTCGGCGAGGCGGTCAAAGATGGATTCGGCCTGCTCATCCAGGCCGTAGGACAGGCTGACGCCGCCCTTGAGCAGTTCCGGATAGGTGCCGTGGTTGGCAATGCCACCATGCTCCTCGGCCCAGGCATACTCGACCAGGGTTTCGAAGTAGTTCTGCTGGTAGTACTGGAACAGGACCGCTCCGTACTTGAGGTCCCGGGCTTCGGTTTCGGAAGCCGAAACCATCGCTGCGGAGGGTAATGCGAGTATCAGTGCTGCCACCGTCCGGAGAGATTTTGCCTGCTGAAGTGCGCGCCGGAGGATCATGGCTTACCACTCCCGAACCATGAATTCGGGCTGCTGGCGGGCTTCGGAGTCAGCCACGGCCAGTTCGACGAACTTTGGCCCCTGTTCCTTGGTAAACCTCAGGCTGCTGCCACGCTTGTACTCCCGGCCATTGGGCCCCTGGCCGACGAAAAATGCGGACAGCGTGTGCTGACCGGGGCTCAGATTGCCCAGGTACAGCTGGTGCTTGCCACCCTTCGCCAGGGCCTGGCGCTCTTCGGCGCTGTACAGGTAGGTGGACACCACCTGGTTATCCAGGCGCAGCTCCACCCCCTCGAGGCGGAAATACTCACCGACGTTCAGGGAAACGAAGACATGGAACCGGGTATTGGCCGGAAACAACAGATTTTCCTCAAGCACCCGGAGATCCTTGTTCAGGGTAACGACGTTCTGCTTGAGATCCTGGATATCCCGGGAAAGTTCGTTCACCGCCCGCTGCGCCCGTTCCCGGCTTTCCCGGACGGACAGCGGAGTCTCGATGATACGATCCAGGGCCACGCCTGTTGCGGATTCTCCGGATTCCTTCGGGCCTCCGGTTGCCGGTTCGGCGGCATAGGCCGGCCCGCCCGCAAGGATCAGGCACAACACCACCAGGATCCCTGGACGGCTCCGCAACACGGTGCAGGCAGCACCACTCAGTCCATTTTTAAATTGAAAAGCCACCATCCTGCTCCTGCGCCGGCTGCCCGGGGCATCCGCCGACAACGCTTAATGAACATTCAGGGGACTGACTTTCAGGTTGTCTGACCTTGCTTCCGCAGGCTCTTTTTCGCGGCCTCTTTTTTGTGGAAGGGTCAGCTTCTTTTCGGGAATGCTTCAATCGTCAAATTGTGTGAAATAAGCTAGCACAGCTTCCCGAAAAAAGAACGAATGATTTTACTTCTGATTTTGTTTCTGTGGAGGCCTTCTCAAAAAACCGAAGTGACAGTTGCCCAACGCCGGAATGGCCGCCAAAGTTCCCGGCAATTCGAAATTTTTTTGTTTAAAAACATTTATTTACATTGTTTAACGTATTTTAACATTTGACGCGAGTGGTCGATCTGGTGATCAGGATGACGTGCAGAACCACATTTCGATTGACCCGGTCTCTCCGGGGCAATTTCAGAAATCCGTCGGTACCCGCAGTGTTCACGACGCTCTTGCTGGCCGCCGGAACCTGGCCCGGGGTGTCACAGGCTGCGGATCCCGCCCCTGTCCTGGAGGTGGCCGATCCCTTTATCGAGCTGCACACGGCGCCCGGCCGGGGCTATCCGGTTTTTCATGTGATTGAAAAAGGTGAGCAGGTCGAACTGCTGAAACGGAAAACCAATTGGTACAAGGTAAAAGCCGTTTCCGGCGAAACCGGCTGGACCAAGGCCACCCAGCTCGGTCGCACCCTGCAACCAACAGGTCTTCCTGCGGATCTGCCGGAGGTCACCCATGGCCAGTACCTGGAGTCGAGCTGGCGGGTGGGCTTTACCGCCGGCATGTTCGAGGAGTCCCCGAGCTTCAGCCTGACCGCGGGCTACCGGCCCCTGACCTGGCTCGGCGCCGAGCTGGAGGCGGGCAAGATCTATAACCAGTCCGTGACCAGCGACTACTACGGGGCCAACCTGGTGATCGAGCCCCTGCATCAGTGGTCTCTTACTCCCTATGCCCTCGCCGGCTACAGCCAGTTCTCATTTGACGCCCGGCAGAAAGTGCTGTTGAGCGACCTCGGTGATGCCGATGGGGTCACGTTTGGCGGCGGGCTGGGTTACTACATTGGCAGGAATTTCCTGATTCGGGCCGAGTACCGGGTGTACTCGGTGTCGTCCAACTCTGACAGCACAGGTCTAAGCGAATGGAAAATCGGTCTCAACACCTTCTTTTGAGCACCCGCAAGCCGCGGGTTATCAGTACTGCGCTGTTAACCGGGCTGCTGGCCCTGACGTCCATGGCTCCGGCGCAGGCGCAGGAGGGTGGCTCGGCGCCGGTGCAGGTCATCGAGCCTGACATCGAGCCCAGGAGCATCAGCGAAGCGGATATTGATGCGGAGTTCTTCGAGGTTGGCGCCTTTGCCGGGATGCTGACGATCGACAACTTCAGCAGCGAGCCACTTTTCGGCATCAGCGCCGCGTTTCACGCCACCGAGGATTTCTTCCTGCAGTTCAACTACGGGATGAGTGAAGCCGGTCTGACCTCCTTCGAAGAACTCAGCGGCGCCAACGTCCGCCTGCTGACGGACGATGACCGGGACTACAGCTACTACGATTTTCTGGTGGGCTACAACATCTTTCCCGGGGAGATCTTCTTCAGCGATTCGCTGACCTTCAACTCGGCGTTCTACCTGGTCGGTGGCGTCGGCAACACCGAGTTCGGTGGGGAAAGCAATTTCACCACCACCGTCGGGACCGGGTTTCGCATCGTACTGTTGGACTGGCTGACGGTACACGTCGACTTCCGTGACCACATGTTCAACAGCGACCTGATCCGCGAATCCCAGCTGACCCACAACATCGAGCTGTCCTCAGGCATTACCCTGTTCTTCTGATCCCTGTCCAGCCCCAACAAGGGGCCAGCGCTCAGCGCTGGCCCAGATCCTCGAAAAAGGCCCTGGTATCGACGCGGATTTCGTCGAACCGGGCGTCCCACTGATCCCGGTACTGCGCCCAGGTTTCACTGCCGAGACGGGACAGGTTCTCTCTCGCTTCGGCAACCGCCCGGGTCGCGCCAGCCAGGTTCTCTGCTGTCGGCTCGTCCAGGGCTTCGGCCTTCTGATCCAGATCCCGTGAGGCCTGCTCCAGAATCACCCGGTCTTCCCGGGGGGCCTGGTCGTTATCCTCCAGAGAGTCGTTCAGGGACTCTTCCAGGTCTTTCATCGCCTCCTGGAGCGCCTCGGCGAAGTCTTCCATGGCACTTTCAGCCTGGGTCCGGAGCTCGTCGGAGTAGGCTTCCAGGTCCCGGGACAGTTCGTTCATGCGAGCTTCAAGGTCTTCGGAAGATCGGCCAAAGCTGGCGGAGAGTTTCTCGCCCAGGCTGTTGAGCTGCCCCATCAGGCCACTGAACGGGGAGGGATTGAGAATGGCGTCGCCGGTGCGCTGGTAATCCACCAGCCATCCTTCTTTTGTCGACACCAGGTAAGTAACCAGCTCCAGGCGCTCGCCGCCCGAGCCTTCTTCCGTCGGCAGGCGGGTGACAATGGTGGCTTCCCGCTCCTCGATCACTACCCGGCCAAAGGAAGGTACGGCATTGGTCCAGTCACGCTTGTAGGCATCAAACTGCGCTTCGTCAGTCAGGGTGGAGAGCTCCACCACATCGCCTGCATCGTTTTCTGCCATGGCCTGCCAGAAGGCAGCGGCTACTTCCTGCGGGGTTTCGGGTTTACTGCATCCGGCCAGCACCAGCAGCCCTGCCGCCAGTACCAGCCATCGGAGTCGGGAAAACATCATTGCGTACATCCTTCAGTCAAATCGATCGCAATGATACAACGAGAGTGTCCCATCTGGCACCACCCCAGGGTGGGACAGGCAGGCCCCGACCCGGCCGAACAGTTCCGCCCCGTTACGCGGCGTGGCTTGCGCGTTGGTCATACTCTGCTTCCCCGTCAGGCCAATTTGCCTCCGGGAATGGCATTCTTTTCGCTCGCTGCAGGTAGTCAGTCGGTCCCGGGAGGTTCGGCCCGGAGACTGTCCACGGGCACCCGGTCCACGCCCCAACTCCGGTAAATGCCTTCGAGGACCCGGTTCAGTTCATCCTGACTGACATCCGCCGGCTCACCACGCTCCAGGGGATCGAAATGGAAGATATAAAGTCGTGAGCTGAACTGCTCGAACGGCAGTGACGACTCGCCAAACCGCTCGCCATGGCCGGCAGTGCTCACCTGCACGCCATCGCCCCAGTTCTGGCCACTGTCGTTGTTGGGATTGAAGAAATAGACTCGCATTTCCCCCTGGGGGTCCAACGCCACCCGCAGGATGGTGATGGCGTGCCAGCCGATAAACCGGGCGGCGCTGTCGGTGACGGCAATGCCAGCAGGCTGGGGATGGATCAGGGGCTGATTGCCATTGTAGTAAGGGTGGTAGCTGGCGTAAAAATGGCGGATGAAGCCCTCCGGATTATCCAGCTTGCCGGTCCCCACATCCACGTTGATGGCAAAACCGCGACCAGCGGACCAACCATGGAACTCCGGATTCACCCATCGGTGCGGATCGCCCTCGCGGTCGGCACAGAGTCGACCCATTTCTGTGTAGATACGATCCAGGTGCGGCACCACCACCAGGGACACCGGATCGAGATCGAAACTGACTCCTGAAGCCACGCCACCGGCACTTTGCACCGAGGAGACAGGCTTGCCTTCGAAGTGCATCACGATTTCATTGTCACGGGCCGCCCAGGCCACCATCTGAAGCAGATAATCCGGGTCGTTGTAGGCCCACATCGACAGGGCCCGGGCCGATTGACAGGTAGGATTGTTGCCCTGGCCGACACCCAGCGGCTGGCCCAGCACGTTCAGTACACCCTGGATCAGCCATGCCGCCGGCTGGGGCTTGTAGCCATAGGCCAGCTGCAGACGCTCCCGAGCTTCGGGGCACAGGGACAAACGGACCTGACGCCAGAGCGCCGGGGCCACCGGGGGCTGGTACAGGATGCCCCGCTCCAGCATCAGGGCCAGACCATATAGACCCTGTGCGGTCTCCGGGAAAATGCCCTCCCGGATCAGGGTGTGGACCAGTTCCCGATAGCACAGCAGGCAGTCACGGCCGGTACTCGACAGGCCCAGGGCCTCGCTTAACAGGGCATCCTGGTCTTCCAGGATAAAACGCACGAACGCGGCGTGATACGGCGACACCAGGCCGGTGTCGTGCATGGACCGGGCAAACCCGGTGGCCTCGTTCTGCAGGGCCTGGGCATCCATGGACTCCAGGCGTTGCGCGTAGACAATAGTGCCGGGGTCCTCGCCACAGGCACGGGTCGGGCCGTAGAGGGCGGAGATCAGGCGGTCCGCTCCCCGGCCCGCGCTGCCAAGATCGGCGTTCGGATCAGCCCGGCACAGCGCGATCTGGGTGATCATCCGGCGCACATCGGTGACCTGTATCGGCCGCTGTTGCAGGATGCGCCAGATCTCCTCGATCAGGCTGTCAATCACATGCTCGTAACCGATATGTTCCGCCACGTACTGGACGACGGCCTGGCTGATCAAAGCCAGCTTGCCCTGCTCTCGCTCGGCTTCGCCGGTCATACCAAACAGCAGGCCGAGATTGATGGCAAGAACCTGGGTCAGGTAATGGTGAGCCTGTTCCGAGGAGACCGAAGGGTGCAGGTACAGCCCCCGGGCCACCGCCAGCAGGCGTAACTCGCTGAATGCCTCCACCACAACGGTGTCGGCATTCGTGCTCTGAAGGGAGTGAGTGGTCAGCGCCGGCAGCAGGATACCCGGCTCGGCCCAGTCGGTGCCGGCAAAGACACCGGCTTGCTCCAGCCGTTGCGCCCTCTCCTCAATGACCTGGCAGCCTCTCGGCTGCAAAAGCACCCTGCGGGCAATATCAAATACCCGTGGAAGCTTGCCGACCCTGGCAAAGGATCGGCTTTCTTCAAGAGCCTGGATCGACTCATCGAATTTTTGCACCAGCTTGTCAAAGTTCACAGCCGGCGCTGCACTGCCCGATTGGTGATCGTTCAAACGACGTTCTCCTGGGGGCCTGCACCAAACCCGTTTGTTATTGATTGCTCTCCGGATTATACATAGAAATCGAGCTCTTCCTGATGTTTCAGCAAATCCCTCATCCGATAAGGGTCATCACCGAAGAAATAGACCAGGCCCCAATGCGTGCCGAAAGCGGTCCGCTTGGTAACCGTCTCCTCCAACGGAGGCGTTAGCTCATGGCTTTCAAAGTAGTCGTCGTTCTCGGTTTCTTCCGGAATCTCCAGCCGGCTGACCACCCGGCGCCTTGGGTAAACCCCGAAGCATCCGGCATAACCTCTGGCATCGACCACCTCTTTCGGGAAGAAGGCGGTAATCTCCTCCTCGGTGGTTTTGGGATCAAAGGCCAGGATCAGGCCCTGATAGGCATTGAAGCCATAGGCACGCTCAAGCAGCTCGAACACCTTGAAACCCGGTGGACGATAAGCCACCTCACCGAAGTACATGGTGCCATCGCTGGTAACAAAGTACTCCGGATGGACAAAGCCGAAATCAATGTCGAAGGTCTTGATCAGCTTTTCGATTTCTTTGGTAATCTGCGCCCGGTACTTCTCCAGGTCCGGTGTTGCCGGCACGAATACCGAGTAACCGAGGGTGACGTACTCGGAAATGTTCAGGAACCGGATCTTGCCGTTATGGATCCAGGCCTCCACAGCGAATTCCCAGCCATCCAGGTGGGATTCCATCAGCACCGGGAATTCCTCCTCCGGGATGGTATCCACCTCGTCAGGTGTGCGTATCACCCGGTGGCCCAGGCAACCGGCCTTGTCGAAAGCCTTGAGGTGAATCGGATCGTTCGGGTCGCCGTCCAGTTTCAGCAGCGTCTGGTTTACCCGCTTCAGGAACCGGACGACATCGTCCCGGTCGTGGGCTTCTTCGAAGATGCCCACACGGATGCCGCCCAGCTGCGCACGCCGTTTCATCAGCGCCTTGTCCCGGAGCAACATGGCCTGACCAAAGAGGCGGGGATTGCCCAGCAGAACCGAGTTGATGGCGCCCGCCCACTCGACCGTTTCCTCGAACAAAGGAATGGCCACATCGACCCCCATGTCTTTTAGCGCATGGGCGATTTCGAACGAGCGCTCGTTCAGCCTCTCGAAGTTCCAGGGCACATACGGAATATCGTGCTCCTCGCAATAGGCTTCCGCCCAGTCCGGTGCCACAACTACATATCGGCGATCAAACTTGTCCGCTGCCTCCACAGCATTCAGGCTCCAGCCAAGCAACGCAACATACCCTTTGTCCGGGTTGTACTTGTGCTCACTCATAGGCTTTCTCCTTTTTACCGGGTGTCTGTTTACCCTAGGCTTCCTGAAATAAATCGCAACCAAATGCGCCTGGAGGGGCCAGAAAAACGCGGCGGGCAGCAGGTCGGGCCCACTGGCCGCCGCGTTTTCAGCTTTATCTATACTGATTGGTTATATCAGGCAAGCTTGAGAGTCGAGAGGGTCCGTTCGCGCACCTTGTTGAGAAGATCCTCGTCGTCCACCAGGGATTGGCCGTAGGACGGTACCAGAACCCTGATACGTTCCTGCCACTGAGCGGTTTTCATTTTCTCCGGGAAACAGCGCTCAAGCACATCCAGCATGGCATTGGCCGCAGTGGATGCCCCCGGGGAGGCGCCCAGCAGGGCCGCCAGGGTGCCGTCTTTGGCCGCGACGATCTCGGTACCGAATTCCAGCTTGCCACCGCCGTCTTCGGTCTCCTTGATGATCTGTACGCGCTGGCCGGCCATCTGCAGCTTCCAGTCATCCTCCCGGGCATCCGGGAAGAAGTTACGCAGGGAGGCCACCCGGTCGCTGTGGGATTGGAACACCTCGCCGATCAGGTAGCGAGTCAGGTCCATATTGCTCTTGCTCACCGACAGCATCGGCTTGAGGTTGGAGGTACGCACCGAGCCGATCAGGTCAAAGATGGAGCCCTGTTTCAGGAAGCGGGTGGTGAAACCGGCGAACGGTCCGAACAGCAGTGCCGGTTCGCCATTGATGATGCGGGTATCCAGGTGCGGCACAGACATCGGTGGCGCGCCAATCGGGGCCTTGCCGTATACCTTGGAGTTGTGCTGCTGGACGATGTCGGGCTTGTCACATACCAGCCACTGGCCGCTGACCGGGAAGCCGCCGTAACCGCGGGCTTCGTCGATGCCGGACTTCTGCAGAAGCGGCAGCGCACCGCCACCGGCACCGAGGAATACGAAGCCGGCTTCCAGTTTGGTGAGTTCGCCGGTCTTCTGGTTCTTCACCCGGACCTTCCAGCGGCCGTTGTCACGCTGGTCGATATAGTGCACCGGGCAACTGAGCATCAACTCGAAGTTGTCCCGGGTCTCCAGCCACTTCACCATGCTGCGGGTCAGGGAACCGAAGTCCACGTCCGAACCGTGATTGATCCGGGTGGCGGCCACGCGCTGCATGGGGTCGCGATGGTTGACCACCAGCGGCATCCACTCTTTCAACTGCTTCGGGGATTCGGTGTATTCCATTTCCCGGAACAGGTGATGGGCACTGAGTTTTTCGTAGCGACGTTTCAGGAACGCCACGTCCTTCTCGCCCCAGACAAAACTCTGGTGCGGCGTGCGGTTGATGAAGGACTTCGGGTCGGGCAGGACACCCTGCTCGACCAGGCAGGACCAGAACTGGAGAGAGACCTCGAACTGGGCATTGATCTTCAGCGCCCGTTCGATGGCGACGTCGCCGTCGTCGGTTTCCGGGGTGTAGTTCAGTTCGCAGTAGCCGGCGTGGCCGGTACCCGCGTTGTTCCATCCGTCCGTGCTTTCATGGGCAACGTGGTCAAGACGCTCCACCATGACGATGTCCAGCGACGGATCGATCTGTTTGAGCATCATGCCGAGGGTGGCGCTCATGACGCCACCGCCGACCAGCACTACGTCTGCCTGTCTAACGGCCATTGGTTTGTACCCTGGTTAGTAATGAAGCTGTTCGCACCGCCACGATCAGCAGCGGCGCCTTGCGGAAGCCGGACTCGCGCAAGGTAAATGACGCTGCCGTGTGCTTCCTGCCTGAATTTGCACACAATTATCCCGATTTTCGCCGAAATAATAAATTGCGAATGTCAACCATTGCGATCCTGCCGGCCTCGGGCCGGCATGCGTCCGGTACTGTGTGTCTGTTACGGACAGTGGCCCCCAGCGGGTCAAACGTCTACAATCCGGCGCGTGTTTTTTATGGCCTGCCTGAGGCCTTGCCAGAGTCACCACTTCGGGGTGCCCAATGTCCGCTCTTGATACTGTTCTGATTATTCTTGCTGTCCTGGCGCTGCTGGGCGTCGTCTTTGAGGAAATCACCCAGGTCAATAAGGCCAAGGTTACGCTTTTTTTCGGCACGCTGGCCTGGATACTGCTTTTCCTGTTCAGCGACTCGCCCGCTGAAACCGAGGCGGTCACCACCGGACTGACCGAGAGCATTGCCGAAATCGCCGGGCTTTGGCTGTTCCTGGTCGCGGCGATGACCTTTGTCGCCTACCTGAACAAAAAGGGAATGATCGAGAACGTGATCTATCTGATCATGCCGAGGCAGGTAAGCGAACGACGACTGCTGTTCCTGACCGGTCTGTTCTGCTTTATTTTCTCGTCTTTAGCAGACAATATAACTGCCACTTTAGTCTCATGCACCCTGATTCTGTCCCTGAATCTGGAGCTGAAAAAGCGTCTGCAGTTTGTCACGCTGGTGGTTTTCGCGGTGAACTCGGGCGGCGTTTCACTGATCACCGGCGACGTCACCACATTGATGATATTTCTCGCGGACAAGGTGGAAATACTGACCTTGCTGACCCTGGCCCTCCCCGCCTCCATCACCGTTTTCATTCTTGCAGTCTTCCTCTCGGGAGGATTGACAGGAACCGTGACACTGCGTTCCAACACCACGCCGGTACGCAAGGTGGATGCGGTGATCGGCGCGCTGTTTTTGTTAACAATCCTGAGCACCATTGCCGGCAACGCCTTGTTCAGCATTCCACCGGTTCTCACCTTCCTGTTCGGTCTTTCCATCATGTTCCTGATCTCCCGCTTCATGAGCAACGACTCGGACCTGGACCCGATTCTCGAATACATCCGGGTCATCGAATTCGAGACTCTGCTGTTCTTCCTCGGCATCCTGCTGCTGGTTGGCATGCTCAAGGAAATCCATGCCCTGAATTCCCTGGTGGCGATCTACGACCTGCTACCCCCGTTGTATGCCAATTACCTGATGGGAATCTTCTCTGCAGTTATTGATAATGTGCCGCTGACCGCTGCACTCCTGAAGGCCGGCATCACCATGACACCGGGAGAATGGATGGGGCTGACCTACGCTGTCGGCGTTGGCGGCTCCCTGCTCATCATCGGTTCTGCGGCCGGCATCGTAGCCATGAGCAAGATTGAAGGGCTGACCTTCGGCGCCTACATGCGGTATCTTGGCCACCTCCTGGCGGCTTACACCCTCGGCTATGCCGGAGTCTATATGCTCGGACGATTCATCCACTGAGGCTTTATCTATTATGTTGATGGCTTTTGGCTCAATCATTGCCGGGCTGGTGCTGCTGGTCTGGAGCGCCGACAAATTCGTGGAGGGAGCGGCGGCAACTGCCAAGCATCTGGGCATGCCCACACTGCTGATCGGCATGGTGATCATCGGCTTTGGTACCTCTGCCCCCGAGCTGGCGGTATCCGCCATGGCCGCGGCCGATGGCAATCCGGGACTGGCCCTGGGGAATGGTTACGGCTCGAACATCACCAATATCGCCCTGATTGTCGGGCTGACCGCCGTCATCGCGCCGATTGCGGTGCATTCCCAGATCATTCGCAAGGAGTTGCCCCTGCTGGTGATCCTGACCCTCATCGCCGGCTCCCAGTTGATCGACGGCGACCTGACCCGGCTGGACGGCGCAATTCTGCTGCTGGTATTCGCGGGAGTGATGGGCTGGTCCATTTTCCAGGGTATTCGTGGCAAGGACGATCCGCTCGGCGGCGAGACCGATGCGGAGATCATCGCCCATCCCATGCCACTGAAATCCGCTATCCTGTGGCTGGTGGTCGGCCTGGTGCTGCTGGTGGCCAGCTCGCGGATGCTGGTCTGGGGCGCGGTCACCATTGCCCAGAGCCTCGGTGTGAGTGATCTGGTGATCGGGCTGACCATCGTGGCGATCGGCACCTCCCTGCCGGAACTGGCCTCGGCCCTGGCTGCGGTAAAAAAGAACGAGCATGACCTGATCCTCGGCAATATTCTGGGATCGGGCATCTTCAACACCCTTGCGGTGGTGGGGCTTGCAGCCACGATCGAGCCTCTGAAAGTGGATCCGGAAGTGTTGTACCGTGACTGGACGCTGATGCTCGGCCTGACCGTTGGCCTGCTGATCATGGGCTTCGGCCTGACCGGCTGGCGCAAGCGCATCTCCCGATTCGACGGCGGCGCGCTGCTGCTGGTGTACGTTGCCTATACCGGCTACCTGCTCACCACGGTGGCTACGGCAGGAACCTCCGCTAGCTGATCCGTCGCGGGGCCGGCTCACTCGGCCTCGCCATCTCCCAGTAAGTCTCCCAGCCGGGTTCGCACCTCGGCCATGATTTCCGGAAGATCCTGCTTCGACATGCCAGCCACATCCAGGGGCTGGCCGACACGCACATCCACCGACTGCCCGAGGTTGATCTGCCAGGTTCTCGCCGGCAACACCTGGTGAATGCCCCGGATAGCCACCGGCACGATCACCGCTTCGGTATCCAGGGCCAGATGGAAACAGCCCTTCTTGAAGGGCCGCAGTTTACCGTCCGGTGAGCGGGTGCCCTCTGGTGCAGCCCAGAGTACAATGCCGCTTTCCATCATATCCCGGGCTTTCTCCAGATCACGAACGGCCCGGTTGTGGTTGCAACGGTCCACCGACGGAAACTCGGCGGCCCGCATGGCCTGCCCGAGCAGCGGAATACTGAACAGTTCCTTCTTCGCCAGCATCCGGATGGAGCCCGGCAGGGAAACAAAACTGACCGGGATATCATAATGACTGGCATGGGTGCACATGATGAGGTACCGCCGGCCATCCCCGAAATCCGGGACCTCTCCCCGCACCGCCAGGTTGGCACGCACCAGCCGCAATATTGCCGCCGACCACTCCCGGCAGTACTGATCAACAATCCTGCGATCCAGCTTGCCGAACAGCGCCCGGAGCAGAATCAGAAGTGAATACAGAGCCGTCAGCCCCACTGAGCCGAGCACCACACCGGCACGGCGCAAGAGGGTGGCAGACTCGGTCAGCGGATTCAGTTTCAGTCGGATCATGGTTGCGCGGTCCCACCCAGGTTAACGTCAGCCCGTCGGGGCATTCTGAACAGCCGCGCATTATAGCGTGTCACACGTGAGCCGGATAATCGGCAACTCCACAGCTATTCGGACACATACACCAGATCATCAGCTTTCATGGAACACCATGGCAATGGAGTTCAGGCAGTAACGCTGCCCGGTCGGAGGCGGACCATCGGGGAAGACATGCCCCAAATGGCTGTCACAGCGCGGGCACCGGATCTCGGTGCGGGTCATGCCAAGACTGTCGTCTTCCAGGTAGCGGATATGATCCGGGTCGAAGGGCTGGAAGAAACTTGGCCAGCCAGTCCCGGAATCGAATTTCGAGTCCGAACTGAACAGGGGCAGGTCACACAGCCGACAATGGTAGACACCGCCCTTCTTGTTATCCAGCAACGAGCCACAGAACGGGTGCTCGGTGCCGTGATCGAGCAGGACACGCCGCTCGTCCGGCGTCAGATCCGCCGCTTTCTCGTCCACCTGAGCCTGCGTCAATGGCGTCAGGTCGTAACCTGATGCGGATACGGTCATAACTTCACTCCTCAGGCCTGGCCTGGTTCGTTGTCGGTGAATTCAGGTTTCAGTCGGTCACCGTAGCTATCTGCCAGCTTTTCCATCTTGGGGGCCGCCACCGCCATGATGTAGGGCTGACGGGGGTTCCGGGCGGCGAAGTTCTGGTGGTACTCCTCCGCCGGATAGAAGGCCTCCAGCGGCTCCAGGCTGGTCACAATCGGATCGGGATAGACGCCGGCGGCATCCAGCTGGTGGATGTAGGCCTCCGCCACGGCTTTTTGCTCCTGCGTTTCATAGAAAATGGCCGAGCGGTATTGCGTACCGCGGTCGTTGCCCTGACGATTGAGCTGGGTCGGATCGTGTGCCACGGAGAAGAACACTTTCAGAAGCTCGCCAAAGCTGACCTTCGCCGGGTCATAGCGGATTTCCACCACCTCGGCGTGGCCGGTGGTACCGGTACAGACCGCCTCGTAATTCGCGGTTTCCGCACTGCCCCCGGCATAACCGGAGGTCACCTGGCTGACGCCGTCCATCGCCAGAAATACCGCTTCCACGCACCAGAAACAGCCTCCGGCCAGCACTACGCGTGTCTCACCAGCCTCAGCGGGCAAATCCCGCTCCGGGTCCGGAAAACGGCTACGGGGCACCGTCAGTCCCGGTATATTGCATGACTCTGTCATAGTCACCTCTGGATTGGATGTCTTTCGTCTAGCTTAATGAGTTTTACGTACAAATCCCAAACCGGGACCTCCATTACCGAACATGAACATCGCCCCTGGCAAGTTGCATCCCGCCATCAGCCAACCATAATGAAAAGCAGGGTTTGCCATTGCCTTTGCAGGCACTCTGCCAGAACCCGCTCGGCATCAAGGAAAGAATAATGACGGCAAGGGCTCGTGCACCTGAAAACCAGAATGAACTGCTGGAGTATCGCCTCAGCCTGCGTCTCGGGCCGGTCCATGCACGCCAGAGGCTGGGCATCGAGGAAGAATCCGAGGCTCTGGTCTTTGGCAAAGACCACCATTCCTTTCACCTGGAAAACCTGACCAATGCCCCCGGGCTAATCCGCTTCTGCCTCAAGTGTGCCGGCCTGTTTCGCCGTGCCCAGGCCAATACCCTGAAACTGTCCACCGTTCACAACCAGTTCGTCCTCTCCGACCTCCCCGAGGCCTTCGAGGGCTATCGCATCCTGCACCTGACCGACCTGCATGTGGATATGGACGAGGCCAACCTGCAGGCGGTAATTCACGAGATCGAGCGCCTCGACTATGACCTGTGCGTTCTGACCGGGGATTATCGCCGCCTGACCCGGGGTCCGGTGGATGAGGCTCTCGCGGGTATGGGCCGGCTGCGCGGGGCAATCAAAGGCAAGCCTTACGCAGTACTGGGCAACCATGACAGTATCCGCATGGTGCCCGCGCTGGAGGATATGGGGTACCAGTTACTACTCAATGAGATGGCACCCCTGGAACGCAACGGCAAGAAGCTGTACCTGGCCGGCGTGGACGACGCTCATTTCTACAAGGCCCACAACCTGCACCGGGCCGGGGATGACATCCCCGTCGGAGCCATCAGCATCCTGCTCAGCCACACCCCGGAAATCTGGCGCGAGGCGGCTCATGCCGGGTACGACCTATTCCTGTGCGGCCATACCCACGGCGGCCAGATCTGCCTGCCCGGCGGCATTCCTGTGACTCTTGACTCCGGCTGCCCCCGTCATCTGGGTCGAGGGTACTGGCAGGTCAACGGCATGCAGGGCTATACCTCACCCGGCGCCGGCACATCGGTGCTCAATGTCAGGCTGAACTGCCCGCCGGAAGTCACCATCCACACCCTGACCCGGGGGCCGCAGTAGATCAGCCTTAAATCCGACAGGCTGCTGGAGTGGAGCATCACTCTAATTGGCACTTATAGCGAGTGCCCGAAGGGCCAAGTGATACACTACATTAGTGGGGCTTGTCACGAATCCCGAGCTGGTGCAGGAGCGGAGAAAGCAGGATGTTGGAGAGCGTGAACAAGACGGCCACCAGCAGGGCACTGCCCCACCCCACCGGCAGCCAGAAGACGGCGAGGATCATGGGCAGGGCTGCTTCCGGAATCTGATCCAGGCCCAGTGCCCGGGCACTGGACTGCAGGCCCATCCGGCGTTTGATGAAGCTGCTGATCATGTCACCCGACAACCCCAGAAACCCGAACAGCGCCCCGAACAGGAAGCCCGGCCCGGTGGCGAGGGAGAACAGGGCGCACGCCAGACAGCCGCTGACCAGCCCCCGCCAGGTCTTGCTTTTTCCCAGCACCGGCCGGCCATCGGACCAGAGCCGGTTGCCATCAACAGGCTGATCCCAATGCTCCCCGAGGATCCTGGCCGCCACCACGGGGGCACCATTGGCGAGCACCAGCATCACGTACAACTCCAGCGATAACAGCAACGGCCAGTGCTCCTTTTTGCTTTTCAGTCCAGCCCGCCCCGGGTCAGTTTCAGGGGGTCCATCAACTGCTCCAGCCGCGCCCGGCTGAGACCGCTGCGCTCCTCGGCCACATCAATCACCGGGCGACCGGTCCGGTAGGCTTCCCTGGCGATATCCGTCGCCAGGCTGTAGCCGATCTCCGGATTCAGCGCCGTCACCAGCACCGGGTTACGGCCGACGCCGGCATTCAGGTTGTCCGTGTTGACGGAGAAACCCTTGATAGCCTTGTCCGCCAAAATGGTGGCCGCATTGCTCAACAGGCTGACCATATCCAGCAGGTTGCCACCCACCAGCGGCAGCATGACGTTGAGCTGGAAGTTACCGGACTGGCCGGCGATCGCCACGGCGCTGTCCAGCCCCATCACCTGGGCACCCACCATGGCTACAGATTCGGGAATGACCGGGTTGACCTTGCCTGGCATGATGCTGGAGCCCGGTTGCAGCGCGGGCAGGCTGATTTCCGCCAGGCCGTGGATCGGGCCGCTGTTCATCCAGCGCAGGTCGTTGGCGATCTTGGTGAGTACAATCGCAACGCCTCGCAGCTGGGATGACAGCGCCACCGGCGCGTCCACCGCACTCTGACCGACAAACTTGTGCTCCAGGGACCGGAACGGATATCCGGTATTGCTCCTGAGGAACTTCACGAATTGGCCGGCGAATTCAGGCGCGGCGTTGACACCGGTGCCCACAGCCGTACCTCCTTGCGGCACAGCCATCAGTTCGTCGGTTGTCGCTTCCACCCGCTGCTGGGCCGCTGCCAACTGCTCGCGCCAGGTCCGCAGCTCCTGGCCCAGGGTGACCGGCATGGCGTCCATCAAATGGGTGCGCCCGGTTTTCACCTGCTCGGAAAACAACGCCTCACGTTCATAGATAACCCCGCGCAGATGCGTCAGTGCCGGCACCAGGGATTGCTTCACCGCCATGACCGAACTGACGTGGATCGCCGTGGGAATCACATCGTTGGAGCTCTGGCTCATGTTGACGTGATCGTTGGGATGAATATCCACGCCTTCCTTCCGGCACAGGGCGGCGATTACTTCGTTGGCGTTCATGTTGGTGCTGGTGCCGGATCCGGTCTGGTAACGATCCACCGGAAACTGGTCGGCATATTCGCCGCTGATCAGGGCATCGCAGGCCTGGACGATGGCATCGCACCGGTCGTTGTCGAGCAGCCCGAGGCTGGTATTGGCCTCGGCAGCCGCTTTCTTGATCTGCGCCACCGCCTTGATGAACGTGGCCGGCATGGGCTGGCCGCTGACCGGGAAATTGTCGACGGCTCGCTGGGTCTGGGCACCCCAGAGCGCATCGGCGGGCACATGGACCTCACCCAGGCTGTCTTTCTCCGTTCTGAATTCGCTCATGCGCCCTCCTGTCCGTCCGTTTACGTTGAGGTTTTACCCGCGGTTACGAAGCCACCTCGCTTCCGTAATCATTGCGCAATCCACTCAGTCGTTGGCATGGCTTCGGAGGCGCACATGGTCGCAGATTCCCGTCACCTGCTCAAAATCCAGAATCAGGGTATGGACGGTGTTGGTGTAGGTATCGTGCAGGTGGAACTTGAAGCGTTGCTGCTTCTCCCCCTGCAGGAAGGCGTCGTACTCCCGGACCAACTCGCGGACATCTCCGCCCTCGTTTTTGGTCCAGGTGGCATTGAAAGGTCCAAGCACGGCCCCGCCGGCCAGGCAGATGGTAACTTCGTGGTTGGTCAGTCCGGTGTCGAAATTGCTCATGGCGCTGGGTCTCCTTGTTCCTGGGGTTGGTGGCATAAGTGTAGACTCTGCAGAAAAAATCGTGGGATCAGGAAACAGCCCCGAGCTGGCTGGAAAGCAGCGCCCGGAGGCGATTCGGTTTGACCGGCTTGTTGAGAATCGGCAGGTGCCGGCTGCGCATCAGTCGGCGGGTCTCGTCACTCCGGTCGGCGGTGACGATCGCAGCCGGCACCTCATGCCCCAGCCTGCGCCGAATAACGTTTATAGCCTCGCAACCGGTGAGCCCGTCATTCAGGTGAAAGTCTGCCAGAATCACATCCGGTTCATGGTCGTCATCGAGCATGGCCAGGGCCTCGGCCTCACTGGCCACCGTCACCACCTGACAGCCCCAGCGTTCAAGCAGCAAGCCCATGCTTTCCAATACCGCAGGTTCGTTATCGATCACCAGTACCCGCGCATTTCCGAAGCCCTCACTGACCGCCGCCAGCGGACCAGCAGGGGTACTCGCGGCCGGCATCATCTCCGCCTCCTCGCCAGCCAGAGTTACCATGAAGCGAGAGCCCCGGCCGGGGCGGGAGGTGACGTCCACCTGGTAACCGAGAATCCGGCACATACGCTCCACAATCGCCAGGCCCAGGCCAACCCCCTGGCGCCCGCCGGTCCCCTGTGGCAACAGCTGGTGAAACTCGGTGAAAATTTCCCGGAGCTTGCTTTGCTCGATACCAACACCGGTATCCCAGACTTCAATCCGGAGTTGCTCCCGCTTCTTCCGGAACGCCAACACCACCCCGCCAGTGCGGGTATAACGAAAGGCATTGCTGAGAAGGTTGCGCACGATCCGGGTCAACATTCGCGGGTCGGTGCGGACGATGGCAGGGCGCACGCGAAGCCGGAATTCCAGACCTGCGTTGGCGGCAACCGCCTCGAATTCCTCACCCAGGCCACGCAGCAGCTCTTCCAGGTTGACCGGGGCCAGGTCGGGCAGCATCGCCTGCTGATCCAGTTTGGAAATATCAAGCAGGTCCTCCAGCAATTCCTCGGCTCCCTCCAGTGCCCGGTGGACCTGGTGCACCATCCGGCTTTCCTGCGCCGGCAACTGGCTGTCCTGCAGGGCGGAAATCATCAGCTGGGCGGCATTGAGTGGCTGCAGCAGGTCATGGCTGGCCGCCGCCAGGTATTTGTCCTTGCTGAGAATGGCATTCTGCAGAGCTTCAGTACGCTCTTCGACCCGCCGTTCAAGGTCAAGATTCATCTGTTCGAGCTTCTGCCGTGCCTGGACCCGCTCGGTGATATCGGCGACGAAGACTTCCACCACCTCCGGCCCGAGATCGGGGCGGCGCAGCAGGGTAATCGCCACATGCACCGGGGTATGGTCCGCACGCTGGAGACAGGTTTCCCGGGCACTGAGACTGCCCTGGTCCAGCAACTCCTGGCGGATGGCATCGAACTCAGCCGAACGGCAGAACAGCTGCTCCCGCAGGCGGATCACTTTCTGCGTGAGGTGCTTCGGGCTGTCATAACCGCAGATACGTGCCATGGCCGGGTTACAGGCCAGGAAGCCACCCCGGAGGTTGGCCTGGAAGATGCCGTGCAGAGCATTCTCGAACAGCCACTTGTAGTGGCTCCGTTCCTGCTCCAGTTCGTCGATTCGCTCCTGCAGCGCCGGATAATAGTTCTTGCGCACAGACTGGCTTCCCAGCCCGATCAGATCACCTGTTCCGTAGCCGGCACCCTGTTGATCAAAGAGCTTGTTCATAGACGACCTGAACATCCCTCAGGCAGGATTTGCGCGGATTGGTGAGAATGCGGGGGTCTTTCAGGGCGTAGCCTGACAGACAGGGAATGTCGGAGGTGGCCACAGACCGGCGCGACCCTGCCCCAAAACCGGTTTCCGGTAAAACAAACTTGCGAAGCGCAGAGACGTCATGGCTCATAAAGGCTGTTCTCGTCGGCTTGTTGTTAGTTGTTATAGCAATAGCCAACAGTCTAGCTCAAATAATCCGGTCGGTCATTGGCCTTTTGGCTGTGTCGGCGATAGAAACTGTGCAACCACTCGAGCATACTGGCCTGGTTGTGACGCTGGCGGAAACCATGTCCCTCGTCTTCAAACCAGTGCAGTTCCGGTGCACCACCGGCCACTTTCATGGCCTGGACCATGGCGCAGGTCTGATCCGGCACCACCACCCGGTCCTGCCCACCCTGGAAAAAGATCAATGGCGCACGGATCCGGGCGGCATGATGTAACGGGGTACGAGCCTGCCAACGCTGTGGATGCAGGTCCGGCGATCCCAGCAGCCAGTCAAGGTAACCGGACTCGAATCGATGGGTCATTGCCCGGAGTCTCATGGGATCCGTAACCCCGAACAGGCTGGCACCGGCGACGAAACGGTCACTCCCGATCAGCGCCATCAGTGCGGTATAGCCTCCGGAACTGCGCCCCTGGATGAACGTCCTCTGACTGTCCGCGAGACCCCGCGAGGCCAGGTTATCCGCGGCGGCGCTCATATCCGCCACGTCGATCTCCCCCCAGCGTCCGGCCAGGGCCAGGCGGAAGCGCCGACCGAAACCGCTGCTGCCCCGGTAATTGACCTCAGCGACGGCAAATCCTCGCTGGCACCAGAACTGGACCTGGGGATTGTAGACCGGGTAAGCGGCCGAGGTAGGACCACCATGGGCCAGCAGGATCAGGGGCGCAGGGTCACTGGTGGCATGCTCGGGCGTGTACAGGAAGCCCTGTACCGGCAAGCCATGGCTGTCCGATGCCGGAACGGTGAAGGAATCGGGGCAAATGGCTGAGTAGCCCTGGAACGGCTGCTCAAATCCGGCGAGGATTTCCACCTCACCGTTGCGGGGGTTTACCTCGACAATGGCATCCAGCCGGTCAGGCGAGCGTGCCACGCAGAACAGCCGCCCACGCCGGTGAGTCAGGGACCGGAAATCGGTGAACCTCTCGGCCATCCGGACTTCTCCGGCGTTATTCCCGGCACTGACCCACAGTTCACCGGTGCCCTCACGATAGCGGGTCCGTGCCCAGCCGCCATCCCGCAAGGGGCAATGATGGCGCTCTCCCAGCTGCCAGGGAGCATTTGCGTGATCCAGCCGGGGTGCTGACGACGAATGCCAGACGATATCCCCGCCTTGCTGATCCAGACGCCAGGGCTGCCACCAGCCGTCGTGATCTGACAGTACCCACAGGTGCTGGCCCTCGAAAACCGGTTGCTGAATGGAGCCCTCTGCCGGTGCCGAAACGCAGTGCAGGTTCTGCAATTGCCCGGACAGATCGAGTTCCCCGGTCCAGAGCCAGGTATGGAGCCACGGCATATCCGGCAGTTGCCAACTGATCCAGGCAATCCTCTGGCCGTCAGCAGACAGCACCGGAGCGCCGTAGAAGTCCTCGCCCTCGTGTAATACCTGTGGGCGACCGTCGCCTTCGATGGCCACCAGTTGCTGCCGGCCTCCTGCCTCGCGCACAGCCAGAACCCGGTCGCGGTAACCATCGGCAACCAGTCCGCCCCAGCTTGCTTCCGGCTCTTCCGGAAACAGCGCCAGCTGCGACGACGATAGCGACACGGCGATCAGTTGTTGCTGATCGGTGACCGCTATCACCCGGTCACCCAGCACCGCCAGCGAACCACCGCCATAGCCATTGATTCGGCTGCCGATACCCGTATTACCGGTCGGCAGGGTTGTGAGCCCGTCCTCACCCAGATGCCGGATAACATTGCAACCACGGTCGGGATCTGCCTCCAGCCAGAACAGCCCGGCGTCGGAGGCAACCAATTCCGCCCGCTGGGCATGGCCGGCACAGACTTGGTGCGCACTCAGCAAAGGAGACGACAGGGAGGCCCGCCTGGGTTGTCGGGACGGTTCAGCCCCGGAAGAGCAGCCTGGAGTTATTGGCATTGCGATACACCAGCTCGTCAAGGCCGGCCGTGGCGTGATCGGCGGCTCTCCGTGCCGCCAGGATGCGGTCATGGTGCGGGGACTTGCTGCACACCGGGTCGGCGTTATCGGCATTACCGGTTAGCAGGTAAGCCTGGCACCGGCAGCCGCCAAAATCCTTGTCCTTTTCGTCACAGGAGCGGCAGGGCTCGGGCATCCACGCATCACCACGGTAATGGTTGAAGCCCGGGCTGTCGTACCAGATTTCTTTCAGACCCAGATCCTTGACATTCGGGAAGTCGATCGGCAGCAGGCGCGCGCTATGACACGGCAAGGCAGTGCCATCCGGCGCCACTGTCAGGAAAAGGCTGCCCCAGCCGTTCATGCAGGCCTTGGGGCGCTCCTCGTAGTAGTCAGGAGTGACGAAGATCAGCTTCATGGCCGAACCCCTGGTCTGCAATCGGGCCCGGTAGTCGTTGACCTCCGCTTCCGCCTTGTCTAGCTGGACTTTGGAGGGCATCAGCCCTTCCCGGTTCTCGAACGCCCAGCCATAGTACTGGCACGTGGCCAGCTCGACGTAGTCGGCACCCAGCCGTTCACATAGCTCAATGATGTCCGGCATTTGATGGATATTGTGCCGGTGAATGACAAAGTTGAGCACCATCGGGTAACCGGCGGCCTTCACGGCTTTGGCCATGGCCAGCTTCTGCTCGAACGCCTTGCGGGACCCCGCCACGGCGTTGTTCAGTTCCGGATCGGAGGCCTGGAAGCTGACCTGGATATGGTCGAGACCGGCCTCGGCGAAGGCGTTCACCTTGGCTTCGGTGAGACCCAAACCGGAGGTGATCAGGTTGGTGTAGTAGCCCAGTTTGCGGGCTTCGGCGATCAGCTCCGGCAAGTCCGGGCGCACCAGCGGTTCACCGCCGGAGAAGCCAAGCTGGGCCGCACCCATTTCCCGTCCCTGGCGCAGAACGTTGAGCCACTGTTCGGTGGACAGTTCCTGTTCGGTCTGGGCGAAATCCAGGGGGTTGGAGCAATAGGGACACTGTAGCGGGCAGCGGTAGGTGAGTTCCGCCAGTAGCCACAGTGGTGGTCCGACTCCGGATGTTGCCTGTGATGCGCCAGTCATACCCATTCAATCCAGTGTTGTTGCCCGGCATCCCTGAGAAAGTCCCGGACATCCGGCCCGAGGTCGACAGCTTCCGGAAACTGCTGCTTCAGCGACGCCACGATGGCATCTACATTCCGCTGGCCATCTACCTCGTTCAGGATCGCCCCGGCACTGGCGTTGAGTTTCACCATTCCCTCCGGGTACAGCAGCACATAGCAGTCCTGGACCGGTTCCCACTGGAACCGGAAACCACGACGGAAACGGGGAATCTGGCTCATGGTGCTCTCGCTCACAGCCCCCGGTGCCACACTGGCTGGTCGGTAACTGTGTGGTACGGGGGCGTTTGATGCATGTAGGCCATAGTCATCGCATCCAACATAGACCACAGAATATCCAGCTTGAACTGAAGGATGTCGAGAGCCCGGGTCTGCCGGGCCTCGGTGACAAAGTGATCCAGGGTGATGCTGAGCCCGTGCTCGACATCACGGCGGGCCTCGGACAGCCGTTTGCGGAAGTAGCTGTAACCACCCTCTTCGATCCAGGGGTAATGGGATGGCCAGCTGTCCAGTCGGCTCTGATGAATCTCCGGCGCGAACAGTTCGGTCAGGGACGAACAGGCCGCTTCCTGCCAGGTCGCCCGACGGGCAAAGTTCAGGTAGGCATCCACTGCAAAGCGCACGCCCGGCAGCACATGACGCTGGTCGATCACCTCTTCCCGGCTCAGGCCCACCGCCTCGGCCAGGGACAGCCAGGCCTCGATGCCACCGACATCACCGTCGTGGCCGTCGTGGTCAAGGATGCGCTGCAGCCAGAGCCGGCGCACGTTGGCATCCGGACAGTTGGCCATAATCGCGGCATCCTTCTGGGGAATCCTGATCTGGTAGTAGTAGCGATTGGCGACCCAGCCGCGGATCTGTTCCGGCGTGCATTGTCCGCCGTACATGGCTTTATGGTACGGATGGTGAATGTGATAGTACTTACCCTTGCTGCGCAGAGCCTGCTCGAAATCCTGGCGGTTCATGGCGGTGTTGTTGGCTTTGGCGTTCATGGCTGCCCCGACATATCGATATGCATACCGTCCCGGGACACCTCAATGCCGTGCCCGACCAGTTCGGCGCGCTCGGGGGAATCCTCGTCCAGGATCGGATTGGTGTTGTTGATGTGAATGAGGATCTTGCGGCTCGCGGGCATTGTATCGAGCACCTCGATCATGCCTCCGGGCCCGCTCTGGGCCAGATGCCCCATGGCCTGTCCGGTCCTGGTCCCCACTTCCTGGCGGATCATCTCGTCATCGTGCCAGACGGTGCCGTCCACCAGAAGGATGTCCGCCTTGCGCATCCAGCCAAGGATCCGCTCATCCGGCTGCCCCAGGCCCGGAGCGTACAGCACCGTTGTCCCGGAGCGGGTGTCCCGCAGGAAAATGCCGATGTTGTCCCCCGGGTGCGGATTGTCGCGCCTGGTTGAATATGGCGGTGCATTGCTGAGCAGCGGAATGGCTGTCAACTGAATCGACGGAGCACAGGGAATCCTGAATTCCACCTGTTCCGAAGCTTCAATCTCACGCCAGGTCAGGCCGCCGTTCCAGTGCTTCAGCATGGTGAACAGGGGGAATCCGGAGCTGAGATCGTCGTGTACCTGGCGGGTACACCAGACGTCCATGGGCAACCCTTCGCGCAGGGATAACAGGCCGGTGGTGTGATCCACCTGGCTGTCTATCAGGACGATGGCGCTGATCCCGGTGTCGCGCAGGGCACGGGCTGGCTGCATGGCCGGAAAAGCCGCCAGTTGCGCCCGGATGTCCGGAGATGCGTTGAACAGGATCCAGTGCTCGCCATCTTCGCTGATGGCTATGGAAGACTGGGTGCGGGCCTGCGCACTCACACTACTGTTACGGAAGCCGGCGCAGTTGCGGCAATTACAGTTCCACTGGGGGAACCCGCCACCGGCGGCGGAGCCAAGGATATGAATCTGCATGGAAAAGTCCGGTGAGGAAACGGCCAGCCCGACAGCGCTGGCCGACTCTCACTCAGCGGTTGGCGAAGTACATGGTGACTTCAAAACCGATCCGCAGGTCTTCGTAGGCTGGTTTGGTCCACATAATGCTTACCTCTTTGTCTTGTCATTGTCATCATTGTTCGAAAACCCGGTGTAACAGCCGGCACCACCGACTACAGGTACTTATACTAGAGACTGTGGAAAGCGGCCAATATGGTACTTTAGAACCGTTCTTCGTCCCCTGAAAGTAGCACCGCCCTCGCTCCTAGGTCGAATTGAGACTCCCCCCGATCTCCCTAGCATGGAACAAGGCAAATAATAACTTTAAGGGGTCTCCCGATGGCCGGGCGAATTGTGCTTTTGCTGGTGTGTATTTCCCTGTTTCCGATGCCTCTGCAGGCCGAACTCACGGACGCCAGGCGTGCGGTCATCCAGGAGCTGTTCCCATCTGCCACCGTCATTGAGGACAAGCTGCCAGACTTCCCGGTCTACCCGGTATACCAGCTTCAGGAGTTGCTGGGATACGCCTACGAGTCCACGGATCTGAGCCCACTCCAGGGCTTTGCTGGCAAACCCATCCGGATGATGATCGGGCTCGACACCAAGGGCCGCTTTACCGGTGTAAAAGTGCTGGGCCACCACGAACCAGTGTTCCTGCATGGGCTGGGTGAAGAGCCTATGTTCGAGTTTGTGGAACAGTATGAAGGCCGCTCCCTGCGGGATCAGATCATCGTTCAGTCATCGAATTCATCCCGCTCCGGTAAAACCTCAGAGGGGGATGTGGTGTACTTCGATGGGGTCAGCAAGGCCACCGTTTCGGTCCTGATCATCAATGACACGGTTCTTTCCTCCGGCCTCAAGGTGGCGCGCCAGAAGCTGGAGGCTTTTGCCCGGTCTGCCCCCACCCGCGCCCGGCCCGACTTCTTCGAACCACTAAAGTGGAGCGAGTTGATTGAACGAGGCTTCATCGGCAGAGCCGCCATCCCGGCCAGGACCGTGGAGGAACAGCTCGGGCGACCGCTGTCCGATTACTCCGCCGATCTGGAGCCCGCCGACAACGAGCCGTTTACAGAACTCTTCTTTGCCTACATGAACTCACCAATGGTTGGCCGGAACCTGCTGGGGAACGACGGCTACCGCCGGTTCATGGAGCGGCTAGGGGAGAAGGACAAGGTCATGCTGGTTGCGTCCCGGGGGGCATATCCCCATGTGAGCCCCGACTTCACCCCCGGCAGTTCTCCCGACCGCATAGGGCTGGTGCAGAACAACCTGGCGGTGGAAATGCGGGATCTCAACTGGCTCGATCAGAACCTGCCCCTGATGGCAGAGGGTATGCCCGGCTTCGCCGCGGTCAACCTGTTCCGAATTGGCGGCAACGCCGGCTTCAACCCCGGTGCCGAGTCACATCTCAAGTTCCATGTCCAACTGGCTCGAAACCACCTGATATCAGACAGCGCCACCTTCGACCTGCCGGTGTCTTTCAATGAGGCACTGTTTGAAACGGTGGAAATTGCGGAACCGGCGGAATCGACCCGCGAGCCGGTCTGGGTCGGCCTGTGGAAGGAACGCTGGTGGCAAATTGCCCTGCTGGTCGCCGGGCTCACCGTGCTGACGATCGTTTTTGCCAGGCAGAAAACTCTCAGCCGTCACCCGAAACTGGTACACCGATTCCGCTGGGGCTTCCTGTTTTTCACCCTGTTCTTCATCGGTTTCTATGCCCAGGGTCAGTTGTCGGTGGTGAACATCTATACCCTCTTGCTCGCCTTGTGGGACGGTTTCTCCCTGAATGTATTCCTGCTCGACCCGGTGATCTTTATCCTGTGGACCTATACCTTCGTCACCCTGTTTATCTGGGGCCGAGGGCTGTTCTGTGGCTGGCTTTGCCCCTTTGGGGCCCTGCAGGAAATGGCAGCCTGGCTGGGTGCAAAACTTCGTTTCCGGCAAATAAAGGTGCCCGAGCACTGGCACCGCCGGCTGATCCTGCTGAAATACCCAATCCTGCTGGGGCTGGTCGGCACCGCCTTTTACTCCCTGACCCTGGCCGAACAGCTAGCTGAAGTGGAACCGTTCAAGACGAGCATCACCCTGCTTTTTGTCCGTTACTGGCCTTTCGTGGTGTATGCCGCTGGACTTCTGGTGATCGGTATGTTCATCCACAAGTTCTATTGTCGCTACCTGTGCCCGCTCGGCGCCGGACTGGCGGTACTGGGCCGGTTCCGGCTGTTCAGCTGGCTGGAGCGCATCGACCGCTGCGGCTCACCCTGCCAACACTGCAAGAACGAGTGCGGCATCAACGCCATCCGCAAGGATGGGCGGGTCGACTACGACGAATGCATCCAGTGCCTGGAATGCGTGGTGATCCTGCGGGACGAAAGCCAGTGCGTGGACAGCATTATCCGGAGAAAGCAGGAGAAGAAGCAGGAGCAAAAGCAGCGGGCCAGGATTCTGGCGACGGATGCAGCGGGGGCGTGAGCCAGGGGACAAGCCTGAAGGTGGGTTCAGATAAAGGCGTTCACCTGACCCCGATTTTGTGCCCGGGTCCCGGAGAAGGGGGCTGAAGAAAGCTTTCTTCTGACCCGTATTCACTGATCCCATGTTCGAGACAACAAAAAAGCCCCGGGTAGGGGCCAGGAAGAGATAACTCACATCCATGTGAGGACACGAAGCGCGGGCCCTCCGGCCCGCGAACCGATGCGTTCCGATCAGAAGAAACCCAGCGGGTTGGTATCGTAGCTGACCAGCATGTTCTTGGTCTGCTGGTAATGCTCCAGCGCCATCTTGTGGTTTTCACGACCAATACCGGACTTCTTGTAACCACCGAAGGCGGCGTGGGCCGGGTAGGCGTGGTAGCAGTTCATCCAGACCCGACCGGCCTGGATGGCACGGCCCATGCGGTACGCGCGGTTGGTGTCGCGGGTCCAGACGCCGGCGCCCAGACCGAACTCGGTGTCGTTGGCGATCGCCACGGCCTCTTCCTCGGTCTTGAAGGTGGTCACACCCACAACCGGTCCGAAGATTTCTTCCTGGAATACCCGCATCTTGTTGTCGCCCTTGAACAGGGTCGGCTGGATATAGAAGCCATTGCTGAATTCTTCATCCATGTGCTCGCGATCGCCGCCAGTCAGAACCACAGCGCCCTCTTCCTTACCAATGGCAAGGTAGGACATGATCTTGTCGAACTGTTCCCTGGATGCCTGGGCGCCTACCTGAACATCGGTATCCAGCGGGTTACCACGCTTGATCGACTTGGTGCGCTGGACCACCTTCTGCATGAACTCTTCGAACATGTCTTCCTGAACCAGCGCCCGTGACGGGCAGGTGCAGACTTCGCCCTGATTGAGGAACGCCAGAACCAGACCCTCCACGCACTTGTCGATGAATTCCGGCTCGGCCTTCATGACGTCAGAGAAGTAGATGTTCGGGGATTTGCCACCCAGCTCAACGGTAGACGGGATGATGTTCTCGGCCGCACACTTGAGGATGTGCGAACCCACCGGGGTGGAGCCGGTGAAGGCAATCTTGGCAATACGCTTGCTGGTGGCCAGAGCCTGGCCGGCCTCAATACCGTAGCCGTTGACGATGTTAATCACGCCCGGTGGCAACAGATCGCCTATCAGTTCCATCAGAACCAGGATACTGGCCGGGGTCTGCTCGGCCGGCTTCAG
>JAXHVJ010000023.1:0-25434 GCA_034189235.1 Pseudomonadota bacterium
CCTGGTTAATCCCGGCTCTCAGTGAATATTGGTCAAATTACCTCCGCTCGGCGCCAGGCCCCGTGGTTGAGGGATTTGCACCGGGTATCCTGTCGTTGCCAACAAAGTTATCCACAGATCCTGTGGGTAATGTCGGGGAGATTTCATGACGCAACAGCCCGCCGAAGCCAAAAAGCGAGCAACGCTCCGTCGCCTGGAGAAGTTCAGCCGCTTCACGGACAGCAGCATCTGGATTCCCTTCACCCGATTCAGGATCGGGGTGGATGCCATCGTCGGGCTGCTGCCGGGGGTTGGCGACCTGCTTGGCCTGGTGTTGTCCGCTTATGTGCTCGTCGAGGCACAGCGGGTGGGCGCGAGCCGGGCAGTGAAGCTGCGGATGCTCCGTAACATGGGCATCGATTTTCTCGGTGGCCTGCTGCCGGTAGTGGGCGATGCCTTTGACGCCATCTACAAGGCAAATACCCGTAATACCCTGTTGCTGAAGCGCTATCTGGAAGAGCAGTTGGCGGTTGAGTCACCTCCGCCTCCGTTCCCCTGGAAGATGCTGATCGGGTTGTCCCTGCTGTTTGCCGTGATTACCGGGGGGCTGACGCTGATCTTGTGAGGGCTCCCCAACCGCGATCAACAGGTCATTCAGGCGATCACCGAGAACAATGCTGATCTGGATGCCGCTGCCCGGGACAGGAAGTTCGCCGCCATGGCCGGGTCCGCGTACCGGCGGGTCTATCCCAACGAGGGCATCCGTCATGAGGCGGCGTTCAAGGCGCTTGCGGAGCCCCCGGACCGCTACCTTGGCTGGCTGGAATTCGACGGGGTGGTGTTCTCGGTGCGCGAGCGGTCACCGTTCAAGGACGACTTCCCCACTGACAAACTTGAGAAAAAGAAACACCTGCGCAAGATGGCAGCCATCTGGGGCGAGGTGCTGGCGACCGAGCACAAGCGCGCCAGCCGTTCCCTCAATCCGGACCAGCCGTTCCCGGATAATCCGTTCCTGTGTAACGAGAAGCCTGAAGGCCCTTTAATGCCCGGAGGCTGGGCATTTGGCTTGATAACGGTCACAATCACGTCACGGAACTCTCTTGCATGGATCACTAGCCGAGCCGAACATGCCGCCACACATGCCCCACGCCCAGTCCCCGGGTGATCAGGAAGACAAACGCGCACTCTGGTCCTGGGCGCTGTATGACTGGGCCAACAGTGCCTTCTTCACAATCATTCTCACGTTTGTCTTTGCCCAGTACTTCAGCGCTTCTGTGGTGCAGGACAAAGTTGCCGGCACCAATGCCTGGGGCAACATCGTGGGCATCTCCGGTGTGTTTATTGCGATCCTGGCGCCGATGCTGGGGGCCATTGCGGACCAGTCAGGGCGCCGCAAACCCTGGTTGATCGGCTTTACCCTGCTGTGCGTTGTTTCATGCGCCATGCTCTGGACTGTTACACCGGATCAGGACCAGTTCTGGAACGCTGCGTTATGGGTGGGGCTGGGCACCCTTGGCGCCGAGTTCGCGTTCATTTTCTACAATTCCATGCTGCCGGATATGGCCAGCCAGGAGCGTACCGGCCGTTGGTCAGGCTGGGCCTGGGGTCTGGGCTACGCGGGTGGAGTCACAAGCCTGGTGGTCGCGTTGTACGGCTTTATCGAGACCGACGCCAACCTTTTCAACCTGGATCGGGATCAGGCCGAACACGTGCGCGCGACCTTTGTGCTTGTGGCTGTCTGGTATCTCGTCTTCGCACTGCCGGCGTTTTTCTTCACCCCGGACCGGCCGTCCACGGGCCTGGGCCTGGCAGCCGCTGCCCGCGCCGGATTCATGCAACTCAGGGAGTCCATCGCCCATGTCCGCCAGTACAAGGACGTTGTGCGATTCCTGATTGCCCGCATGCTTTACACTGACGGACTGGCGACCATTTTCACCTTCGGGGGCGTTTATGCTGCGGGCACCTTCAACATGGCGCCCACGGAAGTCCTGAAATTTGCTATTGCCCTGAACGTGACAGCAGGTCTCGGTGCACTGGGCTTTGCGTGGGTTGATGACGCCCTTGGCGGGCGTAACACCATTCTGCTGGCGTTGGTGGGGCTGGGCAGCAGTGCCATGGCTATCCTGCTGGTAGACAGCGCCACTGCCTTCTGGGTGTGGGGCATGATACTGGGTATTTTTGTGGGGCCGCTGCAATCGGCCAGCCGGTCACATCTGGCCCGGGTGGCTCCGCCTCACCTGCAGACCCAGATGTTCGGCCTGTTTGCCTTCTCCGGTAAGGCCACAGCGTTCGCCGGCCCTTTGCTGGTGGGCGCTGTGACCGCAATGACCGATAGCCAGCGCTGGGGCATGAGCACTATCCTCGTCTTCCTGTTAGTGGGCTTTGTGCTGATGTTGAAGGTTCCGGCGACCGAGGCCCGAAAAGCTGATTGAACAGGGTTGACCCGGGGGCACTTCCTCAAACAAGCGCCCCGGCCCGGCATTCAAGAATTGCCAGGGCATCCTCCGGCCTGCCAATACCACTGATTCCACCGCTTTCGGCGAAATTGCCCGCCGCCACTTGTTCAGTGTTCGATGCGTCGTCTGTGATGTTGCCTCCCCTGGCTTCGTGATGAGACTGTCAACCAAACCCGGTCAACCAAACCCGGTATAGACCTCAACGCCACCTGTGCCGTACGCAATCAGGTTTTCACCTTGCCTCGCAGAGCCTTGATCTTTCCTTTCCGGGTTTTCCGGTCCACCCTGCGCCGCTGCGAGCCCTTGGTCGGGCGGGTTGGCCGGCGGGCCTTGTGCTGTTTCACGGCGCTCTGGATCAGCTCCTTCAGGCGCTGGAGCGCATCTTCCTTGTTCTGCTCAAGGGTGCGGAAGGATTGCGCCTTGATCACCACAATGCCGTCTTTGCTGATGCGCTGGTCGGACAACGCCATGAGCCGTTCCTTGTAAAAAAGCGGCAGGGTGGAGTGGAGAATATCGAAGCGCAGGTGAACTGCGGTGGCCACTTTGTTTACGTTCTGGCCGCCAGCGCCCTGGGCGCGAATCTGGGAAAGCTGGATTTCCCAGTCGGCGAGCTCGACGGTATTGGAGATTTTCAGCATGGCGGGATGATGTAGTCTGTTGGTGTTCGGGTGTTGTCAGTATCTGTGCGGCTGAATCGGGCGCTGCTAGCCCCGGAAAAGCCGGGGATTCCGTTCGATAAAACCGTCAATCCAGCGCTCGAGAAAGGATCTTGCGTCCGGCTTTTTCAGGTAACGCCATCCCAGGAAAGAGATTACGAACGCGCCTATTCCATCCACGATCAGGTCCCACATGGTATCGGTCAGCCCCGAGGGGTCGCCCAGCATGGGTTTCTGCATATTCATTCCGAAAAGTGAATCCATGGCAAACTCGAAGATCTCCCACAGGGCGCCGACACCCAAGGCAAACAGGAAGGCAAAAAATGCCACAAAGCCGGGCTTCATGTGCACATGAATCTTCTCGGTTTCATTCATGATATGAACGAGCAGAAAGCCGATGATGCCCAACAGGAATCCGGACATGGTGTGCAGCGCCATATCCCACCACCAGAACCGGGTGTAGTAATTCCGGATCTCGCCCAGAAATAGCGAGGCAAACACGAAGGCGATGGCTGCCAACTGCAACTCCGGGGGAATGTGAATCCGGAAGCGCCGCTCAAACAGCACCGGGAAAAAGGTGATCAGGATGATCATGCCGGTCAGGAATGCCGTGAACCAGCGCTGGCCCCAGACCGCGAAAATCGCTTCCGTCAGCAGGACCAGTTGCAGGGCGACAGTGATTCTCTGATGGGTGATTCGGACTTGCATCTGCACAAGGCTCCCGTGTTCGGTGGAGTCAGCCTAACACAACAGGTTGCGGAAATGGCGCATGAGCCGTTTGCTGGAGGGCGCTCCGGCGGGCCGGTCAGTCCGCCTTCCGGGGTGCTGATATGGGCAGCGTCACCGACACCCGCAGTCCCTGGCCTTCCGGGCCGGTGCCGAGGTGGATCTCTCCTCCCATGCCACGAATCAGGGTCCGTGCGATGGCCAGTCCCAGTCCGGCTCCACCGGTGTCGCGGCTGCGGGATTGTTCCAGGCGGTAGAAGGGCTGGAACACGCGGTCCCGTTCGGCCTCAGGGATGCCCGGGCCCTGGTCGGTGATGGTGATGATGGCCTCTTGTTCAGAGGCTTCCAGTTTCACTTCGGCCTTTTGCCCATAATTGACTGCGTTCTCGATCAGGTTGCGCAGAGCGCGCCTGACCGCCTCTGGCTGACCCTGGAGAACGCACCTTGGGCTATCCTGATAGTCCACCGCCAGGCCCATTTCCCGCAGATCATCGCAGAGGCTGTCCAGCAGGGTGGCGAGATCATATTGGCGGCGTTGTTGCTCGGTGGTGCTGCCGCGAATGAAGTCGAGGGTGGCTTCCGCCAGGTGCTGCATCTCTTGCAGGGAATCGAGCAGCCGGTCCCGGTCTTCGCTTTCAGGTAGCATTTCCACCCTCAGCCGCATGGAGGTAATAGGGGTTCGCAGGTCGTGGGCCAGGGCGCCCAACAGGCGTTCCCGGTCTTCCTGGGCCCGGCCGACCTGGAGCTGCATCTGGTTGAAGGCGCGCGTCACTTCACGAATATCCTCGGGGCCGCGCTCCGGAATCCGGATTTTTTCACCACGTCCGAAGGCATGGGCGGCCCGGCTCAGCTCGTTCACCGGTTGCAGAATGCGGCGAATCGCCAGCAGAACCGTGAGGATCAGAAGCACGGCAGTGATGCCGACACTGGTGAGGGTCGCTTTCAGCCAGAGCCAGGATGGTGCTGGCGGCTGGGCCCGGGCGTTGAACCACTGGCCCGACGACAATGCCAGGGAAACGCCCAGGATGGGCGGGCATTCGTGGCGGTCCTCCCGGTGTTCGCGGCGCTCCTCTTCCTTGTGATGCTCACCCTCCTCGTCGTGTTTCTCGCGGCCTTCGTGGTCATCGCCATCCGCTTCCCGGCCCGGCAAGCATTCTGCCTCATCCGCTTCCATGGCTGATCGCACCTGTTCACCCGTCAGGCCCAGTTCCGTGGCCAGTTGCCGGGTCATGGCTGAGGCTTCGTCGGTGGGCAGGTGAGGTGTGGGATCGATGGAAAGCTGCAGGGAAGGGCTGGACAGTGCCCGTAGTACGCGTTCCTGACGCTCCGGATCTGTGGTGTCGAGCAGGGTGTAGGCGTCGGCTATCCGTTCAAAAACATGTTCCAGGCTGGCGGTGCGCAGGGCGCCCTGGCGTTCTCCTGCCAGAATCGCGATGGTGATGACCTGTGCCACCACCAGCACCAGGATCAGCAACAGCGCGAGCTGCCCGCCGGCACGCCGGGGCCGGAATCTCATTCCCCTGCCCGTTTCACGCTGGCGATCCATTGGTATCCACCGCCCCAGATGGTCTTGATCAGTCTGGGGTTGCGGGCATCCGGATCGATTTTCCGTCGCAGCCGGCTGACATGGTTATCGATACTGCGATCGAAGGCATCTGCTTCCCTGCCCAGAGTCAGGTCCATCAGCTGATCCCGTGACAGCACCCGACCGGCGTGCTCGAGGAAGGCCAGCAGCAGCTTGTATTCGGCAGTACTGAGGGATACTTCCACGCCTTCCGGGTCGATCAGCTGGTGACGGTCCACATCCAGGGTCCAGCCCTCGAACCTCAGGCGTTGCCCGGCCATGGGGCTGCGTTGGGGTGGTAACGCTGAAGTGCGGCGCAGAACTGCCTTGATGCGGGCCAGAAGCTCCCGCGGATTGAAGGGCTTGGTCAGGTAGTCATCGGCACCCATTTCCAGGCCGACGATGCGGTCGGTCTCCTCGCTCATGGCGGTCAGCAGAATGACGGGCAACTCGGTGTGTTCGCGCAGGTAGCGGCAAAGGGTGAGGCCATCGTCTCCCGGCATCATGATATCCAGTACGACCAGATCCACTGAGTGGGTTCTCAGTTGCCGTTTCATGGCATCCCCGCCATCCGCCAGCAGCACTCGCAGGCCGTGTTCCTGCAGATAGCGGCCGACCAGGTCGCGGATGTCCCGATGGTCGTCGACTACCATTATCGTGGGAGAAGCGCTCACTCCTGACTCCGTCTGTTTACCGGTTGACCCGATTATAGGGGACTGGACGGGGCACTTGGGCACGAGGTTGTCAAAAATCATCCCGATTCCGGTGCTTGCGACAATTTGCGACAAAGTCGGACCCTGGCCGAGACAATTCTGCGACGTTTCCCTGGTGTAATGGTTTCAGACCAGCAATGATCTTTCCTCATGAGTTTCATCACACAAGGAGTTCCACCATGAAAAAAACCACCACAGTTGCTGCCCTGTCCGCTGCCGCGTTGCTCAGTGTCGCACCGCTTCTGGTGTCCGCGGACGATGATGACAGGGACGACAACCGTTACGAACATCGCCGCGACGGCAAGCCCATGAACGCAGACCACAAGCAGTACAGCACTGAGGAGATGCGTATCATGGCCCATGGCCAGGCTCTGCGCCGGTTTGGTCCCGGGGTGGAGGTCTCCGTGGAGGAGACCAGTGACGGTACCTATCTGGTACAGTTGCGAGACGCCGACCAGAACCTGATCCGGGAGCAGGAGTTCGACCGTTATGGCGCACCGGCTCCTGATTCACGCCGGGACTGAGATCTGGTAGTCAGCGCGAGGGCCCGGGGAGGGGCCTCTCCACCCCGTTAAGTTGTTAAAGGAGATTAATGATGGCAGTGATGGATACTGATAACCGTTATGGAGCCGTTTCCCGTGCCGTGCACTGGATCATGGCGGTGTTGCTGTTGTTTATGCTTGCTACCGAGGTCTGGTTCGAGGCGTTGGAAGACAGTCTCTCGGAAGCTTCATTGATGGCCTGGCACCAAAGCCTGGGGCTCACAGTGTTCGGGCTGGTGGTGTTTCGTGGCCTGTGGCGGTGGCTGAACCGTTCGCGCCTCGCCCCCCCTGCGCACTGGGCGACCATGGCCATGTTAGGGCATATCGTGCTTTACGCGCTGATGATTCTGATGCCATTGTCCGGGCTGGCGACGTCACTGGGGGAAGGGGATCCGGTCACCTTCTTCGGCTGGACGCTTTCAGGCTCAGGTCCGGAAGTAGAGTGGCTGGAAGACATTGGGGAAGACGTCCATAAGTTTCTGGCCAATGTGCTCTGGGTAATGATTGGCGTCCACGTGGCGGCAGCGCTGGCGCACCAGTACCTGCTCGGTGACCGGATCCTGAAGCGTATGGTTTGAGTATCGGGTATCGGTTCCATTGACTATGTTTTTCTGGCTGGTGACCGTGGGGTTCGATGTCCACGGGTACGATCTTGCGATGAAAATGTTCTTTGAGGGTGTTATCCCCGAGGACCAAAACCGTGCCGGAACGGTGATGGTCTGGGACAGGGGGCGAATTCTCTTCTTTTGAGGAGGACGGTGACGCCCCGGGCGCCCCCGAGGCAAGAATTACGGCTCCGGTAGAGCATGCCAGTATGCTGGCCGCGATCGGCAGCAGGGCGTCGCCACCTGTACCCGCAACAGAACGACCGATGAGAAGCGTCTCAGCAGTGGCCGGTTGATCAGATTGAGAATCGCCATCACGGCAATATTGGACGCGAACAGGATGGCAAACATGCCATTGGAGAGGCCGAACCACCACTGGTAGATAAACGAGGAATGGGTAATGAACAGCAGCATGGTGCTGAAGCACAGCACCAGGGAGGCGGGCAGGGAAGTATTATTCTTCGTTTTTTTGGCGGGATTGGCGTTGTTCGTTCCTGTCGCCTCGGCAGGTGTTGGCGGCATTATCCCGGGCTTTGCTGTGCGGAGGAGGTCACCGCTACCTGCGTGGCGCTCAGGGTATGGGTTTTGATAAGGCTGGTTAAAAGCTGGCCCGGTCAATTTACCGTCATAATTGCGCTGTGCTGATCCGATGCCGGCTGGAGCCATGTTTCCTTGCTCTGCTAACACAGTTATCCACAGATAATGTGGATAATTCTGCCTCTTCTCTTGCTTCGCACCCCACCAAACCCCAAACCCCGCACAGACTGCGTCTCCCCTCAGGTTATGCCGTTTCCTTACCAAACCCTGTCAGGAAATTGACCATTTTGTAACTAGAATACCGACAAAATTAACATCCATAATTCGCCCTGTTTTATACAATTTTATAAATTCGACGATTTATTGGTGTCTATTGGCTATGGAAAACGTCATTAATATGTCAAGGGCATGGATTGCTGCAGTGTTTATGGGGATCGTGCTTACAGGGTGTGGCGGCGATTCCAATGTGTCAGGAGGGTCGGCTGACGGCAGCAACGACACAGCCAGCGCCTACGATTCCGGCGCCAAGTCCAGTGGTGAGAGAGTCAGCTCCGACTCAAGCAGTGGCGATACCGTTGTCACCGACAGCCCTTCGGGTGATGAGGCAACCGGGACTGTCGATAGCGGCACCGTAGAAAAGAGCCCGGTAACCAGCGAACCGGCAGTGACTGGTACCGCCAGGCTCAGCTGGGTTGCGCCGGCTACCCGCGTGAACGGCGAGGGCCTTGCCATGGGTGAGCTGGACAGTTACATCATCAGCTATGGCCAGGACGTATCCGATCTGAGCAAAACGATCGAGATCAACGACGCCAGCACCATGGAATACACCATCAATGATTTGGGAGCCGGCGAGTGGTTTTTCTCGATCCGGGTTGTCGACACTGACGGCCTGATCAGTGCCCCTTCCGACGTCGTCAGCAAAACCATCTGAACAACGGCCTCGATTTGGCGTCCGCCTGTCACTTCAGGGATTGCATCTCCCGGGCGCCTCACCGACAATTCTTGTTTCTGTTGAGTTAACAAACACTCACTTTGGTGTGGTTGATCAGAAGGGAGAGGCCAGTGACCGAGCTTGTTAGTTATGAACTGAACGATGGAATTGCAACGATTGCCCTGAACAACGGCAAGGCCAATGCCCTGAGCCACGAAGTGTTCGAGGCGCTGAACAAGGCGCTGGATCGGGTGGAGCAGGACAAGGCGGTGGTTATCCTGACCGGACAGCCCGGTGTTTTTTCTGCCGGCTATGACCTGAAAGAAATGCAGAAGGGGCCGCAGGAGGCCGCGGCTCTGGTGAAGGTCGGTTCCACTCTGACCCGCCGCCTGGCGGCATTTCCCCTGCCGGTGATTGGTGCCTGCAGCGGTCATGCCATTGCCAAGGGCGCGTTTATCCTGCTGTCTGTGGATCACCGCATCGGTGTCGAAGGCCCGTTCAGGCTGGGCCTGAACGAGGTGGCCATCGGGATGACCATGCATCATGCCGGTATTGAGATTGCCCGCCACCGGCTTACACCTGCGCATTTCTACCGCTCCGTGGTCAACGCTGAAATCTTCAACCCGGAAGGCGCGGTCGAAGCCGGTTTCCTGGATGAAGTGGTCGGGCAGGACAGGCTGCTTGAGCGGGCGAATGCCCTGGCCAACCAGTTCAGGCAACTGAACATGCGCGCACACCGCGAAACCAAAGTGAAGGCCAGGGCCGAGTATCTGGCGCTGCTGGACCGTTGTATCCAGCAGGATGCCGAGAACCTGGGCCTGAAGGGGTAAGTCTCAGTCCCCGGGCCTGCATGGCCCGGGTTACGTTCTGCCCGAAGCCGATCAGGTTTTCGGCGCCTTTCTCCGACAAGCATGACGTCCTGCCCGTTATTGACGCGCCGCATGGCATTAACCGTCCTTTTCTTCGGTGACGCGAGAGAGGCGGCAGTGTATACCCTGGTCAAATTACCTTCACATTCCCCCGGGTCTCATACTGAAGGGGTTACAGGCACCTGTCCTGACGTTGCCAACAAAGTTATCCACAGAACCTGTGGGAAAAAAATTTCGGGATGCAGGTCAAAAAAACGGCATCAGACCTTCCGCGATAGGTGCCCTGGTTCACGGCGCGCCGGACCAATCTGCGGCAAACTCTCTTCAGGGTGATGAATTGTTTATCCGCTCGCCCGTTTATCCGGCTATGAATGTAAGGAGAGGTGTCGTGCAAGGATCGTCATCCAGTGATTTCCGGGTGGTGTCTGCAGGTCGTATCCTGGAGGGGTTTACAACCGAGAAGGTGTCAGAGGCGCTGGCTACCCGGTTCCGCCTGAAGCCTTCGCAAATCGGACTGATGGTATCCCGGAGGGTTGTGATCAAGCGGGGACTGACCCGGGACCGGGCGCAGAAGCTGGAGGCTGCACTCCGGGCATCGGGGCTGGATGTCTCTGTGGTGGGGCTGCAGTCCGTGCCGGAATCCTGCGAGGAGCAGGACGATCCGGAGGCCTTGTTGCCTGACACCATCCCCTCCATGCCGCTGGGCCTGGCTTACCGTGCCGGATTGATCGCCGTGATGGTCCTGAGCCTGATTGCACCGTTTTTCTACTTCGGGTTGATAGCGGTTGCCGCGGTTGGCCTGATCTGGTCCCTCGCTTTGATCCCCGGTCAGCTGGCCGGGGCCGGCCCGATTGCCGGCACGCTTCTCACCGGATCGGTCTCCGTTGTTTGCGGCGTGTTTCTGCTGTTTCTGGCGCGCCCCCTGTTTATCCGGTATTCCTCATCTCCAACGTTGACGCTGGACCGCCAGAAACACACACGGTTTTTCAAACTGGTTGATGCCTTGTGCGAGCGTATGGGGCTGCCGCCAATACAGGAGATTCTTGTTGATAGTCGTATCACCGCCTCCCTGGGGCCTAGTGGAGGTCTGCGTGGTCTGCGTCGTCGGGAGTTGACCCTGACGGTGGGCATGCCGCTGTTCGCCGGGCTGGATACTCGGCAGATGGTTGGTGTGGTCGGTCATGAGCTGGGTCACTTTGCCCACCCGACAGCCATGTTTGCCAACTACCTGGTCAACAGTGTCAACCGCTGGCTTGCCAACCGGACAAAGGCCGGGGATTCGTGGGATGTCCGCCTGGAACGTTGGCAAGGCAATTCCCCGGTGCTTGTTGGTCATGCCGTTTTGCGGCCTGCCCGGGCGATGATGAGCCTGACACGCAATCTGTTCAGGGGCATGCTGCTCTTCAACCTCTGGATTGGTCGTCGGCTGTCACGTAAAATGGAGTACGACGCTGACCGCTATGAGTGCTGGCTGACCGGCAGCAAGGTGTTTGAGATGACTGCAGAAAGGCTGCATATGCTGGCGCTTGCCGACCAGTGCATGCAAGCGGCCAACGCCCGGGCCCGGGAAAAAGGCAGGCTGATGCGGGATCTGCCGCGAGCCGTTGCCGAAAGCGCCGATAATCTGAATGCCGGGCAGCGGCGGGCGGTGCTGGATGCCATGGGCGGGCAACAGACGTCCCTGTGGGATGCCCACCCCGCGGATGTTGACCGGATTCGCCACGCCCTGGAGCTGGAATTCCCCGGAGTGGTGCGGACCGGAGAGCCGGCGGCCCGACTGCTGCCGGACTTTGATCATCTGTGCAGGACCATCACGCGGCAAACCTATGCGGACTTTGGAATTGCGGATCTGGAACAGTACCTCGTTGATAACGAGGAAATTCTACAAACCAGGAAGGTCAGTGACGAAGACGGCGAAGCGCTGGATCAGTATTTCAATGGACACCTCACCAGGCGTTTCCTCAACCTGGAGGCTGGCCGGGAGGGGCAGCAGACGCTGCAGCAGGTCATCGATACCCTGCGTAGCCGACTGCCGGAGCTGTCTACACTTCAGGAGTCCTACGCCCGGGCTGTCCAGCTTCATACCGATCGGACCCATGGCAGGGTTCTGCTGGCTGAGAAGGTTTCCGTTCAGCCCGGGGATTTCGGCCTGACCACCCGGGAGCTCCGGGACGCGGACCGCGCGGTCGAGAAGGCATCGAACGAATGGAGGGATCTGGGCAAGCGGCTGCGGGATATCGACCGCCTGTTTGCCCGCCGGATGCATCTGGCCATTGCCCGGATGCCGGCGGACGACGCAAAGCTTGCCTCAACGGTGTTGGAAAGCCTGTCCACTTTCCCGGTTCTGACCCTTCCGATGCGTCACCTGAGCAGCTACGCCGCTACCCTGGAGGGCGTGTTGCGTGGAAATGACAGGGCCCGGTTGAAGCGAGCCGAGCCGGTGATCGAGCACGCTGCCAATCGCTGCCGGGAATCCATCATCCAGTTCTACAACGCCGCGGCCCGGGTTGCCCTGCCCCTGTCCGGTGACCAGGGCACCCTGAGGGAGCACGCCGGAGCTTCCGGCCTGCCGGGAAGCAGGGACCTGAGGGCCAGGGAACTCGATCCCCATGAAATCCTCCGGGTCGCGCGACAGTGCGAGGAGTTGGCAAATGACGCCTACTACCGGTCCATGGCCATGATGGCGAGGCTTTGCACAGGGCAGGAGGCGCGGATGCGTGTTCGCCCGCTGAAACTGCTTCGTGTTGGCGGTGGGGCCATGGATGCCGTCGCCTGAATCCGGAGAGGGCGGCGTTTAAATCCAATTCGAGTAGTTACGGCTGTTTTTGGTTCGCACTTAAAACATACCAGAACCAACAGGATTTTTGTCTATTCTCAGAATTTTTAACCGAAAATCAGTAGGTTATTAGTTTCTGGATGGGCACTCCCCAGTTTTCATTTTCTTTCGGGACCAGAAGCAATGCCAAAAGCCAGTGAAATCAAAAAGAATCAGGCTGTTGAGTACGAGGGACGGGTTTACTTCGTCAAGGATATCGAGCGCTCCGTGCCCCAAGGGCGTGCCGGAGGTAGCCTGTACCGTATGCGTATGTACGATGTGGTGACCGGCCAGAAGCTGGACGAAACCTTCAAGGACTCCGACATGCTGAACCAGGCGGATCTGGTTCGCCGGCCGGCCACTTTCTCATACGCCGACGGAGACGAGTACGTCTTCATGGATACCGAGGATTTCACCCAGTACATGCTCAACAAGGAAGCCATCGCTGACGAGCTTCTGTTCATCAACGAGGACACGGAGGGGCTGATGGTTATTCTCGTGAGCGATTCCCCGGTGGCCCTCGACCTGCCGCCGACAGTCGAGCTTGAGATCGAAGAAACCGATCCCTCTGTCAAAGGTGGTTCAGCCACGGCCCGGACCAAGCCCGCCAGGCTGACCACAGGCCTCGTGGTTCAGGTACCCGAGCACATCTCCACTGGCGATCGGATCAAGATCAATGTGGAAGAGCGGAAGTTCCTGAGCCGGGCCTGATCTGCCTCATCAGGGCGCAGGTGCATTGCAGTGCTTGATTCCAACTGTCGGCAAACAGGCACTCGCGCCCTGATTTCGTGTTATTCCGGTAATTCAGTTCCATGACCTCGGTGTACATCTCCAGCCAGTCCCCGATCTTGTCCTTGGGGCAGAACGCAGGCGCAGGTGGCCTTTACCGGGGGCGTCCGCGGTTTCGAAGGTAATCCACGCCTCCGGCACGCCATCCTGTTCGGTGGCTTCTTCGGGAACCTGCCAATTCCCGGGCTGTCTGGCTTTGGCGGTCCTTCGCCGGATGGACCGGCAGGGGATAGCCTTACCGCGTTTTCCCGGAAACCGTGGACGATCCTGAGAAAAGCAGGATTAGCCCTCTACCATCGCAAGTTTCTTCATCAGCTTGCGCCAGCCTATAGGTAAACGCTGCTCCAGCTCCTTCAGGTGGGGCACGTCCAGGGGCCAGGGGTAAAACGGTTCCTTGCAGCCATAGATGACGGTGTTGTTGGTCTTGCTGTGAAAGTAAAGGAGACAGGGGAACTGACGCACCAGCTCCCGGAACAGGCTGCCGCTTTCATCCGGTACCTTGTGGTAATTCAGGATGAGCCAGCCTTCGTCGGTGAGCGCGTTGCAGCAATCCCTTATAAATCGTCGCTGGGCCTGGGCAGGGCTCATGCGGTCCGCGTTGTATAAATCGGTAAAGATCATGTCGGTGCTGGCCGGAGGGAGTTCCGCGACTGCCTTGCGGGCATCGGCGATGGTGACCTCCATCCGGTCGGAATCCGGCAGTGCAAACCACTCCCGCGCTACTTCGAGGACTTTCGGGCGTAACTCGATCACATGAACCCGGCACTCCGGAAACAGTCGATACAGGCCGTGGGCCAGGGCACCTCCACCGAGGCCGAGCACGGTCACATGGGCCGGTTCGGCGAATGCCGCGGGTATGAGCATGGCCCGGCTGTATTCATGCACTGGCAGGTACGGAGTGGCCCGGGCGATCTTGCTCTGCTCGAAGATGGAGTCAAAGCTCAGCACCCGGTGCTTGCGGTCGTCAATGACCAGGATGTTGCCCAGGGCATCCCGGGTCACGTGAACGATTTCACCCGGGATTTCAGGTTTCTGCATCATGAAAATGTGTGGTTATCGGCTATGGTGTCAGTAAGGGGCTTGTTGCCCGGCCCATGGAGAGTATCCGATTGCGAGAGTTTGTGCAGGTCTTCTGTTATGACAACCCTGTCTGAGGGCGCCCGGCACTACGTGCTGATGCTGCTTCCGCGCCTTCTGAAAGACGTGGAACGTATAGGTCTGCCCGAGATCATCAAAACATCCGGTTTCAGCGAACAGGAAGTTACCACGCTGTATTTCCGGTTTGTCTCCATCGCACGGGTGTTGCCTGCGGGGCCGGAAGGTATAACTCCGGACATCTGGGAACATCTGGTGTACTGCGTTCAGGTAATGACCGGCATGGTGAATGCCGCGTCGCTCGATCAGCTGATTGAGGCCCGGGAAAGGGCTGTTCGCAAGTACCTGCCGCATGCCCGCAAGACCCTTGAAGAAGATTTCGAAGAATTGCGTCACGAGGGCACAGTGGATTTCCGGCTGGCCGGTTTGCTGCGCCAGGAGGAGACCCCGGAGCATTCCCGGGATCTGTGTATGGAGGCGATCCGGCGGGAGCGGGAGGAGCGCTTCGAGTCGGTCTGCGCCCTGGACTCCCGTGCCCTCGACGCCCGTCAGGCGTTCATTGTCGAGTCCGCGAAAGCTTTTGTGATTCGCGAGATGGCGTCCGCGCCGGAGGACTTCGATATCCTTGACCTGGTCATCCGGCTTCTGGATCTGCTCAGGATGGTGCTGATCCTGGAGGCCCGGTCAAAACCCGGGGAGAGTCCCGTGTCCGCCAATGTCTCTGTGGAACGGATTGTGCTTGGGCTGGGCAATGTGCTGTACAAGCATGAGCTCGGACTTGAGGCTACCGGCTGAGCCCGTCCGCTCCACGTTCATATGCCCATGTCCTTCATCGTCTTTTCATTCCCGGTAGAAAGTCGGAGATACAAGACAGACCGCGAAGAGGGTGCAACCATGACACAGCAGTCAGTGAAGCCTGGCCTCAACCAATACCGCCAGGCAGTCCGGCAGAACTATCTGGCGGACGAGCATGCGGTTATTCACAAGCTGATTGCTGACGCCCGGTTGTCCCGGGACGAGCGAAAAGTGATCTCCGACCGCGCCGCAGACCTGGTGCGCAGCGTCCGCAAGAATGCCCGCCCCACCATCATGGAGAAGTTCCTGGCGGAATACGGGCTCAACACCAGGGAAGGTGTTGCCCTGATGTGTCTGGCCGAGGCACTGCTTCGGGTACCGGATAACCTCACCATCCACGATCTGATCGAGGACAAGATCACTTCCGGCAACTGGGGCGCCCACGTGGGGAAGGCCCGCTCGGGGATGATCAATTTCGCGACCGTGGCGCTGCTGATGACCAGCAACCTGCTGAAGGCCCCGGAGCGCCAGGGCGTGGGCGGGATTCTGCGTGAGATGGTCAAGCGCATGGGCGAGCCGGTCGTCCGTACTGTGGCCGGGCAGGCCATGAAGGAGATAGGGCGTCAGTTCGTTCTGGGCCGCGATATCGAGGAAGCCCGGGACCGCGGCAAGTACTACGTTGAGCGTGGCTACAATTATTCCTATGACATGCTCGGTGAAGCCGCCCGCACCGATGCGGATGCCCGGCGCTATTACCAGTCATACTCTGATGCCCTCGACAGCATCAGCAAGAACTGCGAGGGCGATGTACGCACTAACCCGGGCATTTCCGTGAAGTTGTCCGCGCTGCTGGCCCGATATGAATACGGCCATAAGGAGCGGGTGATGAATGAACTCCTGCCCCGTGCCCTGAAACTGGCCAAAAAAGCGGCTGCCTTCAACATGGGCTTCAACATCGACGCCGAGGAACAGGATCGTCTCGACCTGTCCCTGGATGTCATCGAAGCCATTCTCTCCGACTCGGAACTGAGAGCCTGGGACGGCTTTGGTGTGGTGGTTCAGGCATTCGGCAAACGCTCCGCCCAGACCCTGGACTGGCTGTACGCGCTGTCCGGGGAACTGGACCGTCGGATCATGGTGCGCCTGGTGAAGGGGGCCTATTGGGACGCCGAGATCAAGCGTGCCCAGGTGATGGGCCTGAGCGATTTCCCGGTGTTTACCCGCAAGGCCTGCAGTGACGTTTCCTACCTGTCCTGCGCCAGGCAGTTGCTGGGCATGACCGACCGCATCTACCCGCAGTTTGCGACCCACAACGCGCACTCGGTGTCTGCGGTGCTGGAACTGGCCAGGGATATCGACCGCTCGAAATTTGAATTCCAGCGCCTGCATGGTATGGGTGAGTCCCTGCACGATCAGGTGCTCCAGGACAGCGGTGTACCCTGTCGCATTTACGCTCCGGTTGGTGCCCATAAAGACCTGCTGGCGTACCTGGTGCGTCGCCTGCTGGAAAACGGTGCCAACAGCTCGTTCGTGAATCAGATTGTGGACACCAACATCTCGCCGGAAGAAATCGCCAGGGATCCCATCGATGCGGTTCTGGCGTTGGGCGAGAATATCTCCAGCAAGGCCATTGTACCGCCGGCGAAGATTTTCGGTGACCAGCGTCGCAACTCCAGGGGTTGGGATATCACCGATCCGGTGACCGTGGCCGGGATCGAGGAAGGGCGCGGCAAGTTCCGGGAGCATCAGTGGAAAGGTGGCCCCATCCTTGCGGTGGAGTCTTCCAGTGATGACGTACATGAGGTTCGTAACCCGGCTAACCCGGATGACCTGGTCGGCCACATCACCTTCACCTCCGAAGCCGATATCAGCGCTGCACTGGACGCCGCTCAGGACGGCTTCAAGAGCTGGTCTGCCAGGTCCGCCGAGGAACGAGCCGCCTGCATTCGCAAGGTGGGTGATCTGTACGAGGAACATGCTTACGAGCTATTTGCCCTGACCACACGTGAGGCGGGCAAGTCCCTGCTGGATGCGGTGGCGGAAATCCGCGAAGCCGTCGACTTTGGCATGTTCTACGCCAACGAAGGCATCCGTTACGAAAAGCATGGCGAGGCCCGGGGCGTCATGTGCTGTATCTCGCCGTGGAACTTCCCGCTGGCGATCTTCTCCGGCCAGATCCTGGCCAGCCTGGCGGCCGGCAATGCGGTCGTCGCCAAACCGGCCGAGAGCACGTCGTTGCTGGCGGTGCGTGCTGTCGAGCTGATGCACGAGGCGGGTATCCCGGGGGATGCCATTCAACTGCTGCCGGGTACCGGTGCCACGGTGGGCTCCGCCCTGACATCCGATCCCCGCGTGACCGGGGTATGCTTCACTGGCTCTATGGCTACCGCCCAGCGCATCAACAAGGCGATGGCCGGGCACATGGCACCGGACGCACTGCTGGTGGCGGAGACCGGTGGCCTCAACGCCATGATCGTGGATTCCACCGCGCTGCCGGAGCAGGTGGTCCGGGACGTGCTGGCGTCCTCGTTCCAGAGTGCCGGCCAGCGCTGCTCCGCGCTGCGCATGCTGTACGTCCAGAAAGACATTGCCGATAACCTTCTGGAGATGCTGTATGGCGCCATGGAGGAGCTGGGCATCGGAGATCCGTGGCAGTTGTCCACCGACGTGGGCCCGGTGATCGACGAGCCGGCCCGGAAGAAGATCGTCGACCACTGCAACAGGTTCGAGCAGGCCGGCAAGTTGCTCAAGAAAATGGACGTGCCCGGCAAGGGCCGTTTCGTTTCGCCGGCCGTACTCAAGGTCAGCGGTATCGAGGAGCTCGAGGAGGAGATCTTCGGCCCGGTCCTGCACGTGGCCACCTTCGAAGCCAGGGATATCGACAAGGTGGTGGAAGCCGTCAATGCCAGGGGCTACGGCCTGACCTTCGGTGTCCACAGCCGGGTCGACCGCCGGATTGAGCATATCACCAGCCGGATCCACGTCGGCAACATCTATGTGAACCGGAATCAGATCGGCGCCATTGTCGGTTCCCAGCCGTTCGGTGGCGAAGGGCTTTCCGGTACCGGTCCCAAGGCGGGTGGCCCGCTGTATGTCCGTCGTTTCCTCAAAGGGAAGACCGTCGAGAAGCCGTCCAGTTCCAGCGCCGGGGTCATCGGTGCAGACAAGGCACAGAAGCTGATCGACAAGGTGGTTTCGGTCAAGGCACCCGGGCCGGAGGAACGCCAGCAAACCCTCAAGCCGTTCTTCGGGGAAGTTCCGGCGCCCATGGACAAGGGCTATCTGGAAATGCCCGGGCCCACCGGTGAGCAGAACCATCTGTCCTTCCATGCCCGGGGCGTGGTCCTGTGTCTGGGACCGGATGCCGATTCAGCCGTGGAGCAGGCGGCAACCGCGCTGTCCCAGGGCAACCAGGTGGTAGTCATTGCGCCGGATGCCGAGAAGCTGGTGGCGGATGCCGCCAGGGCAGGCCTGCCCATTGTGGCGGTCAACGGTGTCCTCGATCCGGATGCGCTGACCGGGCTGTCCGGCTTCCGGGCGGTGGTCAGCGTGGCCGAGAAGCCGCTGCTGAAGCAGTATCGCCAGGCTCTGGCCAGGCGCGACGGCGCACTGCTGCCGGTCATCACCGAGCACAAGCTGGATCAGCGTTACGTGATCGAGCGGCACCTGTGTGTGGATACCACCGCCGCCGGTGGCAACGCCAGCCTGATTGCCTCGGCTGAATAAGAGCCGGGCCTGACTGCCTGCGGTGCGGGGGATGCTCCGGGCCGCTGGTTGTCACTTTTCCTGACGACCTGGTCCCGTTACAACAGATTGCGCTTGATGATGCGGTTCCAATTGCGGGAGAAAACCCGCCGTTTGCCCTCGAAGGCGTCCAGTTTTGCGTCCAGGTAGAAATTCTGGTCGTCGCAGGTCAGCACTGTCCTTGTGGTGGTCCTGATTTCCCATTCTCCCCGTTGACAGGCTCTGACAGTCCGCGAGTGTGCATATCGGAAAGTCCCAATAGCCCACAATGCCATCGACTGTTCCCTGAAAGTCGCTCAGACGCTGCCGGGCGCCCTCATACAGCTCTTTTACCGGGAACTCATTCCCGGCTCTGATTTCGCTATAGTCAAAGAGCTTGTGGAGACGGTATCGGTTTTCGGTATCCAGAGACCGGATCAGAGAAAAATTAAAGTCATCCGAACCAAAGACGAATATGTTCTTGCGGCTCGATTCCATGAGACCAGAACCCTTTCTACCATGTGTCTACTTTTCATAGACGCTGTGAACAGGTGGTGCCAATGTGAAATCTTGTGCCACAGGAGTCTGGGTGATGGGTTTTGTCTATCGGGAAGCGTAACGCTCGTGCAGGATGCCTACTCGCTCCACATAGGCCTTGGTTTCAGCATACGGAGGAACGCCTTTATAGCGGGTGACAGCGCCCGGGCCGGCATTATAGGCAGCGGTTGCCAGTCGAATGTTACCGTTGAAGCGGTCCAGCATCCGGGCCAGATAGTTCACGCCGCCACGAATGTTTTCGGCCGCTACCATGGCGTTGCCCACTCCGAGCTCCCGGGCTGTGCCCGGCATCAGTTGCATCAGCCCCTGGGCACCCTTGGGCGAGAGGGCCTTCGGGTTGAAAGCGGACTCGGCGTGAATGACGGCTCGCACCAGGGCGGGATCCACATCAAATTCCCGGGCCGCAGTCCGGATTTCCTGCTGGTAGGGTTTCAGGAACAGCGGGGTCTTGCGCCAGTCGACCTTCGAGTTCGGGTCACAGGCGTAACAGTGAAAGCGGATGACATCGAACCTGGCATTCGCAGGCTGAATGCTGCTGTAGGAAACAACTCCGTTTTCGTCGGTGTAGCGATAGACCGTCTCATTGCCGGTGGAGGCAATCGGGGTGTCCTGGCTTTTGGTGTTGGTGTACTCGACGGTGCCATCCGGATGGACGATGCGCTTGATGCCATCGGCCAGCGCCGGCACGGCACTTGAGAGCATCATCATGGTGAGGGTGCAGGACAGAAGTTGTGATCGTTTTGCCATGGTCCAGAGTAAGCCGGTGACTGCCAGTAAAAATCGGGTAGCCTATTATTTCAGTCCCCGGCCCTGTGGCAAAGGGCCGGGGTCTCATTAACTGTAATCCGACTGATGTGATTTGTTGCGGTTATGAATCGGCCGGGACCGGCTCCGGCGGTAACCGCGTTCCGGACCAGTTCTCCATCAGCCGACAGGTTACCAGGTCACCGGTGACGTTGATGGCCGTGCGGCACATGTCCAGAATCCGGTCCACCCCCATGATCAGTGCGATACCGCTCGGCGGTATGCCTACGGTCTGGAGCACCATGGCAAGAATGACAATGCCAACGCCGGGGGTGGCCGGAGAACCGATGGAAGCGCCGACGGCCATGGCAACGACCAGCGCCATGCTGCCCATGCCAAGATCAATGCCGTAGACCTGGGCCAGAAAGACGGTTGCCACTGCCTGATACAGCGCAGTGCCGTTCATGTTGATGGTCGCGCCCAGGGGGATCACGAACTCCGAGATCGAGGGTCGCACCCCGAGTTTGTCCTCGGCGGTGCGGATGGAGAGCGGCATCACTGCGGCGGAGCTGGAAGTGGAGAACGCCAGCAGCAGGACATCGCGGGTATCCTTCAGGAAGCGGATAGGGTGTTCTCCCCCCAGAAACTTCAGGATCAGGAGATAAAACCCCAGCAATATCAGTAGTCCCAGCAAGACGGTCAAGACATAGGAACCCATGCCCAGCATGGCCCGGAAGCCGATAGTGGTGGTGAGCTGGGCCATCAGGCCAAAGACGGCGAAGGGCGCCAGGCGCATTGCCCATTGCACCACGGTCATGCAGACCTGTTGCAGGGAATCGAGCAGGACCAGCATCGGTCGGGACTTTTCCGGTGCCATGCTGACGAGTGCGATTCCGACGATGATCGAGAAGATCACTACCTGCAGCATCTGGCCCTCCACCATGGCGTCCAGGGGATTACCGGGGAGCAGCCCCAGCAGAGTCCGGGGAAGATCCTCGACACTGGGCATTGTGGCATTCACCACCTCGGCAGAGGGTTCCTGCGCTGGTGTGGCAAGCCCGGTCAGCATGCGCCCGGGGTTGATCAAGCCACCAACCCAGAGCCCTATGGATGCGGCGATCGCGGTGGTGATGACGAAGAAAATGGACACCCGCATGCCCAGCTTGCGCAGTTGCGAGAGATCTTCGCTGGAGGCCAGGCCGCGCACCACTGAGGCAATCACGAGCGGAATGACAATCATCTGTATGGTGGCGAGGAACAGGTGGCCGGGAAATGCCAGCCAGTTACCGATCAACCGGCCCCTTCCCGGCTCGATCAGGCCGACTGACGGGCCGAGCAGGGTGCCGACCACCAGGCCGGCCCCCATCCCGATCAATACCTTGAGCCATAGTCGTCCCTTCACGAGTCCGGAAAGGTACACGTTCAGGTGTCGAAGTGGCCGCAGGTAATAGTTCGGGAAATCTTCGCTGTTATTTGTCATGCTGGCTTCGTGCCTGTGCTTGTCAAGTGCTGACCTGAGCCTAGACTGAAATCAGATCAATCATAAAGAGGAACTACCATGCCATTCTCGCCGAACCACCTTGCAGAGCTCAATCTGTTACTGCAGTTTCCTTCCACGTCCACTCAGGAAGGCATCAAGGTACATGCCCACTCAGCCGCGCCGGAAACGGTCCGCGCTGCAGAAAGTCTGTTTTCCAGGGGGCTGATCAGCCAGAAGGACGGAGGTTATCTGACACCGCTGGGCACCGAGGCGGTCGAGTTGACCCACAAGCTGCAGTCCATCCTTTCCGGCAGGTGAGTCCGGCTGGAGCGATGGTAGGTACCATCCGAGACAATACGCCTTTGAGCCCGGCGGCGCTGCCGGGTTACGGTAAAGGCGAATCAGAAAACTTTTTCGCCTGAAATCTCGGCCTTGGCCAGGAGTTGAGTGTCTGGTGTCCGTCTCCGAACCGAAACAACGAGCCAACTGGACCCGATCGCCGCTGCTGTGGATGGCTGGCAGTATTGCCGGTGTCGGTCTGATCGTAGGGCTGCTGTATGCATTCGGTGTGCATAAGCAGATCGTCGAATTGCTGCAATGGTTTGATGAGCAGGGTGCCTGGGCGGCGCTGTTCTTTATCGCGATCATGATCGTTGCTATGGTTCTGCTCTTGCCCGGTGTTTTGCTGACCACTGGTGCGGGCTTCGTGTTTGGCGTCGTTGAGGGCACGGCTTACGTCGTGATTGGCACCACCATCGGGGCAGCGATAGCGTTTCTGATTGCCCGGCATTGCTTTGGCGAAACCGCGCACATCTACATTCGCACCCGGGCGAAACTGTCGGTGGTGACCGATGAGATGGCACCGCACGGCTGGAAGATTGTGCTGCTGACGCGATTGATCCCGTTTTTCCCGGGCAAAGTCTCCAATTACCTGTTCGGGCTGACCAGTTTTTCATTTCCCGGTTTTGTGGCGGGCACCTTTCTCGGCGTGATTCCTTTTTCTCTTCACAATGTTTATCTGGGCTCGCTGGCGGCGGACCTCTCCACCCTGGGGGTTCGGGAGAGTGCCCGCACGCCGATGGAGTGGACTATTTACGGAGCCGGTTTTGTCGGCACCATACTGGCCGTGGTGTTCCTGAACCGACTGGCCAGGCGGGCTCTGGCCCGATACCGGATGGAAACCGAACCCATGGCACAGGAGAATGCGGAATGAGCTGGATGAACTGGTTGCCCTGGCGCTACATCATCAGGCGGCTGGCGCGCAGGCATGGTTTCCTCGACCCGATCGCACTGTTGGGCAAATTGCACGGTTTTGCCCAACCCTCCGAGGTGGGCGAGCCTATCGAGCTGCTCCGGGCGGGTGTGGTGTTTCACGCCCGGGGGCTGATTAACAGTCGGGTGATCCAGCACAACCTGGACTGGGTCTGGCCGTACTGGGTGGAGCGTCAGTTCGATCCCACCGACACGGCCTTTGTTCCCAGAGCGTTTTCCATCACCCACATCAACCTCACCAACCGGAACTGGACGGCCATCGGCCAGCCGGACGTGGATGAGTTGCCGATCGTCGATCCCCGGGGATTGCTGACCCCGTTGTACGATGGCTGGTCTCTTGACGGGTGGTTGCTGGCGGAAGACGGGCGCTGCCTGCTGCCGTCCCGGGCAAAACAGGCCCGCCAGTGGCAGGAACCGGGGGATACTCCGGTTGTGGTCACTGAAACGGTCCAGGATGGCCTGAAGCTGACCAGCCGTAGCCGCGTGGCCATCGAGAATGGGCGGCCGGTGTGCAAACTCACGCTCCGGGCCGAATCGGACGGGACAGCCTCGCTGGTGTTGTCCCTGCGGCCGGCGAATCCGGAGGGCGTCAGCTTTGTCCAGCAGGTTCAGCTGAAGGAAGACAACAACGGCTGGCTGGTGGACGGTACTCAGACGGTAAAGTTTGACCGGGCGCCGGCCTCCCACCACGTGTCCGACTACAAACAGGGCGATGTGCATATTCACCTCCTGGATCGGCAGCAGGAGAACCAGGGCAAGTGTGACGTAGGGATGGTCACTGCCGCGGCCCTGTTCCCGGTAACGGCCGGGGAGCCCTCCGAACTGACCGTCAGCATTCCCCTTGAAGTGGCTGGCCTGGCGCCAGCCGGGCCGGACGCCTGGCACCGGGTCCGGGAGGACACCGCACGCCTGGAGTGTCCGGACGAGAAATACCGGTTCCTGTATGACGCGGCGGTGACTTCGCTGATCCTCCACTCCCCCAAGGACGTGTACCCCGGGCCATACACCTACAAGCGTTTCTGGTTCCGGGATGCGGCCTTCATCATCCATGCACTGCTGAACGTCGGGTTGACCGAAAGGGCCGAGCGGGCACTCAACCAGTTTCCGGATCGGCAGATGCGGGATGGCTATTTCCGCTCACAGGAAGGTGAATGGGATGCCAACGGCGAAGTGCTCTGGATCCTGGACCGGTTCTGCCAGCTTACCGGTCGGGATCTGCCGGAACGTTGGGAAGCGCCAGTCATGAAGGGCGCGCGCTGGATTCGGAAGAAACGGCTCAGTGGCAACCTGAATGTGCCGCATGCAGGACTGTTTCCGGCGGGATTCAGTGCCGAGCATCTGGGACCGAACGATTATTATTACTGGGATGACTTCTGGGGTATCGCCGGTCTGAAGGCTGCAGCGAACCTGCTGCGGGATCAGGATCACGAAGCCAGTGAGAGCTTTGCCGCCGCTGCCAGAGAGTTCAATGAGGCACTCGAGCGCAGCCTTGCCAGTTGTGAACAGCGCCTGCGGCGGCCCGCCATGCCGGCGTCGCCTTATCGCCGGCTGGATGCCGGTGCCATTGGTTCGCTGGCGGCGGGCTATCCGACCCAGTTGATGAAACCGGATGACGAGCGCCTGCTGGACTGCGCTGATTTCCTGATCGATCAGTGCTTTGTCCATGGTGCGTTCTATCAGGACATGATTCATTCCGGGCTGAACGCCTACCTTACCCTGCACGTGGCCCAGGTCCTGCTGCGGGCCGGCGATCGGCGCCATGTGGAGTTGATGGATGCCGTGGCCGATATGGCCTCCCCGACCGGCCAGTGGCCGGAGGCCATCCATCCAGCCACCGGCGGCGGATGCATGGGAGATGGTCATCATGTCTGGGCGGCAGCCGAGTGGGTGGTGATGATCCGCAACTGCTTTATCCGGGAGGAGGGCAATCGACTGATCCTTGCCTCGGGAATCCCGGAGCGTTGGCTGGCCCGGGAAAATCCGATTCGCTTCGGCCCGGCGCCAACCCGCTTTGGCACCGTGACCGTGACCATCGAGCCACGCCCCGGTGAGCAGCCCGAAGTGAGTTGGGATGCTGACTGGCATGGAGAGGCTCCGGAGGTGGAGGTTCGGCTTGGTGCCCCGTCTGGATAATTCGCAGTAGGTCAGCGAATTACCCAGACGGGGCACCGGACCGAAATCCGGTGCTTTCTCGTCCACTGTTTTCTATAACCGGGTGTTGATCGGTCTCCTCGACAAATATCGGGCGATCAAGGCCGAGACCGTGGCTGAGGCCATGGTGAACGAAGTGTGCGGCGTGTCATCGGCGTCGCCGGCAGAGCGCGTGGTCCAGATCCGGGAATACCCGGATATTGTCGCCCTGGCCGGTTAACCGGCTTATTTTCCGTTCAGGATTCCCACCACCAGGCGGCCGGCCAGGCCAAGCAGGACCGCACCGAAAATCCGCTCGAACCAGACCGCCCGCTGCCGAAGTGCGTCCAGCCATCGGGGGTTGGAAAACACCCATGCCACATTCAGGTACCAGGTAGTGTCAATGATCAGGGCTGTGGCGGCATAGCCGAACTTGGCCAGCAGGCTGGTGTCGG
>JAXHVJ010000023.1:25534-39400 GCA_034189235.1 Pseudomonadota bacterium
GGCAAACCGGTTCGGTATCTCGATGGAACCGAATGTGCCAGATTGCATTACGTCGCTCATAGATACCCTCATGTGCCAATGGATGGTAAGCAGGTAACGATCGTGATGGAGGGCTCTCTCTTAAAGCGGAGAATATCGACTTACCCTGTCAGTATTTTTGAACGATCATTCCAATCCAGGGGTGGACTTCCTCTCTGAATACCCAAGGGACACTAGTGGGTTCCGTAGGTCGGATATACCGAAGGCGCAAGGGTGGGTTCACACCCTACGACATTCCGGGCTTGTTTGTGAGGATGCAGATACCAGCGTTTTCCTGCTTTGGTGAAGGTGTCACTTGTCACCTCGAAGGTGGCTGTGGTGACCGTTGCCGGAATGGGGGTGCCGTCGGCATGGCGGTAGACGCAGCTGGTTTCGAGCCGGAGTGGCGTGGCGATGGGGAGCGTGATAAAACCGTCCTCCCTGACCGATGGGGCCTGGCCATTGACGGACACGACTTTGAGACAGGGGCCGAAATGGATTTTATGGAGATCTTTTATGTACTCCTTCAAGCAATGTTGGGCACTGAGGAGCACCGTGCCCGGGGCAATATCGCCTTCTGTTTCGGAGGGCAGCGACTGACAGCCGCTCAGAATGAAAAGCGCCGAGAGGAAAGGCAGTATGCGTGGCATGATGGTCTCCTAGAAGTGCCTTCCCTCCCGAAACGCCCGGGGACCCTTACTCGAAGGTCCTGGGCCGCAGGACGTCGGGTTTCAGGAAAGGCTTGTCGCCGGTGTTGTCGTGATCGCCCAGTAACATTCCGTTGACTACTGTTCCATAATTCGTGTGCTTGTGGAAGTTAAAGTACTTCTCACGTGTCTCTTTCACATCACCGGTATAACGCGGATCCTGCGGACGCTCCTGGGAGTTGATGTAGTTGGCAACCTGCCAGGCTTCATCGTCGGTCAGTGACCCGGGCTGCCCCAGCGGCATGTTGTTCTTGATGAACGAGGCCGCGGTGAAAATCCGGGTCATGCCGGCGCCCCAGTTGTAGGAACCATCACCCCACAGCGGAGGGAACGCAACCTGGCCGTCCTTTTTCCGGCCCTGACCGTCGTCGCCGTGGCAAACCGCGCAATTCTCGGCATAGACCTGTTGGCCACGCTCATAGTCCAGCTCGGGCTTCTTGTTACCCAGGTGGCTGAAGCCGCGACCGCCAATGTTCTTTTCGTACACCGGGGCGTCCTTCGCAAGCCACTGGTGGTAGGCCGTCATCGCCAGCATGTCGTCACTGCCATAGGCGGGGGGCTTGCCATTCATGGAGAACGAGAAACAGCCGGCAATCCGCTCTTCCAGAGAGTTTACGTGCTGGTTCTTGCCCCGGAAATCCGGCAGCGTGGTGGCCGCAGGCCAGACCGGGCCAGACCAGTTCTTGCGCCCCTCGCCCATGTGGCAGGACTTGCAGTTCAAATCGTTGAAGACGTATTCGCCGCGGTACTGTTGGGTATTCATGAACATGTCCCGGCCCTTGAGGATGACCTTTTTCAGTTCCGGATGGATGCTGTCGTCGTTTTTCAGATCCTCCACGGTCGGGGCACTGTGAACGTATTGGCCTTCCTTGAATTCCGGCAGGTTGACCGGCACTTCGGGCTGCGCCAGGGCCGCGGGACTCGCAACCAGCAGGCCGGCGAGCAGGGATATCGTATGCTTCATTTTCATGGCTCTGCCTCCTAGTTCGCGGTTGCACTCTGGCTGCCCAGATAGGCGGCCACGGCGTCGACCTGTTCCTCGGTCAGGCGCTCCGCAACCGCCGTCATCAGCTGATTGGGATCGTTATTGCGCTGGTTGTTCTTCCAGGCATTGAGCTGTGACCGTATGTAATTCGGGTGCTGTCCGGCGATGGCCGGGAAGGTTTCGGCAACACCGCGGTTGCCGGGTCCGTGGCAGGAGGAGCACGGCGGAATGTAGTTGTCCCAGTCGCCCTGGTTGGCCAGTTTCTCACCGAGGGCGAGTACTTCGTCACTGACGTTGGCCGGTGTCGTGGTCTCGGGAACCGGCATGGCAGCATAGTAGGCGGCCAGGTCCCGGATCTGCTGTTCATCGAAGTTGTCGACATTAGGCTGCATCACCGGGCTGATACGCCCACCGTTGTTATAAGCCAGCATCTGGCTTGTCAGGTAGGCTGTCTCGAGTCCGGCCAGGCGGGGAAAACCACCGGCGTTGTTGCCCGAACCGTCGGCACCATGACAGGCGAGGCACGGAGCGCCGCTGCCATCACCCTGTGCGGCCAACTGCGCGCCCCGCTCGGGATCACCTCCGGCGGCACAGGCGCCAGAGGCCAGGGCGGTCATCGCGCCCGTCAGGATCAGTTGGGAGAGAATTCTCATTGTTTGCCTCCGTTCATAAATGAATAGAATGAGCCTGTTCCCATTGGTGATAAAGTCAATAAGGCTTCGGTTACTGGTCTCCGGTGGTTGGAGTGAGGTCTGTTGCGACAACCGGCGTTGGCAGTTGGTGTTTCCCGGACACGGCCTGGCGCAACTGGGCCAGCAACCGGAAGTCGCGGTTGTAGATATCGTCGCGGAACTGGATTCGCTGCGCCTCATCCACCCAGGCCGTCCAATATTGAATATAGATGGGAATCGGCTCGGGAAGCATCACGGTGACCGGCGTTTTTTTCTCAAGGAGGCGATCGATTGTACCGCGGTTCCATTCAGGGGCGCCGGCAAGAAGCTGTTCGGCCAGTTCCATCGGTTTTTCCACCCGGATACAACCGGAGCTGAAGCTCCGTTCCTGGCGGCCGAACAGGTGTTGGCTCGGTGTATCGTGCAAGTACACCGCATAAGGGTTGGGAAACATGAACTTGACCCGCCCAAGGGCGTTCAGGGGACCTGGCTCCTGAACCAGCTGATAGGAAAAGTTGTCCCTGGACAGTGAAGACCAGTCAATGGCCGCCGGATCGATTTTCTGCCGGTTTGCCCCCCAGCCCCGATAGACGCTGATGTCCTGGCGGTCCAGGTACGCCGGATCGCGGATGATTTGGGGCAGCAGATCCTCAATGATCAGCTTGCGAGGTGCAGTCCAGGTGGGGTTGAACACCAGGTAGCGGATGCGATCGGAAAACACGGGGGTCTGGCGGTAGGGTCGCCCGACAATAACCCTTGAACGCAATGCTTCGCGGCCATCCAGTACCAGCTGTAGTCCGAAACCGGCAATATTGACAATCACATAGTCATCGCCGAGGGATTGGGGCAACCAGCGCCAACGTTCCAGACTGGCGTCGATCTGCCCGATGCGCTCCACCGGCATGAGATTCATGGCCGCAAGGGTTTTCCTGCCGATGATGCCGTCTGGCTTCAGGCCATGCCGCATCTGGAAGCTCGGAATCACCGAATTCAGGTCCTTGCTGTAGAGGACAGGATCGGTGACCGCAGTTTCCGGGTCTGCCGGGGCCGGGATGTCTCCCAGGGTGGTCAGTCTGCGCCGGATCTCCGGTAACCGGGGATCCTGGTCGCCGGGATGAATGGATGGGCCATCCGCAATCGGCAACCAGGGGTGTCCAAGCAGGGGGGTGAGCCGGGTTCGGGCCTCCATCAGTCTGGCATAGGCCGGATGAGTGGGCCTGAGGCTATCGAGAGTCGCTGCAATGGTGTCGTTCCGGAGCGCCTCGGCGAGAGTGATGGCCAGGTCACGGTGTTGGCGGCTGGCGTTCCACTCGGCGTGAATGGTCTCTGGATTCACCTTGCCCTCCAGCAGATGTGATGCAGCCAGCAGGAAGGCATCGGTAAACAGCAGGTCGATGTCTGCCCGCATGTCCCCGGACAGATCGTCGCGCGCCCGCAGGGCCAGGGCCGGTAAAATTTCTCCGTGATAGTCCGCCGGGTTGAGACCGTCGTTGGCGATCTGCCTGATGGCTTCCACCAGTTCCTGGCGATGGCCCGGGGAAGACCAGGCCGGCTGGAAACCATGATTCTCATAGAATCTGCGCAATGCGTCCCGTGCCAGCAGTGGCTCGCCAAGCACCTGCACCGACAGCCCGTCGAGCGCTTCAATTCGTTGGACAAGAGGTTCACTGGGGTCTGCCGCCGCGACAGAAGGCACCGGCAGCACCAGGATGATCATGGTTGCCAGGATGGCCAACGCGGTGTGCTTGCATTTACTCATAACTACCCTTTACCACAGTGCCATCTGGTCTCCTGCGGGGTGGCGGAACAGGTCGGTCCTCAGAGAGTCCTGTTCATGGCTATTGAGCCCGAGCTTGCGCACCTTGTTCCTGAAGCGTTGGCGAATGAGGTCGGAGTATGGGCCCTGACCGGTCATACGGCTGCCGAAGGTACTGTCGTAACTCTTGCCACCCCTCAGATCATGGATCCGGTTCATGACACGCCCGGCGCGGTCCGGGAAATGTCGCTGGAGCCAGTCCTGGAACAGTTCGTCCAGCTCATAGGGTAAACGTAGCATAATCCAGCCTGCCTGTTCGGCTCCGGCGTTGGCCGCGGCCTCCAGAATCGCCTCGATTTCATGGTCGTTGATAAACGGGATGACCGGGCCGATGATAAGCCCGACCGGAATGCCGGCTTCACGAAGCCGTTCAATCACTTTCAGGCGTGTCGCCGGTGCCGCTGTCCGTGGCTCCATCCGGCGTTTCAGGTCATTGCTCAGGGTGGTCAGACTGATGGTGACTGAACACAGTTGGTCCCGCGCCAGGTCCGACAGCAGGTCCAGGTCCCGCAGGATCAAAGCACCCTTGGTAATCAGGGAAACCGGGTGACGGTATTCACACATCACCTTCAGCAGATCGCGGGTGATCTCCCGCTCCCGCTCGACAGGCTGGTAGGCGTCAGTGTTCATACCCAGGGCGATGGGGGACACCCGGTAGCCTGGCTTGTCCAGAGTCTCCCGGAGCCGGGCTGCGGCATTATGTTTAGCGATCAGCCGGGTCTCAAAATCCAGCCCTGGTGACATGTCCCAGTAGGCGTGCGAAGGTCGGGCGAAGCAGTAGATGCACGCGTGTTCACAACCCCGGTAGGGGTTGACGGACTGTTCAAAGGGAATGTCCGGGGAGTTGTTGCGGCTGATAATGGACCTGACGGTCTCATTCATGACTTCCGTCGCCATGGAATCCGGGCAGATCTCGTCCTCCGGATCCCGGTACCAGCCGTCGTCATGGTCGCGGTCGGTGGCGACAGGCTGGAAGCGGTTTTGCGGATTCAGGCTGGTGCCCCGGGTTTTCATAGTCTCACCAATACTGTTCATGTATACAGTGCTGTTGATGCTACTACTTCTGTATCCTCCCCGGCAATGGCCATTCGGGGCAGTCTGTTCCATTGCCGTGTTTTTGTTGTTGATACGACTTACGGTTGCTTTAACCGCAAGTTCTGAACTAAAACGTATACACGGGATCCGGCTTTGGCCGTTGTAAAACAGTTATCGCTTGTAACCGACGGTAAGTGGCCGGGGAGGGTCTGGAATGACAGGTGGAGACAGATTCACATCACGGCGGGAATCCATGGTGGACTACCAGATCATCAGTAGGGGCATTGATGATCCGCTGGTGGTGGAAGCCATGCGCCGGGTGCACCGGGAAGCCTTTGTGCCGGACAGCCTGCGGGACGCCGCCTACGAGGATGGTCCCCTGCCGATCGGGGCCGGCCAGACCATCTCCCAGCCCTATATTGTCGCCTTGATGACCGATGCCCTGGAGCTTCGGGGTGGCGAGCGGGTATTGGATATCGGCACCGGTTCGGGCTATGCGGCGGCTGTGCTGGCCTGCATAGCCGCCGAAGTGTTTGGTATCGAGCGGATTCCGGAGCTCGCGGAGCGGGCCCGGAAGAATCTCGCGGCAGAAGGCTTCGACAATATCCGGGTGCGCTGCGGCGATGGCACACTGGGTTGGCCGGAGGAGGCCCCGTTCGACGGCATCACTGTCGCCGCCGGAGCGCCGGCCGTACCGGACGCGCTGAAGCAACAGCTGGCGGTGGGCGGGCACCTGGTCATTCCGGTGGGCTCGGAAAACATCTCCCAGACACTGATGCGGATAACCCGTGTGTCGGAGGATGAATTCAGGACCGAGAATCTTGGCGGAGTCCGGTTCGTTCCCCTGCTCGGGGAGCAGGGGTGGTCCTGAGCTGCGGCACGGTCAACTGCACGCGCGCGCTCTTGAAAGAGGGTTATCCGTTCGCAGCTCCAACCTGACCGAATTGATCTGAAATTCAGCGGTCGTGCCGGGGACCCGATTCAGGCTGCTAGCGCGGATCGCCGGGGTCAGCCGCCCAGCAGGCCCGCGTAGGCACAGTAGAAAAAGGCCGCAGAGCCGACGAGGATGACTCCCCAGGCGGGGAAGATCAGAGCCGAGCGAGTCGATGTTTTCATATGCACCTCCTTCAGTGATGCTTTTCGATACGCTGTCACCCCAACTATAGACCAGTCTTGATTAATGTCACGGTTTATTTTTTGAACAGCTTCTCAGCGTCGACGAATTGACCAGCCGGGACCTTCTTTTTCTTCGGGCTGTTCTCTGACCCTGATCACCTATGGTGAGTCAGTGTCCACCCTGAACCTGAGGCATGTCCTGAGCCGCAACCGCCGCCTTGCGGTTGAAAATGCGCACCTTGCGACTGATAAACTGCGCCACCTGCTTTGCTGCACTACGGGTATACTGGCGCCTGACCTCAGCACTGTTGTGGAGGATGCTGGACGGCAGCGGGTTAACGGTTGCGATATGGTTCTGAGTCATAGCGCCTTCCTCCTTTTCATCGGGTGGATTAATTAGTGTTCATCGGGTGGATTAATTAGCGATCTACCTTTAATTCACAAACTATTCTAAGGGTTCTTTTTTGCAGCTTAAATACGTTAAACTCCGTATCTACGTTGCAAATATGCAGTGACTATGGACTGGGATTATCTTCGATATATAAGGGCCCTTGCAATAGGCGGAACGCTTGCAAAGGCCGGTGAATTGCTGGGTGTGCATCAAACCACTGTTCTGAGACGACTCGATCAGATGGAAGAGTCTTTGGGTGTGCAATTTTTTCAACGCAATCAGAGCGGGTTGCAGCTGACCCCCGTGGGAGAATTGGCATTCCGGGAGGCCGAGAGGCTGGCCATGGACATGGAAAACCTGGAGCGCAAACTGGTTGGCGGAGGTTCCGCGCCGGTTGGAAAGGTCCGGATCGCGGCCGAGGACATGATGCTGAACGGGCTGCTCAGCCCGATCCTGTCGGAGCTGGTCCGGGAGTTTCCGGATATCGAGCTGGAAGTGCTCACCGACAACGACGTGGCCAACCTCTCGCACCGGGAGGCGGACCTTACGCTGCGGCCGGAAAACAAGCCCCAGGCGACGCTCGAAGGGGAACGTATCGCCGCTGTCGAGTCCGCAGTTTATGGTTCCGCCCGTTATTGCCGGCGCAACCGGGACATGGACATCGAAAACCGGCCGGAGGACTGCCTCTGGATCATCCCGGACGAGACCTTCAGCCAGTTGGCGACCGGGCGCTGGTATCGCAAGCACCTGAAGAATGTTACCTCGGTGATCCGCTGTAACAGCCTGCAGTCCATGGCTGCCCTGGCCAGGGCAGGCGCCGGGCTGGCGGTGTTGCCATGTTATGTCGGTGAGAGCGCCAAAGAGCTGAGACGGTTATCAGATCCGCTGGAGGGTGAAAGCGTGGATTTATGGTTGCACGTTAACCAGGATACCCAGCAGATGGCCCGGGTGCGCATCGTGATGGAGTTCCTGGTGGATCGGTTGCGGGCGCTGGAATCGGCGATCGAAATCAGTACCACCTTCTGATCACTGCTTCGTCCGGCAGAATGGCCAGAACTGGTACCAGCGCCAGCACTGGAACTCCTGTTCGCACTGCTGCAGCTGGTTATGATAATGGAACGCCCGGCTGCGGACCCGGGGCCAGCAGGCTGAACCGGAGGGTGGCCCACACTCCCACCAGCACGCCCAGAACCGGTAACCCATACCACTTCGCCCGCGTGCGCGCCACATCGCGTGCGCGTTACATTAAGGTGCTTGCTGCGACGCTGTCTGCGTCGGCAGCGTGGTTTGCGCGATTTCCCTACCAAACTGTCATCTCCCGGGGCTCTGAATGGCTTGCTGAGGGGGCTACGGACGTGTCATAAACGGCGGTATTCCCAACTCAGGATGATAGTGAAATGAGACTTGGCACCCTGGTTAAACCTCTTTTAGTCGTAACGCTGCTGGCTGGCGGAATGGCCCATGCCGCCCCGAGTGCCCGGCAGGTACTGGCGGCGTCCCCTATTGACGACATCGTTGCCCGGTATCCGGCGATGATTAGCCAGGGGATTCGCGAGGGTATGAAACAGAGTGGCCAGGTACCGCCGATGGTGGCGGAAACCCTGGTGCATATTGTCAGTAGCAGTTTCCGGGCCGGGGACATCGAACGCCGGATCATCGCCGACCTGGATGAGAACCTCTCGGATGCGCAGTTGGAAGCGGTGCGTGACTGGTATGAGACACCCGTGGCGCGGAAGGTGGCCGAAGCGGAAATCGCCGCATCGGCCCCCGACAGCTGGCAGCAGTTGCGGGCTCAGGCTCCGGCCCTGAACGAAGGGTACCAGGGCACCGAAAGGGCCCGCATGTTTGACCGGTTTGATCGTGCTTCCCGTGCCACCGAAAGCGCGGTGGATACGTCCATTGCCGTGCAACTGGGCATGGCAACGGCGATGGCCGCGCTGAGCACCGACTCCGTGCATTACCAGCAGATCCGCCAGCGTATCGAGGGGCAGCGCAGCATGCTGCGAGGCATGATGGAGCAGCAGGTCTATGACGGTTATCTGTATACCTACCGTAACATCAGTAACCAGGAGCTGGGTCTGTACCTGGACTTCCTCGAAAGCGATGCCGGTTCGGCATTTTCCCGGGTGGTAACCAACAGTATCCAGCAGGCGATCACCGAGCCGGTGGAAAGCGTCGGCAAGCAGATGTCCCGCTTCCTCAATCCGGAATCACCAGGCGGTCAGTAAACTCGCGCAGTTCCCGGTAAACCTCCTGTCGCCTGCGTTCATAACGGTGGGAAAAGTGGAACGAGATCAGCTGCCGGACCTGCGCCTCGTTGGCAATCCGGGCGCAGGCTCGGGTAGTGAGGTGATGGGTCCGGTGGGCCTGGTCTTCATCCGCCACCATGAACGAGGCCTCGCAGAACAGGGTGTGAGCGCCCTGTGCCAGGGTGGTTATTTTCCCGATGTTTTCCGGGGTATCCGCGAAGTCCGTGCCATAGACTACCTTGTCCCCGGGTGCCTGGATCAGCAGTTTGCGGGCGAGGTCCTCTGCACGCCAGGTGCAGGACGGGTTGGGGGAGATCAATTCATCGGGTTGTTTCCGCAATACCGCCATTTTCAGATCATGCAGCCAGGGTCCCGGTTGTAATCCCATGACCTTCAGCCGGTCGTTACGCACCTGCAGTTTGCCAAAGGGCTCCCAGGCATAGGCCATAACCGGCGTGCCATGGTGCAGCAAGGCTGCGCGCACCTGGAATTCCGGTCCCCGGTAGAGTACACCATCGGGGGTGGGCTGATCCTCCAGGGGTGTGGGTGCCGGTTCGCCGGCGGTGATCTTCCAGCGTTTGAGATGATCCCCGTGCCACTCGTGAATCACGAACCGGGGGCCCCGGTCCTCGACCCGGTCCCACAGGATGCCGCTGATCATGCCGGTGATGTGCCGCATCAGCCCGGGCGGTCCGAACAACCGGCAGGGCGGGAAGTGGCCGATCCGGCTGCGCAGGAACCACATGAACCCGCCAATGTGGTCGGCGTGGCAATGGGTGATAAAGATATCACTGACCTGGTGGGCGGAGCGAAGCGGCATGCGGCCGGTATCCCCCAGGTCAAACAGCAGGCTGCGGGATTCATGCAGCAACCGTAACTGCATCAGCGGGTCACCGCCCACGCCGTTTACCAGAGACGCCACTACCGGCCCAACCCGCACCGCCACTTGTGGGTCTTTCGCCACACTGGTCAAGGCCCCCAGTTCAACGCTGACCTGTACAGCCCCGGTGGGTTGTCGCTTGCAATCCATACATGCTCCCGCTCGGTGAATTCTCGGGTGGGTGAAATTTGTACAAAACCGGATTTGGGTCCAATCTCCCTAGTATATGTGAGTGAGGAGACAGGTCGCCGCCGTTGCGGCCAGCGCTTTTTATCCGTGTTTCTGCGGCCTCACAGTCCTGGTGGCAAACCTGTACAATACCGGCTTTCTCTTTGCCGGCGCGTTGCCGGCCCCACATCGACAGGTTTTTTCTTGATCTCCACCGCCAATATCACCATGCAGTTCGGGGCAAAGCCCCTGTTTGAAAATGTTTCCGCCAAATTCGGCAACGGTAATCGCTACGGCCTGATCGGCGCCAACGGCTGCGGCAAGTCCACCCTGATGAAAATCCTGGGCGGCGATCTCGAGCCCTCGGCCGGCCAGGTCATGCTGGAGCCCAACATCCGGCTCGGTAAACTGCGCCAGGACCAGTTCGCCTACGAAGATTGCACGGTGATGGACACCGTGATCATGGGGCATGAAGAGCTGTGGAACGTCAAGAAAGAACGTGACCGCATCTACTCCCTGGCGGAAATGAGCGAGGAAGACGGCATGGCCGTGGCGGATCTGGAAGTCCGGTTCGCCGAAATGGACGGCTACACCGCCGAGTCCCGCGCCGGCGAACTGCTGCTGGGCCTGGACATCCCGCTGGAGCAGCACAACGGCCCGATGAGCGCTCTTGCACCGGGCTGGAAGCTGCGAGTGCTGCTGGCCCAGGCGCTGTTTTCCGACCCGGATGTGCTGTTGCTGGACGAACCTACCAACCACCTGGACATCAACACCATCCGCTGGCTGGAAAGTATCCTGGTGGCCCGCAACAGCACCATGATCATCATCTCCCACGACCGTCACTTCCTGAACAGCGTGTGCACCCACATGGCGGATCTGGATTACGGCGAACTGTGCCTGTTCCCGGGCAACTACGACGAATACATGACGGCCGCCACCCAGGCCCGTGAGCGCATGATGGCGGACAACGCCAGGAAAAAGGCGCAGATCGCCGAGCTTCAGCAGTTTGTCAGCCGCTTCTCCGCCAACGCCTCCAAGGCCAAACAGGCCACCTCCCGTGCCCGCCAGATCGACAAGATCCAGTTGGAAGAGGTAAAGCCCTCGAGCCGGGTCAGCCCGTTTATCCGTTTCGAACAGGGCAAGAAACTGCATCGCCAGGCGGTAACCCTGAAAAAACTGACCAAGGGTTTCGATGAAAAGCCCTTGTTCGAAAACCTGGACCTGCAGATCGAGGCCGGCGAACGTGTCGCTATCATCGGCCCCAACGGCATCGGCAAGACCACGCTGCTGCAGTGCCTGGCCGGCGCCTACACACCGGACAGTGGCGGCGTGAAGTGGACCGATAGCGCAGAAGTGGGCTACTTCGCCCAGGACCACACCGCAGACTTCGCCGAAGACGAAACCCTGACCGACTGGATGGCCCAGTGGACCAAGGGCGGCGAGCAGCTGGTTCGCGGTACGTTGGGGCGCATGCTGTTTTCCGGAGATGACATTGGCAAATCGGTGCGGGTGATTTCCGGTGGTGAGCAGGGGCGGATGTTGTTCGGCAAGCTGATTCTGCAGAAGCCCAATGTGATGCTGATGGATGAGCCGACCAACCACCTGGATATGGAATCCATCGAGGCGCTGAACCTGGCGCTGGAGAACTATCCGGGTACACTGATTTTCGTCAGCCACGATCGGGAGTTTGTTTCTTCGTTGGCTACTCGGATTGTTGAAATGAAGCCCGATGGAGTGACGGACTTCAGTGGGAGTTATGATGATTACCTCAGGAGTCAGGGGGACCTTTGAGGTCTGACCTCGGGGGAGGCGGCCGGGCGGGTTTTGGAAAGCCCTGCCCACCGGCGATTGCACGGACTTTCAGGCTAGGAGTCGAAACCTCCCAAGCCTGAACGGTCCCAGAGCCAGACTAACCCAAAGAGTCGAAACAAATGGGACTGCTTTTCGAACAAATAGACAGCCAACCCTCCGTAATCGGTGAGATCACACTCAGGAGGCGCCGAATCCCCGCGATCGGTGACCGCGACATCTACGAGGTGAAACTGGGCGAGGAGTTTCTCATGTCCAGCATGTTCGTCGACGCCGAGATAGCCCTCTCCGACCTGGGACTGAACGCAACAAACGGCGACAACCTGAGTGTCGTGGTTGGCGGCCTGGGCCTTGGCTATACCGCCGTGGCCGCACTGAAACACGAACGGGTGAGCGAACTGCTCGTGGTGGAATACCTCGAGCCCGTCATCCGCTGGCACCAGCAGGAACTCGTGCCGCTGGGCAAGGAAATCAATGACGACTCCCGCGCACGGTATGTCCACGGCAGCTTCTTCGACCTCGCCGTGGCCGATCCTGAAACCGGCGGCTTTGATCCCGACGCCCCGGGCAAACAATTCGACGCCATCCTCCTGGACATCGACCACTCTCCCCGGGCATTACTCCACGATTCCAACGCCAGCTTCTACACCGTCGACAACATCGGCCTCATGGCGCGGCAGCTCAAACCCGGCGGCATCTTTGCCATGTGGTCGAACGAAGGTGAAGACGACGAATTCATGGCCGTGCTGCGCCACGGGTTCATCGATGTTGCCTGCCACGTCGTAAAGTTCTACAACCCGTTCCAGAACCGGGAATCGTTCAACACCGTTTACGTTGCCCGAAATCCGGGCTGATCGAGCCGGAGTTTTCATGCCAGTTACCACCCATCGCACACGCCCCTTCAGTGCCAGCCAGCACCTGCCGGACACTGACCGGCCGCTGGCAAATCACGATCCGGAAGAGGCCGGCGAACAGCTGGCGGAATTCATCCGCCGCCATCCGAGGCTCCTGATCCTGACCGGTGCCGGGGTGAGCACCGATTCCGGAATTCCGGACTACCGGGACTGCGATGGCGCCTGGAAGCGCAAGCAGCCCGGCTACCCAGCAAGGTCAGCAGGCTGGCGAAAATTCAGGCCGCGCTGCGTTTCAGTTTTCTCATAGGGGGTATTCTCCGGCCGTCATTTGCTGGCCACGGGCTTGTCTTCTAATCTCAAAGTACAACGTTTATGTACTGGGAGGTAGTCAATGTCCGATCACCATGTCTACAAAAAAGTCGAAATAGTCGGCTCCTCGAAGAAAAGTATCGAGGATGCGATCGAAAATGCCCTGGCCGAGTGCAGCAAGAGCATCCGCAACATGGAGTGGTTCGAGGTGGCCGAAACCCGTGGCCACATCGTGGACGGGAAGGTCGGCCATTACCAGGTCGCGCTGAAGATCGGCTTCCGGATTGCCGGGAGCTGAACCCTTCCTGAGTCGTCCGCAAACACTCCGGTGAGCGTGGCAGGAGGTGAGTGATATGACCACTGAAAACCCGGCCCTGTTGCTGGTGGATATCCAGAATGACTTCTGTGAAGGCGGTTCACTGGCCGTAGAAGGCGCCAGTCACATCTTCCCGGTGGTCAACCGGATGATCTCTGAGGCGGAACAGGGCCACCAGCTGATCATTGCCAGCCGGGACTGGCATACGGTGGATCATTGCAGTTTCCAGGACCGCGATGGGCCCTGGCCTCCACACTGCATCCAGGACACCCGGGGCGCGGCCTTCCACCCGGACATGGCGCTGCCGGACAGCGCGGTGCGGGTCAGCAAGGGCACGGGATTTGATACCGATGCCTATTCCGCCTTTGATGGAACCCAGCTTGAGAGCTTCCTCCGGCGCCACGATATAACGACGCTCCGTATCGCGGGCCTGGCCCTGGATGTGTGCGTCCGGGCAACCGCGCTGGATGCCCTGAAGCATGGCTTCCGGGTGGAGCTGGTCAGCGACGGCTGCAGGGCAGTGGATCAAAAGAAGGCGCCGG
>JAXHVJ010000024.1:0-39351 GCA_034189235.1 Pseudomonadota bacterium
AACCGCTTTCTGAAGAAATCTTGAAACCATTTTCTTCAGCGCTTTCAAGCAGTTACTTCCTCAGATCCCACCGCCTCAGCGGCTTGTCCCTCAGAAGTGGTGCGCATTCTACAGCCCTCAGAGAAACTGTCAACGACGAATCTGAAAAAAAATCCAGATTCGCCGCCTTCCTGGTTGCAACACAACCAAATCGATTACGCAGTAATCAAAACCCTGGCAATCTTCTTCTTGCCAGCCTGGATGACGCAGTCATCACCCTCTACAAACATGCGATCACCTTCGAACTGCTTGCCATCTACATAGACAGCGCCCCGTCCGAGGACATCCCTGGCGGCAGCGCCATTCTTTACCAGACCGGCCAGACGAAGAACGGCAGCCATTGGCATTTCGCTCTGCCCCTCAAGAGACACCTTCACTTCCGGAATATTCTCGGGAATCTCACCAAGCCCGACCCGATTACCTGCAGACTTGTGCGCGGTCTTCGCAGCTTCCTCACCATGGAAGCGGGTAATGATCTCTTCCGCCAGCAATTTCTTGTAGTCCTGCGGATTGGCACCACTCTCTACCGCTTTGCGGAATTCCTCGACTTCAGCCAGCGGCCGGAAGCTCAGCAACTCAAAATAGCGCCACAACAGCTCGTCCGGAATAGACAGAAGCTTGGTGTACATTTCCCCAGGAGCATCATTCACGCCGACGTAGTTACCCAGGGACTTGGACATCTTCTGAACACCATCCAGCCCCTCCAGGATCGGCATAGTCAGGATGACCTGAGGCTCCTGACCATAATGCTTCTGGAGAATGCGCCCCATCAGCAGATTGAACTTCTGATCGGTACCACCGAGTTCAACGTCGGCCTTCAGAGCAACGGAATCGTAGCCCTGAACCAGCGGATACAGGAATTCGTGAATGGCAATGGCCTGCTCGGCGCGGTAACGCCTGGCAAAGTCATCGCGTTCCAGCATCCGGGCCACCGTGTACTGACCGGCAAGTTTGATCATGTCCGCTGCGGTCATCTTGCTCATCCAGTCCGAATTGAACACCACATGGGTCTTCTCCCGATCCAGGATCTTGAATACCTGCTCCTTATACGAAACCGCATTCTCGCGAACCTGCTCTTCGGTCAGCGGGGGGCGGGTCGCGCTTTTACCCGTGGGGTCACCAATCATTCCGGTGAAGTCCCCTATAAGAAAAATGACCTCGTGGCCAAGATCCTGGAATTGCCGCAACTTGTTAATCAGGACGGTGTGGCCGAGATGAAGGTCCGGTGCCGTGGGATCGAATCCCGCCTTGATACGCAGGGGCCGACCTTGCTTCAGCTTCTCAACGAGCTCTTCTTCCGGAATCAGTTCGTCAACGCCGCGCTTGATGACGGCCAACGCTTCATCAATAGATGCCATGAACTAAACGTCCCCGTTTATGTGGTGAAAGATTCAGACCGTTACAGACTTCTACAGTTACAGACTTCTACAGTTACAGACTTCTACCAAAGAAACCTGCGATTCTCCTGCGCACTTGCTAACGTAGGGCGCACAGATATTACACAGCCCTGGGTGAACAGGGCGGCGTATTATAGCAGTGACGTCGCAAGAAATCCGGAGGGTGGAGCAGCAACCGTAATGTTCCAAGCTGTCCCGCATGCATTTTATACGGTAATCTGTTGGTCTATAGTTGAACAACAGCTTTAATCAGGTAGTTCAACCTACCGGAATACCGATTAAAACGGGTGCGATACGTGTTGAAAAAGTTTCCCAAGACCCATATTACCCTCGCCGCCGCTGCAACCGTTGTAGTGACAGCTGCCGTACTGATGAGCCCCAGCAGCAATGTTGAAGCCAAGCGTATGTCCTATGCACTGGACCTTGAGCAGGGCACCGTATCCGAAGCGGTCGCCAAGCTGGCAGACACTCCCGACCAGGCCCGGCCGGTTACCTCTGCACCGGTAAAACCACAACTTTCCGGAGAGTCGGAAGTAAAAACAGCGGAAGGAACGGTTGCCCCCGTGCCGGCGGAGCCAGAGCCGGAATGGGAGACCTTCAAGATCAAATCCGGCGATACACTGTCCTCGCTGTTCAGGAAAGCCGGTTTCAACGATGGCATCATGCTTTCCGTCATCCATGGCGATGGGGAAGCCGGGGAACTCCAGCGCCTGTATGCGGGTGAAACTATCCGCTTTGCCACCGATGAAGCAGGCGCACTGGCGGGTGTCGAACTCCAGCGCAACCTTCTTGAGACTCTCAAGATCACCCGTAACGAGGAGGGTTTCAGCGGCAAGACCGAGATGCGCGAACCGGAGGCCCGCCCCGCCTTTGCCTCCGGCGTGATTGACGGCTCCCTGTATCTGGCGGCCCGGGAAGCCGGCCTGAACGATCGGCTGACCATGGAGCTGGCCGGCATTTTCGGCTGGGATATCGATTTCGTTTATGACGTTCGCAAGGGCGACCGGTTTGAAGTGGTCTACGAGGAGCTCTACCTTGACGGCGAGAAATTCGACACCGGCCGCATCCTTTCCGCACGTTTCATAAATCAGGGCGAGGAAAATGTGGCCTTGCTGTATACCGACAGCAATGGTGACAGCGACTATTACACGCCCGAGGGCAAGAGCATGCGCAAGGCATTCCTGCGCACTCCGATCAATGCCCGGATATCCTCGCCATTCAATCTGCAGCGCCGGCACCCGGTGCTGGATGTAGTTCGCCCCCACGAAGGTACCGATTACGCAGCGCCCCCGGGCACACCAATCAAGGCTTCAGGCAATGGCACCGTTCGTTTTGCGGGCTGGAAAGGCGGCTATGGCCGCACCATCATTCTGCAGCACGGCAACAACATCACCACCTTGTACGCCCATATGAAAGGCCTGGCACGAGGCATGAAAAAAGGCGTCAGGGTCAAGCAGGGCCAGACCATTGGCTATCTTGGCTCCTCCGGCATGGTCACCGGTCCACACCTGCACTATGAGTTCCGCCTCAATGGTTCACCGCGTAACTCGCGCACCGTGGATCTGCCGGACGCCAAGCCGGTGCCTGCTTCAGAAATAGCCCGGTTCGAGCAGGTCACCGAGCAGCGGATAGCCCAGTTCGACGTCTTCCGCGAAAACTACCAGCAGCTGGCTATGGCACGGGAAGACTAAGACCATGGAAGCCTGGCTCGGGCTGATGTCCGGTACCAGCATGGATGGCATAGACGCCGTGCTGGTATCCTTCCGGGACCGCACCATTCAGGTTCGCGCAACCCACTGCCTCAGTTATCCGGGCGAGCTCCGCCAGCGGCTGCTCTATGCCAGTCAGAATCAGGCCACCCCGGATGAAATCGGGGAACTCAACACGCTGACCGGCCAACTGTTCAGCCAGGCTGCGTTGAAAGCGGTTGCAGATTCAGGCCTGCCACCAGGCCAAATCCGGGCCATTGGCAGTCACGGCCAGACCATCCGTCACCAACCGTCCGGTTCAGCCCCCTTTTCCTTCCAGATCGGTAACCCCGCAATCATTGCCGAAGCCACCGGAATCACCACCGTTGGCGACTTCCGCAGCCGGGATATCGCCGCCGGGGGCCAGGGTGCACCACTGGTTCCGGCCTTCCACAAGGCCTTTTTCGGATCAGAGTCAGAAAACCGGTGCATTCTCAATCTGGGCGGTATCGCCAACATCACCTGGATCCCCGCCCGGGGCATGGGGGCGGTTACCGGTTTCGACACCGGCCCCGCCAACGCCCTGATGGACGCCTGGTGCCAGGACCAGACCGGTCGCCCCTACGATGCGGACGGCCACTGGGCCATGGAAGGAAATCCGGATCCTGCCCTCCTGGATGACATGCTTTCCGATGCGTACTTCAAGCGCACGCCGCCAAAGAGCACAGGCAAGGAAAAATTCAACCTCGGCTGGGTGAAAACCATGATCGCCCGCCATCCGGATCTGAAACCGGAAGATATCCAGCGGACGCTACTCGAACTCACCGCATTGACCATTGCGGATCAGATGCCGGACACCGGCGTGGATACTGTTTATGCCTGCGGCGGTGGAACTCGTAATCCTGAACTGATGCGCGCGCTCACCGAGGCACTGGCCCCGACACGTCTGGCGGTGACATCGGAACTGGGACTGGACCCCCAATGGGTGGAACCGGTGGCGTTCGCCTGGCTGGCAAAGCAGGCTGTGGAAGGGAAACCGGGGAATCTTCCGGAAGTAACCGGAGCAAGTGGCCCCCGGATTCTGGGAGCCATTTACCCGGCCTGAATCAGATCGAGAAGGAGCTGCCGCAGCCGCAAGTAGAGGTGGCATTGGGGTTCTGGACGACGAACTGGGAGCCCTGCAAACCCTCCTGGTACTCGATAGTCGCACCAATCAGATATTGGTAACTCATCGAATCCACCAAAAGAACAACACCGTCCCGCTCGATGACTGTATCATCCTCTTCCTGGTTCTCATCAAAGGAAAAACCATACTGGAATCCGGAACAGCCGCCACCGGTGACAAAGACGCGCAGCTTGAGATCGGGGTTGTCCTCTTCCTCAATCAACTCACGCACCTTGGCAACGGCACTGTCACTGAAAAACAGTGGGGTAGCCATCTGTTGCTGAACTACACTCAAGCTCGCCTCCGGAAACATCGTTTACAAAGTAGCGATTATGGTATTCCTGACTAAAACAATCAACTATTCGGACTTTCCACCATCCTCCAGGGCTTCTTCAACCGCGTGACCGGACCGCACCTCGCTGGCAGAGTGCTCAGAACGATCCTTGGTCAACAGGTTCACCGGCTCACGCTGATGAACCAGATTGCCATTGACCGTAGCGCCCATGGCCATCTCGATCAGGTTGTAGTAAACGTTGCCGTTGATGGCTGCCTTTTCCGCCAGCTCAAGGTGGTCAGAGGCATAGACGTCACCGTTGACCGTACCATTGATGATGACATGGGGAGCGACGATGTCTCCGGTGACCTCGCCAACTTCCGATATACGCAGCACGGCATCACTGCCCTCTTCGGCCACGACCTTGCCCTTGATCCGTCCATCCACATGCAATCCGCCGGAGAATTTTACATCCCCCTCTACGGTGGTCCGTGAGGAAACCAGGGTGTCAAAATGGCCTGCCGGCCGACGTGGTTTTTGCTGCTTTTTCTTACCGAGCATTTCAGTTCTCCGTTAAATCATCCCAGTCAAAGGTTCTTTCTGTCTGCGAGGATTTGCGGCCCTCGGCCTGGGCAACCACCTGGATCCCGACCGGCTCGAAATCATCCGGAAGCACCAGAGTTCCCTCTACGTTCTGAAAGAAGCGGAAACGGAACTTTACGCCAAGGTCCTCAATATCCTGAGACAGATCACGCAGGGCAATGACTTCTTTCTCTTCGTCGCGCATGCCGATGACATTGACTGCCACCACACCGGAAATATAGTTCTTGTTATTACCAACCTGGGTCAGGACCAGCTTGAAATCCCAGGCACCGGGCTGGTAGTCCGGGGCCAGAGTCAGGCTATCGACCTGCAGCCCCTTGCTGGTCTCGGACGGCGCCATGATATTTTTATAGAAAGTCAGATCGGACTTCAGTGATGCGATGCGGGTTTCCAGCTCGACAATGGTCGTCCGTGCCTGCCTGAGCGCCTGGGCATCGATCGCTTTGCCTCTTTCCAGGTTGACCAGTTGCTGGCGCGCGTCCTTATAGTTGCTTCGAAGGGTATCCAGCTCCTCTTCGAGTACCTCATTGGAAGCCGCGACATCCGAAAACCGGAAACCACCCTGGGCAAGACCGGCCGCGTAGCCGGCAAGCGCAGCAACTACGGTAAACGCCAGCAGGATGGCGGTACGGCGAATCCGGTACCCGGGCCGGTGACGGATGACAACATATTCTTCCGCCGGTTTGCGTGGCTCGGTCACTGATCGTCCTTAAGGCAATAACGCCGGAGCTTCGAGCCCCATGGTTTCCCGGAAGCCGAACATGATGTTCATGTTCTGGACTGCCTGACCGGCTGCACCCTTGACCAGGTTATCAATCACCGAAGAAACGATAACGATATTGCTGTCCTCCTGGCGATGCAGGGCCATCCGGCACTGGTTGGCACCACGGACACTACGCGTTTCCGGGTGGCTGCCAAAGGGCATCACATCAACAAACGGCTCGTCCCGGTAACGTTCTTCGTAGAGGGACTGGAGGCTGTCAAAGCCGGCCGGATCTTTCAGTTCGGCATAAAGCGTGGCCTCAATACCGCGAATCATCGGAATCAGGTGCGGCACAAAAGTCACGCCAACCTGGCTGCCGGCGGCGGCGGTCAGGCCCTGGCGGATCTCGGGCAGATGACGATGGCCAGAGGCACCATACGCCTTGAAGCTCTCACCAATCTCGCCGTGCAGCATGCCAATCTTGCCCTGGCGCCCTGCGCCACTGGCTCCGGACTTGGCGTCAGCGATCAGGCGCGAAGGGTCAACCAGCCCCTGCTCCAGCAGAGGCAGAAAACCCAGCTGGACCGCCGTCGGATAACAACCGGGATTGGCAACCAACCGGGCACCACGGATCTGGTCACGGACTACTTCAGGCAGACCGTATACCGCCTTCTCCGCCCACTCCGGGGTTTCATGGGGCATGCCATACCACCGGGCCCAGACGTCCAGATCCCTGAGCCGGAAATCCGCAGACAGGTCAACGACGCGCACACCCGCGTCCATCAGTTCAGGCACCATACGCATGGCCACACCGTGCGGGGTGGCAAAGAACACCAGGTCACAAGCCTTGAGTACGCTGGTATCGGGCTCGGAGAACTCGAGCTCGAAGTGCCCCCGCAGATTGGGGTACATATCTGCGACCGCCATGCCGGCCTCGGAGCGGGAAGTTATGCAGTTGACAGTGACTTCCGGGTGAACCGCCAGGATTCTCAGCAGTTCCACACCGGTATAGCCAGTGCCACCAACGATGCCTACTTTAATCACCATTTTCTCCAGCGACGTCGAATCAGGAATTGGAAGTTTGATGGTGTAGTCTACCATGATAAACCAACGACTTATTGCAGCGCGGATGTCGACCGCTACAATGTTGTCACAAAACCGTCAACGGACCGTCATACCTGAACCGGAATCCCTGCGATCATGCGGAACCTCTGGCACCACATCACCGAAAACCTGATCCCTGTATTCCGCCGCAGGCTTTCGGGTGTCGACGCGCTTCCGCAACTGGCTGTCCTGGGCCTTTTAGCCGGTCTGATCACCGGTGGTGTGATCCTGCTGTTCCGACTGGCCATCGAGTGGCCTCTTGAGCACTTCCTCCCGGGCCCCGGCTCCGAATCCTTTGAGCAACTGGACATCCTGACTCGCGGGCTGTTGCCGCTTGCCGGCGCTCTCGCACTGGGCCTGATGCTGCACCGACTGGCCATACACGACCGCAAGGTGGGAGTTGTCCATGTTATGGAGCGCCTGAATTACCACCAGGGTTACATTTCACTGCGCAGCGCCATGGTCCAGTTTGTCTCCGGCGTCGCCACGGTGGTAACCGGCCAGTCTGCGGGTCGTGAAGGGCCGGCCGTGCACCTGGGCGCGGCCTTCTCCAGCCTGATGGGACAATGGATGCGACTGCCCAACAACAGCATCCGGACCCTCGTGGCCTGCGGCTGTGCCGCCGCCATCTCCGCCTCGTTCAATACGCCCATTTCCGGCGTGCTCTTTGCCATGGAGGTGGTGATGATGGAATACACCATTGCCGGCTTCACCCCGATCATCCTGGCGGCGGTGAGCGCGGCTATCGTTACCCAGGCCGTCTATGGATCAGAACCCGCTTTCAGCGTACCGGCCCTGACCATGAACTCCCTGATGGAGATTCCCTGGATCCTCGCCATTGCTGTGATCATCGGTATCGCCGCCGCGCTGTTTATCCACCTGGTAGGCGCCATGGGTCGGTATCACCACCAACCGGTGCTTCTGCGCATTGGCATTGCCGGTGCCCTGATGGTGCCCTTCGCGGTGTTCATCCCGGAGACCATGGGCATCGGTTATGACACGGTAAACGCAACCATCAATGGCAACCTGGGATTCTGGCTGCTGCTATCCGCGGGCGTTGCCAAGCTACTGATAACCTCCCTGAGTATCGGGCTCGGCATGCCCAGTGGCGTCATCGGTCCGACCCTGTTCATGGGGGCAACCATTGGCGGTGCCATGGGTCTGGTGGGTGCGCAGAGTGCGCCGGACATTGCATCGTCGATAGGCTTTTATGCCATGCTTGGCATGGGTGCGATGATGGGGGCGGTGTTGCAGGCTCCACTGGCGGCGCTTATGACGGTAATGGAGCTGACTCGCAACTCGAACATTATCCTGCCCGCCATGCTGATTATTACCACGGCCAGCCTGGTCACCAGTGAGGCCTTCGGCAAGAAGTCACTGTTCCTCACCATTCTCAAGAGCCAGGGACTGAGTTACCAGAGCTCGCCCGTCATCCAGGCACTTCGCCGGGTGTCGGTCGGTGCCATCATGGACCGCAGCATCCTCCGTACAGAACGGCATCTCACCGTCGAGGAAGCCCGCAAAGTACTCAAATCCGAACCCAAGTGGCTTATTGTGGAAGGCAGCAATGGACCCACCACCCTGCTTCCGGCGGTGGATCTTGCCCGATACCTGGAGGATACCGAGGAAACGGTGGCTGAGAAAGAAATCGAAATGCCGGAATCCATCGATCTTATGGACATCCCCGCTAACCGTCGGGACATTGCCCCGGTACAATACCAGGCGACCCTTGAGGAGGCCTTGAACGAGTTCGATACCACCAATGCCGAGGCCCTTTACGTGCAGCGGCAGGTCGCGCCCATGATCCAAAGGGTATATGGCGTGTTATTGAAGTCTGACATCGAAAGCTACTACCGATACCGACGGAGTTGACGGATGCTGTGGGTAAAAGCCTTCCATATAATTGCCATGGTTTGCTGGTTCGCCGGCCTTTTCTATCTGCCGCGGCTGTTTGTCTACCATGCTGCCTGTGAGGACCAGCCGGGGCGTGACCGTTTCAAGATCATGGAGCGCAAGCTGTATCGGGGCATCACAACCCCCTCCATGATTGCCACGGTAGCCCTTGGCATCTGGCTGATCAGTTACAATGTCACCGGTTATTTCAGCCAGGGGTGGCTTCACGCCAAACTGGTGCTGGTCGCCCTGCTGATCATCTACCACTTTTATTGCGGCCATCTGGTCAAGGTGTTCCGGGATGACATAAACCACCGAAGCCATGTGTTCTATCGCTGGTTCAACGAGCTGCCCGTGTTCGTCTTGCTTGCCGTTGTGATACTCGCCGTTGTCAAACCGTTTTAAGGAGCAGAACCATCAAACGCTACACCCGTCCCCAGGTTCTTGTACTGTCCGGACTCGATCCCTCCGGTGGCGCAGGCATCCAGGCCGATATCCAGGCCATCACCTCCCTGGGCTGCCACCCTCTGCCGGTACTGACCTGCCTGACCGTACAGGACACCTGTAACGTCTATGACGCCCAGCCTGTGGACAGCGCACTGATTCGCAAACAACTGGACTGCATTGCAGCGGATGCCCCCATCCATGCCATCAAGACCGGGGCTCTGGGGAATGCCGAGGTAGTCGACGTTCTGGTGGAATTCATCAGGTCCTGGCCCGGAATTCCGATAATTACCGACCCGGTAATCAAAGCCGCCGGCGGTGGCGACCTGGCGGACGAAGCCCTCATCACCGCCATGAAGGAACGTCTGTTTCCGCTGGCCGAAATGATCACACCAAATGGCATTGAACTGGCCATGCTCGGTGGCAGCGAGGAACCGGAGCAGGCAGCGAAGCACCTGATGGATCAGGGTTGCAAATCGGTGCTGGCCACCGGTGGCCATGGCACCGGACTGCACATCATCAATACCCTGTATAACCACAACCCGGAGCCCATGCGCTGGGAGATCGAGCGCGTGGGTGGAGAATACCACGGCACCGGCTGTACCCTGGCCGCCGCCATTGCGGCCGGACGGGCATCCGGGTTGTCGGCCCGCGCCGCCATCTCCCAGGCCCAGAATTACGTCAACCACGCGATTCTCCATGCCCTGGAGGTGGGCAAGGGCCAGCCGGTTCCGGACCGGGGTATCCTGTGGGAACGCTAGAAAAAGGCCTCCGTCCCGGGCTGTATGCCATTACCGACAGCAAGCTCACCCCGCCTGACCGCCTGCGGGTATCGGTGGAAGCCGCACTGCGCGGCGGCGCCGTACTGGTACAATACCGGGAAAAAGCGGCCCCCTGGCCGGAACGCCTTGGCCAGGCCCGGGACCTTCAGGCTATTTGCAGTAATGCCGGGGTGCCCTTGATCATCAATGACGATCCCCAGCTGGCCAAGCGTACCGGAGCCGCGGGTGTACACCTCGGCCAGGGCGACGGGTCGCTGGCGCTGGCCCGCCAACTCCTGGGTGAAGACGCGGTTATTGGTGTCACCTGTCATGCCAGTCTGGAACTGGCCGGCCAGGCACTTGCCGAGGGAGCCGATTACCTGGCGTTCGGACGTTTCTACTCATCCGCTACCAAGCCGGATGCGCCCGGAGCAGATCCGGCAGTCCTGACCGAGGCAAGACATCTCGGCAAACCGGTGACGGCCATCGGCGGAGTAACGGCAGAAAACGGCGCCCCCCTGATCCGGGCGGGAGCCGACCTGCTGGCTGTGGTGGGCGGCGTGTTCGGAGGCACACCGGAACAGATTGAACAGAAGGCGAGAGCCTTCGGGCGGCTGTTTGCTGCCCATCATCCACTTTTCTCACTATCGGATTAACAGGAGCCGAACCATGACACACTCCGAAACCTTGTTCGAAGAGGCGCAAAAATACATTCCCGGTGGCGTGAATTCTCCGGTACGGGCCTTTCGTGGCGTGGGCGGCACCCCGATTTTCTTCAAGCACGCCGAAGGCGCCTATCTGTTTGACGAAGACGACCGCCGTTACGTTGACTACATCGGCTCCTGGGGCCCGATGATCCTCGGCCACTCCGACCCGCGCATCAAGCAGGCGCTGCATACCCAGGTTGACCTTGGCGTTGGCTATGGTGCTCCCACCGCCATCGAGACCGAAATGGCCAAGAAGGTGTGCGAACTGGTGCCATCGATTGACCTGGTGCGCATGGTGAACTCCGGCACCGAAGCTACCATGACCACCATTCGGCTGGCCCGAGGCTACACCGGCCGCGACAAGATCGTGAAATTCGAGGGCTGCTATCACGGCCATGTGGACTCACTGCTGGTCAAGGCCGGCTCCGGCGCACTGACACTCGGTGTTCCCAACTCACCGGGCATTCCCGCCAGCCTGGCAGAGCACACCCTGACCCTGACCTATAACGACATCAACGGTGTCCGGGAAACATTCGAAAAGATGGGTGACCAGATCGCAGCCATCATCGTGGAGCCGGTCGCCGGCAACATGAACTGCATCCCCCCGGCCCCGGGCTTCCTGGAAGCACTACGTGAGGTGTGCGATCAGCATGGATCTGTCCTGATCTTTGACGAGGTCATGACCGGTTTCCGGGTGTCCCTGGGCGGCGCTCAGGGTTACTACGGGGTCACCCCGGACCTGACCGCCCTGGGCAAGGTGATCGGCGGCGGCTTGCCTGTCGGTGCCTTCGGTGGCAAGCGGGAAATCATGGAGCACATTTCACCCCTGGGTCCCGTTTACCAGGCCGGCACCCTCAGCGGCAATCCGCTGGCCATGGCTGCAGGCCTGACCACGCTCAACGCCATTTCCGAGCCCGGCTTCCACGACCGGCTCACCGAAAAGACCAACGCGGTGCGCGATGGCTTGAAACAGGCGGCTGACGAGGCAGGTATTCCGATGACGGTACAGAGTGCCGGCGCCATGTTCGGCTTCTTCTTTACCGAAGAATCCCCGATCACCCGCTTCGATCAGGTGATGGCGTGCGACGTAGAGCGCTTCAAGAAGTTCTTCCAGGGCATGCTGAAAGAAGGGGTTTACCTGGCGCCCTCCGCCTTCGAGGCAGGGTTCACCAGTGCAGCGTTGTCCGACGAAGATATCGAGCAAACGATCGCCGCGGCCCGCAAAGTGATGGCGACGCTGTAATTGCAGGACTCCGGGTTCGGCCGGGGGGGCCGGGCTCAGAGTATGCCTTCCAGCGTCACCATGAATGTGTGGCGCTGGTAACTGTAACTGTCTATCTCGCTGGTGTTGTCCCGGAACAACCATTCTCCCCGCAACAGCCAGCGCCGGTTCAGGCCATACTCCGCAAAGGTTCCGCTTTCCCAACGCCTGTCTGAGCGGCGCTGAACCACCACCGTATCGCCTTCCAGCAAACGGTGAGAATCCTGGTAACGGCTGTACCTGAATCCGCCTACAGCACCCAGCACAAGATCCGACCGGGCGCTGTAACGCGCCACTCCCTCGATGACGTGATGTTGCGGTGAGACACTGACAAACTGGCTTCCCGACGTCAGATCGCTCCGGTCATTCAGTTCCCAGAGGTACTTGCCTTCCAGCTTCAACGCCCCGACCCTGCGACCAGTCCTGGCCCGAAGCCGGTACCACTGGCCGTCATACGCCTCGAACGAGCTGCCCCCATCCACTCTGGCGGCAGCAAGGGAAACATCGCAGCCATCGACCGGAAGACCAACCGGGCATTGCGTCCAGGCGATGTGGCTTTCCACGCCATAACGTGTCTCGAAAGCATCCGGGCCGAACCAGGACTGGCTCAGGACCGCCCCCAATTGTCGGCTGAAACCCGCATCCTGTTCTGACCAGGCGAGCTTGCCCTGGAGGAATTTGGTGTTGTAGTCATCGTCGTCCGGATAGTCCCGGCCGAAAAAAGCACCTTCCAGGTCCCAGCCGGCACTCCTGTCACCCTTGACCCGGACACTACCGGCGAGCACGGCATCCAGGAACAGGCCACCCTCCCGGGTAGTGGCGGTCTCCGGTAGACCGGCAATGTTACTGTCGTAACCACCGGATGCAGCCAGATAAAGGCGACGGGGGCGCTGACCGGACACCGGCACCCGGGCCCCGGTTTCTGCCAGCCTGGCCCGGGCCAGATCCTTCAGTTTGTCCGGGCCGTCGCTCTCAATGACTGACAGGAAGTAATCCCGAGCGTCCGTTTGGTCGTTCCGGGCCAGGGCGATCAGGCCGAGGTTGTAACGCGCCAGGACTTCATGGGGAGAGGACAACAGGCGGGCGAACGCCTGTTCCGCGGCGTCCAGCTGACCCAGACGGTAATACACCACACCGAGATTGTAGTGGAGAGTCATCGAATCCAGACCGGCAGCGCGCGCCGCTTCCAGCCGTTGCCGAGCGGCCTTCAGGTCACCTTGCTGGTACAACTCGACACCTTTGCGAAAGTCCGCCTGCGCCGGCGATTCCCCGGAGAGGTCCTGCGCCAGTGACGGCAAGGAGGCAAACAGGAGTGAGCAACTCAGCAGCAGCTTACGGGTGAGGCAGGCAGCCAGCAAACGACACCTTCCGTTTTGTTCCGGATAAGGGGGATGAGTCGGTGGGCTGACAGCGAGCCAGCGTTACCGAACGATAACGCGGCAAGTATAACAGGGACACATGGGAAAGGCTGCCCGCCAGGGTAGGGCGGGCAGAGGAATCAATTGCGGGGTTTGGCCACTTCGGGCAGGTTGTCCCGAACTTCCTGGACGTGTTCAGGCAACTCAGGCCTGTCAGGCTTTTCCCGGGAAGATTCGCGGGCCTTTTCGGCCATTTCCTGGCCGAATTCGCGGCCCTGCTCACGGACATCACGGGCCATGTCCATCCCCGGTGCCCCCCGGCTCTCCCTCGCCTGGTCCGGACGTTCGACGGACGCAGGTTCTGGCAACTCGATCTCACGGACAACGGATTCCGTCAGTGCCTGCTCATCGAGCACCATGCGCATGGTGACATCAAGGTCCTCCTGTGCGTGGGCCTCCGATACGAACAGTCCGATCGCCATTATCACCGGAACATGCCATCTCATGACGCCGGCACCTCTTGACTGTTTTGACTGTCAACCGCTCCGGGAATCTCGACCCGGAAACTCTTTTGCTGCTGCCCTGTATTAAGGCGAGCGACCAATTCTCCCCTGCCGGGAAAAAGCACTCTCAACGGCAGGGAAACCACATTTTCACCAGCATCCAGGCTGATCTGCCAACTCAGCTGCTGCCGGCCCGGCCATGGCGACAACTCCACGTTCGGCGGCAACTCGAGAGTCAGGGTGACATCATCCAGGGCCTGCCCCGAACGGAAGGCCAGCTTTACAGTCTGCTCAACGGGTTCGAACGCCACAGGCTCCGGTGCCTGCTGGCCGGCCAACTGCTGGCGGGGTTCGGGCAAGGTTCCCTTATTATTCAGAACCACACCCAGCGACACACCCAACGCCAGCGCCGCCGCGATAGCTCCACCAAGCACCCGATGGCTCCAGCGCCCATCCCCGGCCGGCTCTGTTGTCGCCGCCGAAAGTACCCGGGTCTCAAAATCCCGGGATGGTTCGGGAATACGCTGGCGAATCTGCAGTTCCTCACCCAGCAGCCGTTCGGCTTCCAGAGCCCGGGAACATTCCGCACACACCGACAGGTGCTCAGCAACCTTCTCCCGGTGCCGGGCCGGCAACTCATTGTTCAGGTAAGCAACAAGGCTTACACGGATTTCCCGACAGGACATAGTTATCACCTCAGTTTTCCACACGCCCGGCAATCCCTGTTGGTTCCGGCTGTTGCTGTAATTTTTTTCTCAATGCCGCACGGACCCGATGCAGGCGGGATTTCACCGTCCCCAGGGGGATACCCAGAATTTCGGCGATCTCATCCTGGCGCCAGCCATCCACATCGTGAAGGAGCAACAATGTACGCTGGTCAGGTTCAAGCATCGCAATGACCCGGTCCAGCTCCGGGCCCAGCCGCTCCAGCTCGAGCAGATCCATCGGCCCGGTGTGTTCCGCATCCAGACTGTCGAGCCAGTCCGCCTGGTTGTCCGCTTCCACCAGATCACTCATGGGCCGGTCGCCCTGCCGGCCCTTTCGCCGCAGCTGGTCGATGAAATGCCGGTACAACACCCGGTTCAACCAGGGGCGCAACTGGTCCACCTCCTCCAGCTCCTCCAGACGGGGGTACAGCTTGACCACCACATCCTGGACCAGGTCCTCGGCGTCCTGCTGCTGACCCGCCAGCCGGAAGGCAAAACGGTACATGGGTTCAAGATGGGGCTGGATCAGGACCTCGAAACGCCGTTTTTTACCTGGTTTGAAGGAAAGAATCGACAAAACCGTTACTACCCGTATGGTTCGCTGTTGAAGCGGCAAGTCTATACCAGACCGGCACGTGGTTGCAGTTACGGGCGGGCCCGGAAAACCGGCATATTACCGATTAGTGAGGAAAGGTTAACAAAATTCCCGGAACTCTCCCGGACTTTGCTTCGTGGCTTGAGGGAGATTAAACAAAAACCACGGAGGTTGTATGAAACGTTCAATCCGGATTTTTGCCGTATCTGCACTGGCAGCGGGTATTGCCGCTTGTGGTGGTAGTAGTGATGGTGGTGCATCGCAAGTCAGTAACCAGCAGCACTAAACATGAGGCGCTCCCCGGGCAGGGGGCGCTTCATCTTTTCGTCAGTCCTCACAAAGCCGCTGCCCTCGCTTCCGCCTGATCCGCACCGGCCACATTCCCCCGGGCCCGGCGAATATCCGCCAGCAACAACCACCCTGCCCTCTGCAGGCGGGTATTATCACCGGCCAGCGACAGTCCTTTCAGGGTGAACTGCTCAGCGCTGCCCAACTGACCAGCTGCCACATAGGCCTCGGAAAGCTTGAAGTAGACTTCCGCCGAGCGGGGCGCAATGCGCTGTGCCCGCTCGAGGCGGGAGATAGCTCCGGAGGTGTTGCCCCTGGCCAGCAGGTTATCGGCTTCATTGACCAGGCTCTGGGCGGCCGGGGACAGACTTTCTCCCGAGTCCTGATAGCTGGGCGCGGTGTCCCGGCGTTCCTCAACAACCTCAGGCTCCTCCGGTTGCTCGCTCTTGCGCCATACCGGCGCCTCTTCCGGCTCGCTGGTGGACGTCCGGGGTGGTTCCGGGGCCCCGGACGTCTCACCGCCGCCGATCGGCACATAGATGGAACCGGGGCCACTGGCACAGCCAGCCAGGGCAAGCAAGGCGCCGAGGGCGCCAGCACGGGTCAGCACAGATATTTTCATCGGAACAGTCCTTCAAACCAGCCTTGAATTCGACGCTGCAGGTTACCGGAACAGGAAACCTCCTGATCCGGCTCGCTGCCGGCAATGAACGGAACAAGGCGGGCATTATCGCAGTATTCATCGGTGAGAGCCTGCCGCCCGGCGTTGACCCAGTGATAGTTTACACCGTCCGGCACTACCGGTGAGAAACCATGCTGGGGCACACCCGCCATGAACCGCGACCACACCGGCAGCGCTCCGGACGCGCCAGTGAGGGAAGTCGGGCCATTATCATCCCGACCCACCCAGGCAACCGCCAGCAGATCACCGCTGAAACCGGCAAACCAGGAATCCCGGCCGTCGTCGGTGGTACCGGTCTTGCCGGCAACGGTCAACTGCTCGGGGATGGTGTAATACGCCGAGCGACCGGTACCCTCCTGCATGACTTCCTGCATCGCGTATTGCACCAAATGAACCGCGGCGGGGTCAGCTACCTGATCCACTTCCAGTGGATAGCGGTTCAGAGGCTCTCCCCGGGAATCGGTCACCTCCCGAATGGTACGCAAAGGCGTGTTAAAGCCGGATGTGGCCAGACCCTGGTACATCTGGGCAACGGTGACCGGCGTCATGGAAACCGAGCCAAGCAACATGGACGGATAGCGGGAGATCGGCGACGTCACCCCGAAGGCCTGGAGGGTCTCGGCGACCACATCGACACCGATATCCAGCCCGACCCGAACCGCCGGCAGGTTATAGGAATGGGACAGGGCCTCATGCAGGGGCACCTCACCCCGCTCCTTCTTGTCGTAGTTACGGGGTTCCCAGCGACGGCCGTCGTCAAACTCCAGTACGAAGGATTTGTCGTTGACTGGCGAAATCAGCGTGTAGCGGTCCGGCTGAGCCAGAGCCGAGAGATAGATGAACGGCTTGATCAGGGAACCGATTGGCCGCTCGGCATCCAGTGCCCGGTTGAAGCCCGCAAACCCCGGGTCCTTGCCGCCTACCAGGGCCAACACTTCGCCGCTGTCCTTGGCGGTCACCACCAGGGCGGCCTCCAGGGCTTTCCGGACTTCCCCGCTGGCAAGCCTGGGCACGGTCTCTTTCACTGCGTATTCGGCCGCATACTGGATGGCCGGATTGAGGGTGGTGAAAATCCTTAGGCCTTCGCTGCGCAGATCTTCCTCCCGGTAATCCCGGGCCAGGTGCCGACGCACCAGATCAATGTAGGCCGGGTAACGGTTCTCCGAGTAGGAAGGCTGTTCGCTGACGCCCAGAGGCAATCCCCGGGCCCGGGCCGCCTGCCCCGGATCAACCAGCCCGGCCTTTTCCATCTCGGAGATCACCAGGTTACGGCGCTCGGTGGCCCGTTCAGGATTGCGGCGGGGATTGTAGTAGCTGGGCCCCTTGACCATCCCCACCAGCAGGGCGATCTGGTGAATCTCAAGGCTGTTCAGGGACTCCCCGAAATAGAACTGACTGGCCAGACCAAAGCCGTTGATGCTACGGGTACCCGCCTGCCCCAGGTAAACTTCGTTCAGATAGGTTTCAAGGATATCGTCTTTCTCGTAATGCCATTCCAGCAGCATCGACATCAGCGCTTCGTTACCCTTGCGCAACAGGGTCTGCTCACGGGTCAGGAAGAAGTTCTTCACCAACTGCTGGGTCAGGGTACTGCCCCCCTGCACGACCTCTCCCGCGCGGATATTGGCCAGCATGGCCCGGGCGATGGACAGGGGCGCGATACCGAAATGATCGTAGAAATGCTGGTCTTCCACCGCCATCAGGGTTGCCGGCAGCAGCCCGGGCACCTGATCCAGCTCGACCAGGATGCGGTCTTCCTTGTGGGTCGGATAGATTCCGCCGATCTGCGCCGGTTCCAGACGCACGATCGGCGCAGGGTCACCACTGAGGACCCGGAAGTTCCCGACCCGGTCACCGAAGATACCGAAGGCAATCCGACGGCGCGGCTCCTCGCCGTCCGGAAAGCGGAAGCCCCGGGTGCTGATCACGAAGCGATTACCACTGCGGCTGTAGCTGCCGGCCTTGCTACCGTCTCCCCTCCGGAAACCGGAGAGTTCCAGCTCCCGTTGCAGGGCCGCCGTGGTGATGCTGGCTCCGTCATACAGTTCCAGAGGGCGTGCGTATACCCGCGAGGGAATCTCGAACCGGCGGCCTTCGAAACGGGAGGTGACGACGGCGTCCAGGTACACCATCCAGCCGGCCAGCAACACCAGGCCGATCAGGGAGACCCGGAAAAACAGGCGCCAGAACCAGGGCCGGCGGCCGGATTTCGGGGATCTTCGGGAGGATTTACGGGGAGTCTTTGATTTTGCCATGACGCGATTATAGCGAACGGACACCCCGGTAAGTCAGGCCCTCTGTGTGTTATTTCTGTAATCTGCCCGTTATGATAGGTCTTCGAAAATCAACGAGTTCAGGGAATGCGAGGAGAACACCGTGAGCGAGACGTCCGGCAATACGCTGATTCAGGCACTGCAGAATCCGGCGCTGTATGACCACCCTGTCCGGGATTTCCAGGTGATCGAAACTCACATTTCCCAGGTCATCCTCACCGGTGACTATGCCTACAAAATCAAGAAGCCCGTGGACTTCGGCTTCCTCGATTTCTCCACCCTCGAGCGGCGCAAGCACTTTTGCGAGGAAGAACTCCGGCTCAACCGCCGGCTGGCCAGCAAGCTCTATCTGGAAGTGCTTCCTGTCACCGGCACCCCGGAACAGCCGGTTATCGGCGGAGACGGAGCACCATTCGAGTACGCGATCCGGATGCGCCAGTTCGACCAGGACAAGCTGTTCGACCGCCTGCAGGAACGTGGTCAGCTGACACCGGAACTGCTCACCAGCGTGGCCCGGCAGGCCGCGGAATTCCACGAACAGTTGCCCCCCGTTGCGGAGGACAAGCCATTGGGCACTCCGGAAGCGGTTTACGCTGCCATGCAGGAGAATTTTGACCAGATCCGCCCGCTGGTCGACAACAAGGGCCTGCTGGACCAGCTGGACAACCTCGAAGCCTGGACCCGGACCACCTTTGAACGGCACCGGGACCTGATCGCCCGGCGCCACGACAACGGCTACGTCCGTGAGTGCCATGGCGACCTTCATCTGGCCAACATCACGGTGTTCGAGGACGAAGTCACCGTGTTCGACTGCATCGAGTTCAACGAGCCGTTCCGCTGGATCGACGTTATCAACGACCTGGCTTTCCTGCTGATGGACCTGGAATCCCGCGATGAACCGGCCCTTGCCAACCGGGTACTGAACACCTACCTGGAATATCGGGGCGACTTCGAAGCCCTGCCGCTGCTGCCCCTGTACAAAGCCTATCGCGCCATGGTCCGGGCCAAGATTGCCCTGTTTACCATGGGCAACCCGGATCTGGGCGACAAGGAAAAGGCCGAACTGATGCAGCGCTATCGGGGCTATGCGCAGCTGGCCGAGGATTACAGTATCATTCCGACCCGGTACCTGCTGGCCACCACCGGCCTGTCGGCGAGCGGCAAGAGCTGTGTCAGCTCCGCCCTGGCCGGGGAACTGGGGCTGATCCGGCTGCGCTCCGACGTCGAGCGCAAGCGTTTGCATGGTCTGGGGCCGCTGGCAGACAGCAAGTCCGACACGGGGGAAGGCCTTTACACGCCGGAGGCCACAACCCGGACCTACCAGCGCCTGGCCAAGCTGTCAGGCCAACTCCTGGCCGCGGGCATTCCGGTAGTGGTTGATGCCGCCTGCCTGAAACAGGCCGAGCGCGATCTGTTTGCTGCGGTGGCCGAAGAACAGGCCGTGCCCTTTGCCCTGTTGCATTGCGAAGCGCCCGAGGACCTGCGTCGGAAGTGGATCCGGAGTCGTTCCGGCGATGCCTCCGAAGCCACCGAGGAACTGCTGGACGCCCAGCAGAGCTGGTTCGAACCGCTGACGGCGATAGAGAAGGCCCATACCATTCACCTGCACACCGATCAGGAGCATGTGGCCAGGGCGGTGGCGGAGCGCATCCGCCAGCATTTCAGACTGCAGGGCCACTGAGAAGGCAATGAAGGCTTCCATATCTGACGGGAGCATGACAGCCAGTGGCAGATCAGGCTTCCGGATTGACCGGAATGGCCCCGGTCAGCGCCAGACTACCCGAAGGGCCACCTTCATCATTCACCAGCGCGGCCCGATAAGCGATCACCTCGACGCCGGCGGAAACCGCCTCCCGTAGCAGCCGGCCGTAGGTCGGATCAATGTGGTCGGCAGGCCGCACTTCGTCGATGCCGGTGTGATTGACCACGAAGAACAGGACCCCGCGCTCGCCCTGCGCCACCTGCCCCATCAGCTCCCGCAGGTGCTTCTGGCCACGGGTGGTGACAGCATCGGGGAAATATCCGGCCCCATCCTCGTCCAGGGTTACATTCTTCACTTCCACCCAGGCGTCGGGCCGGGTGCCATGGTCGGACAGCAGCAGATCGATACGGCTTTTCTCCCCGCCATACCTCACTTCCGACCGACATTCGGCATACCCGGCCAGCTCAACCACCACGCCGGCGTCGATCGCCTGCCTGGCCTGGGCATTGGGTCTGGCGGTATTCACGCAGGCCAGCACTCCGGGCCGGGTCTCCACCAGCTCCCAGGTATACTTCAGCTTGCGCTTGGGATTGTTACTCTCGCTCAGCCAGACCCTGGCGTTTTCCGGCTGGCAGCCGCGCATGGAACCGGTATTGGGGCAATGGGCCGTGACTTCGGTGCCGTCGGGCAACCGTATGTCCGCAAGGAAGCGCTTGTAGCGGCGAATAAGCCGGCCTTCGACCAAAGGTTCAGAAAACTTCATGTTATCTCCGCAAAAAGTCAGTGTCACAAGGCTGGCACCCCCGTAACTAATCTGCTATTTTCCGCAAATTCCCGATTCAGGACGAATGCTTCATCCAGGGTACAATCGCACAGCCTCCGGGCTGTGCACGATGGGAAGCAAAGCGTTCTTGTGAAGTACAAACACGAGGCCGGGTTCAATGGCAAATACTGCAGAACAGTCACGCGAACGTTTTACCAACTTCACCCCCTATGAAATGAAGAAGGGTGAAGAATACATGAGTGCCGAGATGTTGCAGCACTTCAAGGATCTTCTTCTGCAATGGAAACAGGAGCTGATGGAAGAAGTGGACCGCACCATGCACCACATGCAGGAAGATGCGGCAAATTACGCGGATCCCAGTGATCGCGCAACCCAGGAGGAGGAGTTCAGCCTGGAACTGCGTACCCGTGATCGTGAACGCAAGCTGATCAAGAAGATCGACCAGACCATCGACCGGATCGACAAGGACGACTACGGGTTCTGCGATCAGTGTGGTGTCGAGATCGGTATCCGCCGCCTTGAGGCCCGCCCCACCGCCACCCTGTGCATCGACTGCAAGACGCTCGCCGAGATCCGTGAGCGCCAGACCGGCATCTGATCCCGAAACCAGCTGTCTGCCGGTAACCGCAAGGCGACCGGCAGACTGACTTTCCCATGGCCAATCCACACTACCGGGGCCGTTTCGCACCCTCCCCAACGGGCCCACTGCATTTCGGCTCCCTCGTTACTGCTGTCGCCAGCCATGTCGAAGCCCGGGCCCACCGGGGCCAGTGGCTGATTCGCATTGAAGACCTGGACCCGCTCCGGGAACCTCCGGAGGCCACCGGCCGGATTCTCCGAAGCCTGGAAGCCCACGGCCTGTTTCCGGACGAGCCGGTCCGGTTCCAGTCCCGGCGCCATGACGCCTACCAGGACGCCATCGATCGGCTGCTGGCCAGTGGACACGCCTATCGCTGCCCCTGTACCCGCAAGGAACTCCAGGCCAACGGCGGCCGGCATCCGCATCACTGCAGGGAAGCCAGGCTCCAGCCGGGCGACCGCCCCTTTGCCGTCCGCTTTGCCCTGCACGACGAGCAGTGCCATTGGCAGGATCGGCTGCTTGGCCCGCAACACCAGGTAGTTCAGGCGGAAATCGACGACCCGGTCATCCTGCGCAAGGAAGGCTTCTACGCCTACCAACTGGCCGTGGTGGTGGATGATATCGAGCAGGGGATTACCGACGTGGTCCGGGGCTCGGACCTGCTCGGCATGACCGCCCGGCAACAACAGATCTTTCGGGCCCTGGGGGCCGAGCCGCCCCGGTGGCTGCACATACCGGTGATCCTCAACGAACAGGGACAGAAGCTCAGCAAACAGACCCACGCGCCCGCACTTGACGACAACCGGGCATCCGGGAACCTGTTCCGGGCACTGGATGCCCTCGGGCAGGATCCACCGGCGTCACTGCAGACATCCAGTCCCGATGAGATTCTGGCCTGGGCCTGCCGGCACTGGCGCCGGCAGGCGATTCACCTGACAGCCCCCTGACAGGCATGGTATAAAGCCCTTATTACACTTCAGTGCGGACCTTGAGCCCGATGTACATCTACCGTCTGGTCTTTCTGCTGGTTCTGGCCATATACATTTTCTCTCCCAACATCCTGGATTGGTGGACTGCCCCAGGCAACGTCTGGTACACCCCCTATGTCATCTGGGCGGGACTGATCGCCATCGGGTTCTGGCTTGAATGGCGACGGGATCCCAATGAGTTTTAGCGCCTCCGGCCTGGTATTGGCCAGCCTGGGTTATCTGCTCCTGCTTTTCGGTGTGGCCTGGATTACCGAACAGGGAATGCTACCGAAACAGTGGGTACGCCATCCCCTGGTCTACACCCTGAGCCTTGGCGTCTATGCCGGCATCTGGGCGATCTATGCCGCCATCGGCATGGCCGCTGAAACCGGTTACGGCTTTCTGGCCTATTACCTCGGCATCAGTGGCGCCTTCCTGCTGGCACCGGTGTTGCTCAATCCGATCATGCGAATCGCCAGGGCCTACCAGCTGACCTCGCTGGCCGACCTCTTTGCCTACCGTTACCGGAGCCAATGGGCTGGCACCCTGGTGACCCTCTGTTCCGGCGCCGCCATCCTGGCGCTGCTGAGCATGCAGATTCAGGCAGTGGCAGCCTCTGCCAGCATTCTGGCCCCGGATATCTCCCCCAACGCCATGAGCCTGTTGTTTTGCCTGATCGTGCTGCTGTTCGCCATCCTGTTCGGCGCCCGCCGCGACCAGAATTCGGAAAACCACCAGGGGCTGGTACTGGCCATCGCCTTCGATTCCCTGGTGAAAGTCGGCGCGCTGCTGACCCTGGGCGGCGTGATCCTGTTCCGGGTTTTTGACGGCATGGAGGGTCTCGACACCTGGCTCGCCGCCAACAAGGCCGACTCGGGGTCCCTGACCCTGGCGATAAATGACGGCAGCTGGCGCGCCCTGATGCTGATGTCGTTCGCGGGTGCCCTGGTACTTCCCCACATGTACCACATGGCGTTCAGCGAGAACCCGTCTCCCAAATCCCTGGCCAAGGCCAGCTGGGGCCTGCCGCTGTACCTCCTGCTTCTGGCCCTGCCGGTTCCCGTGATTCTCTGGGGCGGTCAGGCTCTGGGGGTGGGGGTCGAGCCGGATTTCTATGCCCTTGGCGTCGCCCAGGCCCTGGACGACTCTCTGCTGTCGCTGCTCATGTATATTGCCGGTCTGTCCGCCGCCAGCGGCCTGATGATTGTCAGTACCCTGGCGCTGGCGGGCATGATCCTCAACCATGTGGTGCTGCCGGTCAAGACACCCCGCGACCAGGCCGACATCTACCGCTGGCTGCAATGGGTCAAGCGCCTGCTGGTCGCGGTTATCATCTTCTTTGCCCTGCTGTTCCATGAAACCGTGGGCCAGGATCTGGACCTGACCACCCTGGGTGCCATTTCGCTATCCGGTATGCTCCAGCTGCTGCCCGGTGCACTGGGCGTCATCTACTGGCCAGAGGGTAACCGGCGCGGCCTGATTGCCGGCCTTGTTACCGGGCTGGTTATCTGGCTGGCAACCCTGGTTCTGCCCTTCTCCCACACCATCAACCCTCTGGCCTGGTTCAACGCTCCGCTGGTTCCGGATTACAGCAACTGGCACATTTTCACGTTTGTCAGCCTCACCGCGAATGTCACCGTTTTTGGCCTGATCTCCATTCTCAGCGCCAGCTCGGCCGAGGAAACCAGTGCCGCCCTGGCCTGCTCACTGGGCGCCCTGTCCCGGCCCCAGCGACGGGAACTGCTGGCCAGTTCCTCCACCGAATTCATCCGCCAGCTCGCGGACCCTCTGGGTTATGACGTGGCCAGACGGGAAGTGGAACGGGCCCTGGCACAGCTGAAACTGCCCAATATCGAGTACCGTCCCTACCAGCTCCGACGCCTGCGGGACCAGGTGGAGATCAACCTCTCCGGCCTGCTCGGCCCGTCTGTGGCCCGGGACATGGTGCACCGCCACCTGGGCTTCAAGCCGCTGGCCCGGGGCAATACCGGCCAGGATATCCGCTATGTCGAGCGCGCGCTCGGGGACTACCAGAACCAGCTGACCGGTCTGGCCGGCGAGCTGGACAACCTGCGCCGGCATTACCGTCAGACCCTGCAGAACCTTCCGATTCCTGCCTGCTCCATCGGTGATGACGGGGAAATCCTCATGTGGAACCACGCCATGGAGGAACTGACCGGCATTACCGCCGACGATGTGGTCGGTGCCCGGCTGATGACCCTGCCGGAGCACTGGCACCTGTTGCTGGAGGACTTCAACCGGGGCGAGGAGTTGCACCGGTACAAGCACCGGCTGGACCTGCGGGGAAAACCGCACTGGCTGAACCTGCACAAGGCGGCGCTGAACGGGACGGATCACCCCGAGGGCGGCAGCATCATCCTGGTGGAAGACCAGACCGAAACCCGGCTGCTGGAAGATGAACTGATGCACAGCGAGCGATTGGCCTCGGTGGGGCGGCTGGCCGCCGGGGTCGCCCATGAGATCGGCAACCCGGTCACTGGCATCTCCTCGCTGGCCCAGAACCTGAAACTGGAAACCGACAACCCGGACATCCTGGACACCGCTGACCAGATCCAGCAACAGACCAGGCGTATTTCTGCCATCCTGCAGTCGCTAATGAACTTCGCGCGCACCGGCAATCACGCCCACGCCAATCGCTACGAACCGGTGTCCATTCATCGCTGTGTAGAGGAGTCGGTCAATCTACTATCGTTGAGCGACAAGGGCGTGGGCATCCGCTATCTGAACAGGGTGCCCGAGGATCTGCTGGTGCTTGGTGATGAACAGCGCCTGGTACAGGTGTTCGTCAACCTGCTCGCCAACGCGAGGGATGCCTCACCCGAGGGTGGTACCATCACGGTCAGTGGAAACGGCGACAGCTACTCCGCTATTATCGAGGTCACTGATGAAGGCTCAGGTATCCCGAAAGACCAGCTCGACCATATTTTCGAGCCCTTTTACACCACCAAGGCCCCCAACAAGGGCACAGGCCTTGGCTTGTCCCTGGTGTACAGCATCGTCGAGGAACACTATGGCAACATCCAGGTCGAGAGTCCGGCGAATACCGGGACCGGCACCTGTGTACGCCTGAGGCTCCCGGCGTACCGGGCCGAAGCCGACGATATCTCTGCCAGCCAGAACGAAAGGTCCTGAAACAGTTATGCCCCGCATTCTGATCGTAGAAGATGAAGACATCATTCGTTCCGCCGTGCGCAAGCTGTTGCAGCATGCCGGCTATGAAGTGGCCGACGCCAGGTCGGTGGAGGAAGCCGAGCAGAACCATGAACCGGATCAGTTTGACCTGATCATCTCCGACCTGCGCCTGCCGGGTGCGGCCGGCACCGAGCTGATCAACCGTGCACCCAACACGCCGGTGCTGATCATGACCAGCTATGCCAGCCTGCGCTCGGCGGTCGACTCTATGAAAATGGGCGCTGTCGAATACATCGCCAAGCCCTTTGACCATGATGAAATGGTCGCAGCAGTCGAGAACATCCTGGCGCGTCAGGGGTCCGCCGATGGCGACTCAGGGAGCGGTACGGGCGCCGGTGACACCCCCCGGGAAAGCGACCCCGCCAACATCATGTTTGGCCAGTGCGAGGCCATGCAGAAGGTGTTCACCCTGATCCGCAAGGTAGCACCGACGGAAACCACGGTACTGATCCAGGGGGAATCGGGAACCGGTAAGGAACTGGCCGCCCGCGCCTTGCACCTGCTCAGCCCCCGGGCATCAAAACCACTGATTTCGGTGAACTGTGCAGCGATTCCTGAGAGCCTGATCGAATCGGAACTGTTCGGCCACGAAAAAGGCGCCTTCACCGGTGCCGTGTCTGCCCGTACCGGTCTGATTGAAGCTGCCGACGGCGGCAGCCTGTTCCTGGACGAAATCGGCGAGCTGCCGGCCGAGGCCCAGGCGCGACTGCTCCGGGTCCTGCAGGAAAACGAGATCCGTAAAGTCGGCTCCACCCAGAGCCGAAAGGTCAATGTGAGGATGATCGCGGCCACCCACCGGAACCTGAAGGCGATGACCCGCACCGGCGAGTTCCGGGAAGACCTCTACTACCGTCTGAACGTGATGCAGATTCGTATTCCGCCCCTGCGCGAGCGCCAGAGTGACATCCTCGGCCTGGCACGAAAGTTCCTCAAGCGCCAGGGGGAGAAAATGGGCAAGCCGAACCTCAATCTCAGCCCCGAAGCCATGCGACTCCTGGAGCGGCACAGCTGGCCGGGCAACGTCCGGGAACTGGAGAACGCCATAGAGCGGGCCACCATCCTGTGTGAAGGGGATGTGATTACGCCATTCCTGCTCGACCTGGACAGCGAAGGCGGTGACGAGCACATCCCCGAGACCCTGGTGGAGGGTAACAACGAGCAGACGCCTACCCGGGATGCAGACTCCGCCAACGACCTGTCCCTGGAGGATTATTTCCAGCATTTCGTCCTGGAGAATCAGGACCGGATGAGTGAGACGGAGCTGGCCCAGAAGCTGGGTATCAGCCGGAAGTCATTGTGGGAACGACGGCAGCGGCTGGGGATACCGCGCAAGAAAACCAGCAACTGATCAGGGGGGCCGTTGGTCCCCTTTTTCATGTCTGCCCGGGCCAAACGATGAACTCAGCCTCAGTTGTTACCTCATGTTCCCCACGGTAACACTCCCCTCGGAAAAACCGTGACCTCAGTAACACTTATCGGGAGTACGGGGTAACACTTATTTCCTTCAAAACCGTAAGATACTGTTAATCCACGTTTTTCAAAAACTGGCACGCAGCCTGCAATCTATTAAGCGCACAACAACAAAAACAAGAAGTGGCCAATGCAGCGTCAAAACAAATACAAAAAGCTGCGGGAAGACGTTCGGTAATAAAAACAAAGACAGAACGTGAGCGAACTGAGTGTTTTGGGTACTTTGTTTTTCAGTGGTCCCACGGCACGTGTGAGTTGTAGATGCAGAGAAGAATCGCCTTCCAGACGACACAGCATCTGCTGACAGACTCACCCGATGTCCCTGACCGCTCTGTGTATTCAAAGCTTTCCGTTTGCACTGCTGAGATCCTCCGTACTTGGAGGCATACAGTGGGGTACAAAAACGAAGAAAAATCCCGGCAACAATAAAAACAATGCAGATCGTCAACACTTTCAGGGCGGATTCGTGAAAACGGATCCGCCTTTTGATTATCTGGCGTGTGCAAATCCTGCCCAAACCGTTAAACTCTCGGTTTTTGCTCACCGCAAATACGGATTTCAATGCCTAAACGACTTGTCGACAAAATCAAATCCTTCATCCCGGGCGGACGGAAAAAGCCTCGTACCTACCAGCGGCGGGAGATCCCCCGGGACCAGCACAATGTTTCGCGTTCCGTGATCAGCGAGCCGGCCAGGAAAGTCCTGCATCGCCTGAACAAATCCGGTTACGAGGCCTACCTGGTCGGCGGCAGCGTCCGAGACATCCTGCTCGGCGGCAAACCGAAAGATTTCGACATCGCCACCAATGCCACCCCGGAAGAAGTCCACGACCTGTTCCGCAACTCGCGCCTGATCGGTCGCCGCTTCCGCATTGTCCACGTGGTGTTCGGCCGGGAGATCATTGAAGTCACCACCTTCCGCGGCAATGCCAACGGCGCCGATGACGACAGCACTGACGACGATCGCAGGACCAGCGAGCACGGCCTGCTGCTGCGGGACAACGTGTACGGCAGCCAGGAAGAAGACGCGCTGCGTCGGGATTTCACGGTTAACGCCCTGTATTATTGCATCCGCGACTTCACCGTGATCGACTATGCCAATGGCATCGACGACCTGCGCAACCGGCAGATCCGCCTGATCGGCGATCCGGAAACCCGTTACCGGGAAGACCCCGTGCGCATGCTCCGGGCCGTCCGCTTTGCCGCCAGGCTGGACTTCGAGATCGAACCGGAAACCGAGGCGCCGATCCGCGAACTGGCTCCGCTGCTCAGCCACATACCGCCGGCGCGATTGTTCGACGAGGTATTGAAGCTGTTTTCTGCGGGCCATGGCGAGAAAACCTACGACCTGCTCAACGAGTACGACCTGCTGGCACCGCTATTCCCGGAAACAGCGAAGGCCATCGAGGCCGGCGAGCCGGACGACCTGATCCGCCAGGCCCTGCGCAACACCGACACGCGGATCGCCCAGGGCAAGTCTGTCACCCCCTATTTCATGTTTGCCGCCATGCTCTGGCCCGCCCTTCAGGCCGAGTGGCGCCGCCGCCAGGATAACGGCGACCCGGTTCAACCAGCTCTCCACGGTGCCATCGGCAAGGTCATCGGCCGCCAGGTGCAGGCCACCTCCATACCCAAGCGCTTCTCCGGCCCCATGAAGGAAATCTGGGAACTGCAGATGCGCCTGCCACGACGCCACGGCAAACGGGCCTTCGTCACCATGGCCCACCCCCGCTTCCGGGCAGCCTACGACTTCCTGCTGGTGCGCGAAGCGGCCGGCGAGATCGAACCGGGACTGGGGCAATGGTGGACCGAGTTCCAGCAGGCGGATGAGCGCGGCCAGGAACGCATGCTGTCCCAACTGGACAGCGACGCTCCGAAAAAACGCCGCCGCCGTCGCAAACCGGTGAAGCGCCCGGCCGCGCAATGACCACGGATGTGTTTATCGGGCTGGGCAGCAATATGGAGAACCCCACTGCCCAGCTGGCCCGGGCAGTTGCCGAGCTCGCGGCACTGCCACAAACCACATTGGTCGCCCAATCCCCCTTCTATGCCAGCCGGCCGGTAGGTCCCCGGGATCAGCCGGACTTCGTCAATGGCGCCGTGTGGCTCAGGACAGATCTGACACCCCATGCCCTCCTGGATCACCTGCAGGCCATAGAGCAGGCTCACGGCCGGGAGCGCCTGCGTCACTGGGGACCGCGAACCCTGGATCTGGATATCCTGCTATTCGGGCAGGAAACGCAGGACGACGAACGGCTTGTGGTACCCCACCGCGAGCTGGCCAACCGTGATTTCGCCCTCCAGCCACTGCTGGATCTCAATCCCGACCTGACCCTGCCGGACGGCCGCAAAGTGGCCGAGCTCAGGCAAACCTGCCCGGACAACGGCCTTCGCAAGTTGCAGCCGATCCCGCGTGAGCCCTTTGCTCCGGAGTGAAACCAGGGCACCCCCGATTCCCGACGCTCCGTGATACTATTGCCTCAGGCATACCCCCGGATTACTCTTAGCACCTGAATGTCGGATCCACGGCGCAGTCCACGCCCATCCACCCAAAAGGCTAGGATTCTATGGCTGTTACCATCAATACCCTGCGGGAATACAAGCAGAACGGCGAGGCTTTCTCTGCCCTGACCTCCTATGACGCGACCTTTGCCCAGCTCGTCAGCGAAGCCGGCGTTGATGTCATCCTGATCGGCGACTCCCTGGGCATGGTGCTCCAGGGTAATGACAGCACCCTGCCGGTCACCATGGATCAGATGGTGTACCACACCAGCTGCGTGGCCAGGGGCAACCGCGGCTCGCTGATCATGGCCGATATGCCGTTCATGTCCTATGGCACGGTGGAGGCAGCTCTGGAGAACGCTGCGAAGCTGATGCGTGCCGGGGCACACATGGTCAAACTGGAAGGCACGGACTGGATGAAGAACACCATCAGCGCACTGAGTGAACGAGGCGTTCCTGTCTGCGTCCATCTGGGCCTGACTCCGCAGTTCGTCAACAAGTTCGGTGGTTACAAGGTCCAGGGCCGGGACGAGAAAGCGGCCGAGATGATGATCGAACACGCCTGTGAACTCGAAGAAGCCGGTGCCGACATCATCCTGCTTGAATGCGTGCCCGCGCCGCTGGCGGCTCGTATCACCCAGGCCGTCAAGGCGCCGGTGATCGGCATTGGCGCCGGTTCTGACACCGACGGCCAGGTGCTGGTGGTGCATGATATGCTGGGACTGACCCCCGGCCGCAAGCCGCGTTTTGTGAAAAACTTCCTGGCCGGGACCGAATCCGTACAGGAGGCTCTTGCTGCATACGTCCGGCAGGTCCGCGACCGTACTTTCCCGTCCGAGGAGCATACGTTCAAGGCATGAGAACCATCCATTCGCTCAAAGAACTCCGCACCATCCTGCGCGGCTACCGCCGGCAGGACAAAACCATCGGGCTGGTCCCTACCATGGGCAACCTGCATGAGGGGCATATATCCCTGGTGCGTAAAGCAGCCGAGTCGGCGGACGTGGTAGTAACCACCATCTTCGTCAACCCGATGCAGTTCGGAGCCAACGAGGACCTGGACAAGTATCCGCGTACCCTCGCGGAAGACCAGGAAAAGCTCGAATCCGCCGGCAACACCCTGGTGTTCGCACCGCCGGTGGAGGAAATCTACCCCGAGGGCCTGGCCCGGCAGACCAAGGTGATCGTGCCGGAAGTCAGTGACGGCCATTGCGGTGCCAGCCGCCCCGGGCACTTCGAGGGAGTCGCGACCGTTGTCACCATGCTGTTCAACATGGTGCAACCGGACCTGGCGGTCTTTGGCGAGAAGGATTTCCAGCAACTCGCCGTGATCCGAAAGATGACCCGTGACCTGTTCATGCCCGTGGAAATCATCGGTGCCCCCACCGTCCGGGAGGACAACGGCCTGGCCAAAAGCTCCCGCAATGGCTACCTCTCTGAGGAGGAACGCAAGATCGCACCGGTCGTATTCCGGACGCTGGAAGCCACCGCCGAAAAACTCGCCAATGGTCGCAGTGACTTCCACACGCTGGAAAGCGAAGCTGAGCAGTCACTGAGCGCTGCCGGCTTGCGACCGGATTATTTCAACATCGTGAACAGCCTTACGCTCAAGCCGGCATCACCGGACGACCATGAGCTGACCATCCTGGTGGCCGCCTTCCTGGGCACCACCCGGTTGATCGACAACCTGTCGGTGACCCGCTGACTCTCATACAAGGAAAAGGAATCCCTGATGCCCGAACACCCGGAACTACTGACCTCAAAACCCGAATGGCAGGCACTGAACGAGCGGCGGGACAAGCTGCGAAGCGTGACCATGCGGGAACTCTTCGCGCAGGATCCGGACAGGGCCAGCCGGTACTTTATCGAAGGTGCCGGCCTGGCCCTGGACTTCTCCAAGAACCTGCTCACGGACGAGGCCCTGACCGAACTGATGGCCCTGGCTCGCAGCTGCCGCCTGGAAGAACGGCGCAATAAGCTTCTCAGCGGTGACAAGGTGAACGTCACGGAAAACCGGCCAGCCCTGCATACGGCCCTGCGCCATCCGGGGAATGAACCCATCCTGGTTGAGGGCGTGGATGTGGTCGCCGAGGTGCAACAGACCCTGGACCGCATGGAGGCCTTCGTCAATGACATTCTGGATGCATCGAGGACCGGCTTCCGTGGCAGGGCCTTCACGGATGTGGTCAGCATCGGAATCGGGGGCTCCTACCTTGGCCCCAAGCTGGTGGGAGAATCGCTTCAGCCCTTCTGGCAAGGCAGCATACGGTGCCACTATGTCGCCAACATCGACGGCACCGATATCTGCGAGACGCTCCGCCAGGTGAATCCGGAAACCACCCTGTTCCTGATCCAGTCCAAGTCCTTCCGCACCCGGGAAACCCTGGAAAACAGCAAGGTGGCGCGGCAGTGGTTCCTGGACAACGGCGGTGATGAAGCCGCCATCGCCCGGCATTTCATGGCGGTTACCGCCAACGTTCCGGCAGCCGGGGACTTCGGTATTGATGCCGACAATGTTTTCCCCATGTGGGACTGGGTCGGTGGCCGCTACTCCCTCTGGTCAGCCATCGGCCTGCCCGTGGCCCTCACCATCGGCATGGACAACTTCCGGGCCCTGCTGGCCGGCGCCCACGCCATGGACCGCCACTTCCGGGAAGCACCGCTGGAGCACAACCTGCCGGTGGTCATGGGCCTGCTCAGTGTCTGGTACAACAATTTCTGGGGTGCCGGGACCCACGCCATCCTGCCCTACGATCATTATCTGCGCAGCCTGCCGGACCACCTGCAGCAACTGGACATGGAGAGCAACGGCAAGAGCGTGACCGAGACAGGGCAACCCGTGGATTACCAGACCGGCCCGGTGCTCTGGGGTGGTGTCGGCTCCAATGGCCAGCATGCCTATCACCAATTGATCCACCAGGGCACCCGGCTGATTCCCGCGGACTTCATCATTCCCCTGAAGACCCACAATCCGGTCGCAACCCATCACGCGGACCTGTTTGCCAATTGCCTCAGCCAGTCCCGGGCGATGATGGCCGGCAAGACCCTGGCCGAAGCCCGGGCGGAACTGGCGGCAGAGGGCCTGGATGAGAAAGCCGTTGAAGCCCTCGCGCCCCACAAGGTGATTCCCGGTAACAAACCAAGCAATACACTGATCATGGAGAAAGTGGCGCCGGCAACCGTGGGGGCCCTGATTGCACTCTATGAGCACCGGACCTTTGTTCAGGGCGTGATCTGGGACGTGGATTCGTTTGACCAGTGGGGGGTGGAGCTGGGCAAGCAGCTGGGCCAGAGTATTCTGCCCAAACTGCTGAGCCAGGACGCCATCAGCACCGCCGGTGACAGCTCCACCGACCAGCTGATCCGCAAGTTCCGCTCAGCCAACGGCCTCTGAGATTTTCCGGCCCCGCCAGATGAAGTCCACCGGCCAGAGCTTCTGGCCGGTGTCATAGGCCTGCCAGAGATCCCGATAACTCTTGCCGCAGACAGGGTGCACCGCATCCGGGGCGGTATCCGCCAGTGGGCGCAGTACGAAGGCATTCTTCAGAATCTCGCCCCGGGGCAGTTCAACGCCATCAACGATGCCGGTACGGTCACCGTAGGTCAGGATATCCAGGTCCAGGGTCCGGGCACTGAATTTCGGCACATCGCGCCGGCGGCCGTTCTCGGCCTCCAGCCGCTTGAAGCGCCGTGACAGCTCACCAACACTGAGGTCGGTATCCACCCCCACCACCAGGTTCAGGAAGGGGGAACTGTCAAAACCGACCGATTCGCTTTCATACACCGGGGAAATCTGCAGGTCACCGAACCAGTCCGCCAGTGCATCCAGTGCTGCGGTCACGTAACGTTCCCGATCGGTATTGGTACCGATGCTGATATAGACCCGGGCTGTTGCCGTCATCGTTTGCTTCCCCGTTCGATCCGCACACCCACTGACCGGGCCGCCGGTACCGCACCGGGCTTGCGCAGGGTCAGCGTCAGCTGCCCAACCCCGAACTCCCTGATAAGAAAATCCGCCAGTACTTCAGCCGCCCGTTCAAGCAACTGCGGTTTCAGCTCCTGCAGACACCGGGTCACCCCCGCACAGACCGCGGCGTAATCCAGGGCATCGGCAACATCGTCGGACTGACCCGGCGCACGGTTATCCCAGGCCATGTCGAGATCGATCAGAATCTGCTGGGTCACGTCCCGCTCCCAGTCATAAACGCCAATAACGGTTTCCACCGCCAGATCTTCGATCAGGACACTGTCTGCCAAGGGGATCTCCCGGAGTCTTCCACTCTTTGCTGATTGAAATGCACACAACCACCGGATACTGTGACCAGGCTGGTCAGTGACAAACGGGGCCGGCATTTTCGCACAGATTACACCGATTCGTCTCCGCCTCCGGACTGACGCCATGGATCCGACCAGCCCAGCCGTTGCCACCGTTGCCCTTTGCACCTTTGCCTACCTGTTCGGCTCGGTTCTGTTCGCGCTGCCGGTGTGCCGGCTATGGAAACTGCCCGACCCGCGGGCCCTTGGATCAGGCAACCCCGGCGCCACCAATGTCTATCGTAACGGCGGCCGGGCTCCGGCGCTGGCCACCCTTGCCCTCGATGCCTTCAAAGGCTGGTTGCCGGTGTGGATCACCCACGTTGCCGGGCTCTCGGTGATCGCGCAGGCGATAGTTGCCCTGTGCGCGGTCACCGGCCACATGATCCCGCTATTCTACCGGTTCAAGGGCGGCAAAGGGGTGGCCACCGCACTGGGCGCCGGCCTGGCACTGGCGCCAGTCACAACCCTGATCATGGCGGCCATCTGGGCCGGCGTGATGTGGCGCTGGCGTATCTCGGCTCTGGCCTCGCTGGTGGCGATCTCCTTCGGCCCGCTGATCAGCGCCCTGATCGAGCCGGAAACCTTGCTCCTGTTCGGGCTGCTTACCATCCTGATCGTGGTGCGGCACCGCAATAACCTGATCCGGCTCGCCCAGGGGCGGGAATCCGGATTCTGACCCGCTCCTTAGTCCACCAGCCCGTTGGCCCGCGGCTCAGCAATCGGCGGCAGGGTATTCATGGGCCACCGGGGCACGGCCAAGATACGCTCGCCATCCTGCTGGCCAGCCAGCATCCGCCGGGCCCCGGTGTAGGCAATCATGGCGCCGTTATCGGTACAGAATTCCGGGCGGGCGTAGAACACATGGGCACGGAGCTTTTGCGCCATTTTCTCGAGGCCGGCCCGCAGGCGCTTGTTGGCACTGACACCACCGGCAATCACCAGGCGCCTGCAGCCGGTCTGTTCCAGCGCCCGGCGGCATTTGATGGTCAGGGTATCAACCACTGCAGCCTCGAATGCCAGGGCGATGTCGGCCTTCACCTGCCCGGAAAATTCACCAGCATCAATGGCTGCGTTCACCGTATTGAGGGTATAGGTCTTGAGCCCGCTGAAACTGAAATCCAGGCCTGGCCGATCCGTCATCGGACGGGGAAACCGGTAACGGTCAGGTACCCCTTTCTCCGCCAGGGCGGCGACACGGGGGCCACCCGGGTAATCCAGACCCAGCATCTTGGCGGCCTTGTCAAAGGCCTCGCCGGCGGCATCATCCACCGATTCACCCAGCATCCCGTACTCACCGATACCATCGACCCGGACCAGTTGGGTGTGGCCACCGGAGACCAGCAATGCCACAAACGGGAACGCCGGCGGGTTATCCTCCAGCATCGGCGCGAGTAGGTGCCCCTCCATGTGATGAACACCCAGTACCGGCACACCCAGGGCAAAGCCCAGGGCATGGGCCACCGAGCCACCCACCATGAGCGCACCCACCAGCCCGGGGCCGGCGGTATAGGCAATACCACCGATATCCTTGCGGGTGCACCCGGCTTCCGCCATCACCTGATCACACAGGGGCAGCAGCTTGCGCACATGGTCCCGGGATGCCAGTTCCGGCACAACACCGCCGTAGTCCGCATGCATGTCGATCTGACTGAACAGGGCGTGAGCGAGCAAACCCTTGTCAGTGTCAAACAGGGCCACGCCGGTTTCGTCACAGGAGGTTTCAATACCGAGAATCAACATAGAATGGGGCCGCGTCAGATTACCGTGAATGAGAACGGAGCGCATTTTAGCAGAAACCCGAAACCGGAAGGCAGTTTCATCGAACAAACATTGACCTTGCCATCGTCCAGGCGCTATTATTGCCGGCCTAAATTATGCACTGGTCGAGTTTTAGCCAATCTGACCAGGTATCGAGCCGCACAGGCATCGCCGTGCGGAGCAAATGAAAACCGAATCTATCAGGTAGGTGATTTTCGAATGCCAGCTGTTAAAGTGAAAGAGAATGAACCGTTTGACGTAGCACTGCGTCGCTTCAAGCGTTCCTGCGAAAAGGCCGGCGTACTTTCTGAAGTGCGTCGTCGTGAGCACTACGAGAAGCCGACTGCTGTTCGCAAGCGCAAAGCAGCCGCTGCCGTTAAGCGTCATCTCAAGAAGCTTCAGCGGGAACAGCGCAAGTTCGAGCGTCTGTACTAAGCTACAGCCAGACGCCGCTTGACTGCAAAGCACTGATTGCCTGTCAGCAACAGGCTGCACAGAGCGATTGAAAATGCCGCCGAGGCCTGGTTTCGGCGGCATTTTTGGCTATGGCCAACACCTGAAGTACCGGCACTGACGAGCCGGCAGACCTGGAGTTTCCATGAGTGGACTGATCCCTCAACGCTTCGTTGAAGACCTGCTGGACCGCATTGACCTTGCGGAACTGATCGGGTCCCGGATCACCCTCAGGAAAGCCGGCGCCAACTACAAGGCCCGCTGTCCCTTCCACGATGAAAAAACACCATCCTTCAACGTGCGACCGGACAAGGGCTTCTATCACTGCTTCGGCTGTGGCGCCCATGGCGATGCCATCAGTTTTGTGCGGGAATTCGAAGGCCTGGGCTTTACCGAGGCGGTGGAAGAACTCGCCAGGCGGGCCGGGCTGGAAGTGCCCTACGACCGGGCTGCGCGCCAGGAAATGCAGCAGGCCCGGACCCTGACCGACGCGCTCGACTTCGCCAGCCAGTTCTACCGCAATGCCCTGGGTAGCCCCGCCGGCAACTATGCCCTGGACTACCTCAGGCAGCGCGGGCTGGACGACGTGATCATCGAACGCTACCAACTGGGCTACGCCCCCGGTACCGGGACAGCGCTCTACGACGCGGCGACACAGGACCTGAAAGGCCCCTTGATCGAGACCGGCACAGTATCGGACCGGTACGGGCGCCCGAGAGACCTGTTCCGCAACCGGGTGATGTTCCCGATCCGCAATACCCGGGGCCGGACCGTGGCTTTTGGAGGGCGGACCCTGGGGGATGACAAAGCCAAGTACATCAACTCCCCGGAGTCGGATGTTTTTCACAAGAGCCGGGAGATCTACGGGCTGTTCGAGGCCCGCCAGGCCATACGCCAACTGGACAAGCTCCTGGTGGTGGAAGGCTACATGGACGTCATCGCCCTGGCCCAGTACGGCATCGATTACGCGGTTGCCACACTTGGCACCGCCACCAACCAGGACAGCCTGCAGGCACTGCTGAAGCAGGTGCGGCATGTGGTGTTCTGCTTTGACGGTGATAACGCCGGCTTCCGGGCCGCAGACCGGGCCATGGAGAATGCCCTGGAACTGTTGGCAGATGGACTGCATCTGCAGTTCCTGATGCTTCCGGAGGGCGAGGATCCGGACACGCTGATCCGCAAGGAAGGCACGGAAGCGTTCCAGAAACGGATTGAAGGCGCCACGCCACTGTCCCGCTATCTGTTTGACCGGCAGGGCGAGGGGCTGGACCTGCAGTTACCGGAACATCGCGGGGAGCTGCGCGCACGGGTTGAACCGTTGCTGAACAAAATGCCCCGCAGCACCCTCCGGGATGCCATGTGGCAGGAAATGCTGCGCTTATGCGGAGGCCGTAACCAATGGCAGAACCGCCAGCCCCGGCCGCGGGACAAATGGCGAAACGGCGAGTACCGGGACCGGACGACAGAACAGCGGGTGGACGTCAGACTCAACAAGGACAGCACGCTCTGCCTGGCGCTGGTACAAGCGCCGGAACTGGCGACCGAGGTCAGCGAACTGGCCCGGCAATCGCGGCAGTTTCCCCAGGCGATGGGCCTGGCTGCCTGGATCCTGGACAGCGGGATCCGGGATCGCCGCAAGCTGATAGGTGCGCTGGCACTGGATCCACAGGCCAGGGACCGGTTCTACCACCTGTTTGATGGTATCGAGCACATCCCCTCTCGGGAAAGCACGCTGGCCTCGGCCCGCGAGCTGATCAGCCCGAGCGAGGAAACCTCGCGCCAGCAACGGCTGGCAACACTGCTGAGGAATTTTGCCGACCTCTCTGCCGAGGAACGCAACGAGCTTCGGGAGCTGAGCGGCGGAACTCAGGGATAACCGCACTTGAAACTTAACCGCTTGGCCACAATCTAAACAGTCGGTGGCAGAGCAACCATGCGACAGCTATAATGGCTGTTTAACTTTTTTCCTTTAAAAAGCGAGTTCACAGGGTGTCTATGTCAGGCAATTCGCAAAAATCACGTTTGAAAGACCTCATTGCACGAGGCAAGGAACAAGGTTACCTGACTTACGCCGAGGTAAACGACCATCTCCCGGAGGACATCGCCGACCCCGATCAGGTCGAAGACATCATCCGCATGATTAACGACATGGGTATCCAGGTGTGCGAGGAAACTCCCGACGCCGATACCCTGTTGATGACCGAAGGTGATTCCACCGCCGACGAAGCCGCCGCAGCCGAAGCTGCCGCCGCACTCGCCGCCGTGGAAACCGACGCCGGCCGCACCACCGACCCCGTCCGCATGTACATGCGTGAAATGGGCACCGTGGAACTGCTGACCCGCGAAGGCGAGATCGTTATTGCCAAACGCATCGAAGAAGGTATCCGGGATGTGATGGCCGCCGTAGCCCACTTCCCCGGCACCGTCGGGACAGTGATCCAGGCTTACGACCGCATCATCGAGAACGAGGGCCGTATCAGCGACATCGTCACCGGTTTCCTGGACCCGGATGATGCGAAGCCGTTCATGGGCGAAGAACCCGCGGCTTCGGAAGGAACCAGCGCTGAGGACACTGGTTCCGACGATTCGGATGACGACGACAGCTCCAGCGATGACGACAACGACAACGGCCCGGATCCGGAAGAGACCCGGCTGCGTTTCGAGCTCCTGAAAGAGAAACTGGACGCCGCTGAAAAGGCCCTGGAAAAGTATGGCCGTTCCGACCAGAAGACCCAGGATGCGCTGAACGAGCTCGGCAAGGTTTTCGCACCGTTCAAACTGGCCAACAAGGCCTTCGAGGAACTGGTGAACGTCGTTCGCTCCACCAACGACCTGGTGCGTGAGAACGAGCGCGCCATCATGCAGATCTGCGTACGCGACTGCAAAATGCCGCGCAAGGACTTCATTAAATCCTTCCCGGGCAACGAGGTCAACCTGGACTGGGCAGGCAAGATCGCCAGGAGCAAGAAGCCTTACGCAGCCGCAATCGGCGAGCGCCAGGACGAAATCGTTCGGCTGCAAAAGCGCATCAATAACATCCAGACCGAAGTGGACCTGGAAGTAGCCGACATCAAGGAAATCAACCGCCGCGTTTCCATCGGCGAAGCCAAAGCCCGCCGCGCCAAGAAAGAGATGGTTGAGGCCAACCTGCGTCTGGTTA